>JBGPJC010000098.1:0-15091 GCA_041485165.1 Terriglobia bacterium | reverse complement strand
TTTCGCGGTGGGGACATACGCCCTGGCGTTCGCGGCGACATTTCAATGGAATGCCGTGCTGTCAGCGGTGGCGCGACTGGTCGGCTACATCATGGTCTGCGGCGCGCTGCCGGTGCTGCGCCGGCGCACGGCGCCACCGCGCTCTCTGCGAATCCCTGGGGGGCTTCTTTTCAGCGCCCTGGGGATGCTGTGCGGCCTGGTCCTGGTCAGCCGCATGGGGAAGAAAGAAATGGTAGTCCTGCTGCTGACCGCGGGACTGGCGGGGTTGAATTGGTTGTGGGCGCGGAATCGCGTGACGCCGCCGCACGAACAGGCCAATTTGTCCTGAGCTGCCGCCTTGTCCGCTGCGCGGCCGCGATGCTAGTCTGGGCGGTCGTGAAGCGATCTCTCTTCTTGGCCGCGCTCCTCTCCATCCTGCTATTGGCGGGCGGCCGCGAGCCTGCTCCGCAAGCGGCAGAAAATTCGGTTGCCGAGCGCAACGTAGTTGTGTCCATGCGTGATGGCGTGGGACTGAAGGCTGACATCCTGCGTCCGAGTAGCGGCGGCCCATTCCCGACTTTGGTGTACCGCACTCCGTACCGAAAGGATGACACGCAGAAGGAATACTCAACCTTTCGCAAAGCCGTTGCGCGCGGCTACGCCGTAGTCATCCAGGACGTCCGCGGGCGGTACGCGTCGGAGGGAGAATTCGACGCCTACCGCAACGAAGGGCGCGACGGCTACGACACCATTGAATGGGCGGCAAAACAGCCCTGGTCGAACGGCGCGGTGGGGACATTCGGGCTTTCCTATCCCGGCGCGGTGCAGTGGCTGGCGGCGATCGAAAGCCCGCCGCACCTCAAGGCCATGGTCCCGGCGATGACTTTCTCCACGCCGCGGAATTTTTTTTATTCCGGGGGCGCATTCGATCTCTCCTGGCCGGAGTGGATCCTGATCAACATCGCCCCGGACGTGCGCGCCAGGAAGAACCTCCCCGGCCCGCGCACGAAGGAGGAAGCCGATGCCGCCTGGGAGCGCAACCGCGCGCGCATCGCGGCGCACTTGCCGCTGAGCACGATTGCCGACATGCGCGAGGTGGCGCCCTGGTATTACGAGTGGCTGCGCCACCCGCCCGCCGACTCGTGGTGGGATTGGGCAGAGATCCGCGGCAAATACGGCCGCGTCAGCGCCGCAGTGCTCAACATGTCCGGCTGGCACGATGAAGCCTACGGCCCGGAAGGCGCTACGACAAATTTCCTGGGGTTGCTGGCCACACGGCAAGACCAGTCCGACAAGCGCGCGGGGCTCCTGCTCGGGCCGTGGACGCACGGCGTAGATTCGACCGCGCGGACGCACTCCGGCGAGCGCGAGTTCGGTCCGGCGGCAACGATTGACTACGACGAAGTGGTGCTGCGCTGGATGGATCGTTATGTAAAAGGCGTGGCGAACAGCGGCGAGGACGAAAAGCCAGTGCGCTATTTCGTCATGGGCGCCAATGTATGGCGTGATTCCAACACCTGGCCCCCGCAGGGGCAGCCCACCGCCGTTTATCTGGAAGGCCCCGCATCCGCGGGCGCGCGCGGCCGGTTGCAGTGGTCCGCAGTGGCGGCGGAGGAAAGCCCCAGCCGCTTTGTCTCGGACCCCGAGGATCCTGTGACCGACGTTTACGCGGGACATCCGGGAGCGCACGACTACCGCGGCCTGGAGAGCAACAAGGATCTGCTGCTTTTCGATTCCGCGCCGCTTACCAGCGACCTGGAAGTTGCCGGACGCATCGCCGCGGAGATTTATCTCTCCTGCGACGCGCCGGACATGGACCTGTGGGTGCGCCTGCTGGATGTGGCACCCGACGGCGGGGCGTTCAACCTGATGAGCCCGGGGCTTGACGTGGTGCGCGCCAGCACCGGCGGCGGCGCGCGCCGCGAGCTGCTCGAGCCGGGCAAAGTCTACCGGCTGCGGCTTGAGAATTTATTTACCGGCAACCGCTTCCTCAAAGGCCATCGCCTGCGCGTGCAGATTTCCGCCGCATTTTTCCCGGACTTCTCCCGCAACCTGCAAACCGGCGAGTTGGAGTCGGATTCCGCGGGGATGCGCAAAGCGACGATCACGGTGTATCACGACCGCAAACATCCCTCGCAGTTGCTGCTGCCGGTCACCGGTACGGCTACGAAAACATCAGGAAAATCTTCGATGGAGATGGGCGGAAAGCCTGTTGAAAGGCGTGAAAGGTAGGACATGAAGAAACTTGTTGGACAATCCTGGATCCCCGCGGACGAGTACGGACATTCTCTCCCGCCGTTCACGGTGAACCTGCTCTCCTCCGACCTCGCGCGCGCGGCGAGATTCTATCGCGAAGTTCTGGGAGCAAGCGTTGTCTATTCCGACCCGGACTTCATTGCTCTGGAGATTAACGGCCTGAAGTTCATGGTCCATGCCGACCACACTTACGACCGGCATCCGTGGTTTTCTCGTTTGCAAGCAAGTCCCAGCGGACGCGGCCTGGGGGCGGAGATGCGTCTGCTGGGGGTGGACCCCGACGCCATCGAGAAGCGCGCGCGCGCCTGGGGCGCCATGGTGCTGCAAGCCGCGCAGGACAAGCCGCACGGCTGGCGGGAAGCAATCGTCGCGGATCCGGATGGTTATGCGTGGGCGGTGGGAAGGGTGATTTGAGGCCGCAGTAAAGGCGCAGAAAGGCCTCAGGTCAGCCCCGACCAAAATCGTCGGGGCGGGACCTGAGCTACAGGCTGGCGGCGAGGAGACGCAGCGAATTACCGCCCATAATTTTGGTGATTTCGACTTCAGAAAAGCCCGCGGTCAGTAACGCGTCGGTGATTTGGACCAGGCCAGTGGTGTCGAAGGGGGCGGAGATGGCTCCGTCGAAGTCCGAGCCGAGGCCAACGTGGTCAATGCCGGCGACGTCAACCGCGTGTCGTATGGCGCGGGCGATTGCCGCAGCGTCCTTGCCGCAGACCGCTGTATCCCAGTAGCCGATACCGATAACGCCGCCGGTGCGCGCGATTCCGCGGAGTTGCTGGTCAGAAAGATTGCGGGTGTTATCGCAGGTGCCCTTTACGCCGCTGTGCGAAACCACCACGGGACGAGTTGCGATGGCCAGGACATCGGCAATGGTTTGTGGCGACGAATGGGCCAGGTCCAAGAGGATGTGACTCGCTTCCATGCGGCGAATGAGTTCCCTGCCCTTCTCGGTGAGGCCGTACTTGACGGTGCCGTGGGCCGAGCCGGCGAATTCGTTGTCGAAAAAATGAGTCAGGCCGATCATGCGGAAACCCGCGGCGTAGAACACCGGTAAATTTTCAAGCTTGCCGTCCAGGGCGTGGGCGCCTTCGATGCCGAGGAAGCCAGCGGTTATGCCGGACTCGCTGCGGCGCCGCGCGAGGTAGTTCATCAAATCTGCGGCGCTGCGGATCAGGACAAAGCGTCCCGCCGAGCGGCGGCTGAAATCGCTCAGGCGCTGCGCCTGGTCGAGGGCGCGCGCGGTGAGACTGGACCAGCCGGAGAGCGGGCGAAGCTGCTCAAGGCGCAGAAAGAAAATCTGGTCGCTGCGATCGGTGTTGCGCTCGATGTTCAGGTCGAAGGGGACCTTGGTGACGACAGTAAAAGCCTGCAATGCTACGCCACCTTCGATCAATCGCGGGATGTCGACGTGGGCGCGGCCGCTGCGAGCAAGCAGATCGCGACCCCAGAGCAACGAGTCGGCGTGGAGGTCGACGACGAGAAGCTTGCTGTGGAGCCGGCGGGCTTTTTCCGATACGGCATAGGGCGGGGGTTGCAGGACGCGATTCATCAGGGTTTCGGTGATGCATGGGCCGAGAAGGAAGAAGCCGAGGAGAAGGATTACGAAGAAGAGCAGAACAAGCCGGAGGATTTTTTTCTTCACGGGGTGAACCTCGCTGCATGACGGCGTTGGCGTCGCGGAGTGTAGCTGGAAGTGTAGTGGGGTGCAAATGGGGGGCGAAAACCGCGGCGGCAAGCCGCCGCACTCCAGGAAACCAGCGACATTCCGGCTGCGGCTTGGAAATGCTGGGCGGAAGTGCAATCATGTGGGGCTTTCTGGTCGCCGGCGAACGCGCCGGATTAGTGGAGGAAACATGCCACGCACAATGCGGAGCGTCGCGATTACGATCCTTGGCGTCCTGGCCTTTGCCGCCGGCGCAGCCGCGCAGCAAAAGCGCGCCATTACCTTCGAGGATTTGATCTCCATGCACCGCCTGGCCGAGTTGGTGATTTCGCAGGATGGAAAATGGGCGGCGTACAGCGTGGGGACGCCGGACCTGGGCGCGAACCGCGTTGCACACGACATTTGGCTGGTGCCGGTGGCCGGGGGGGAGGCGAAACAATTGACGCGGGGCGAGCGCGACACCCGCCCGCAGTGGTCGCCAGACTCAAAGCGCATCGCATTTCTTTCCACCCGCGAGGGCAACTCCGACATCTATGTAATTTCCGTGGAGGGCGGCGAAGCCACCCGGCTCGGCGGGCTTTCCAGTGGCGCCGACAACCTGTTGTGGTCTCCCGACGGCAAGACGCTGGCGTTTACCAGCGCGGTCTACCCCGATTGCGGCGACGATGCCTGCAACGCCAAGCGCGATGGCGATCGCGCGAAGAGTACGGTGAAGGCGCGCATTTACGACAAGCTGCTCTACCGCCACTGGAGCGAGTACAGCGAGGGCAAGCGCGGCCATCTGTTCGTGGTCAATGCGAGCGGGGGCGCGCCGCGCGACCTGACACCCGGGGCCGATTACGATGTGCCGCCTTTCTCGCTGGGCGGCCCGGAGGCTATCGCGTTTTCGCCCGACGGGAAGGAGCTTTGCTTCACAGCCAACACCGACAAAGATGAAGCCATCAGCACCAACGGCGATCTCTTCGTTGTAGCGGTGGCAGGGGGCGCAACGCCGAAGCGCATTACCACCAATCCGGGTTTCGACGGAGCTCCGGTCTATTCTCCCGATGGCAAGACCATCGCCTACCACGCACAGCTCATCGCCGGCTACGAGGCCGACCGCTGGCGGCTGATGCTTTACGACCGCGCCACCGGCAGCCACACCAATCTCACCGAGAATTTCGATCGCAGCGTGGAGGCCATCGTCTGGTCACCGGACAGCAAGACGCTCTACTTCACCGCGGAGGACCGGCAGGCGGTGCCCATCTTCCGCATGATCGCGGCTCCGGGAAATCATCCGGAGGCAGTAGTGCAGGCGTCCGCGGTGGGCGATTTTAGCTTGACGCCAGATGGCCGCACGTTGGTGTTCACGCATGCCAGCTTGCGGGCTCCGGCGGAGATCTTCACCGCATCGAGCGATGGCAGCAACATGCGGCAGATCACGCGGCAGAATGCGGAGATCCTGGCGCCACTGGACATCGCCGCAGCAGAGCGATTCACTTTTCAGGCCTCGGACGGCCGGGAAATCCACGCCATGCTGGTGCGCCCGCCGGGGTTTGATGCCAACAAAAAGTATCCACTCATCCTGATCGCTCACGGCGGGCCGCAGACGATGTGGACGGACACGTGGGGCTATCGCTGGAACCCACAAGTGTTCGCCTCTCGCGGCGCGGTGGTGTTGATGATCAACCGGCGGGGCTCGACCGGCTTTGGCCAGAAATTCGTTGATGAGATCAACGACGATTGGGGCGGCAAGGCGTTCACCGACTTGATGGAAGGCACTGACTACGTCCTGAAGAAGTACCCGTTTGTGGACGGCAACCGCATGGTGGCGGCCGGTGGTTCTTACGGCGGATTCATGATGAGCTGGTTCGCCTCGCACGCCAAGGGCAGGTTCAAGGCCCTGGTCTGCCACGACGGCAGCTACAACCAGGTGAGCCAGTTCGGCGCGACGGAGGAGTTGTGGTTCCAGGAGTATGAGTTCCGAGGGACGCCGTGGAGCAACCCAGAGTCGTATGCCAAGTGGTCGCCGTCCAGCTACGCCGCGGAATTCGGAAAATATAAGACGCCTACGCTGGTGATCCACGGCGAACTCGATTACCGTGTGCCGTACACGCAGGGTCTGGAGTTTTTCTCCGCGCTGCAACGCCAGGGCGTGCCGTCGAAACTGCTGCTGTTTCCCAACGAAGGGCACTGGGTTCTGAAACCGCTGGATAGCCAACTCTGGTATCAGACGGTGCTCGACTGGCTCTATGGCTACGCAAAGTAGGCCCGAAGGCGACTGCAAGTGTTTGCACATAATCAGCCTGGAGGGCGATTGTTCCGCTCTGGATGATCTTGTTAGTTCCATGCAATCAACCACTTGCTGCGCCGGGGCCGCGGAAGACCTCGTGCACTTCTCAATGGCGTGCAAGTCGCACCGGGCTAATGACCAAGCCGGCTTGCCGGTTGCGGGATTTGCGGATTCTGCGACCTGGAAAGGATTAAGCGCCCCACAAGGCGCATGACCCTTCTGGCTTCTCTCCTCCTCCTCAAGAGGCGGCGCGGGCACCCAAGAGCCCGAGCCGCCTTTTGTTGTTTTCGGGGATCTGCGCGGGCAATTTCCTGGTGTTGTGTTCCACAAATATCTGGTGATTCTTGCGGGCTCAAGGGCGGGGCAAGCCCCGCCCCTACATCCGGTCCGCGTGACATTTTTGGCGGGGCTCGCATACAATCGCGCGCGGCAGGAGGCACTGCGATTGTCCGGGCCGATTCAGTTCCCCAGGCTGCGATGGGCTGCGATTGTCTACCTGCTGGTGTGGGGGACAGCCTATTCGGTGTACTGGGGCGCTCAGGACTTGATTCTGTTCTGCAACATTGCAGTGATCCTCACCTGCGCTGGTCTCTGGCTGGGAAATTCACTTCTGCTTTCGACCCAGGCAGTGTCCACGATGCTGATCGGCCCGCTGTGGGGATTGGATCTCGCCTGGCGCGTGGCTACAGGCGGACAGTCGCTGATCGGCGGGACGGAGTACATGCTGGACACGCATTATCCACTCTGGGTGCGTCTGCTCTCCTGCGACCACCTGGTGATGCCGGTCCTTCTGTTGTGGGTGTTGTGGCGGGTGGGATATGACCGGCGAGCGTGGGCCGTGCAGACAGCTCTAGCCGGCGTGGTGCTGGTTTTGTCGCGATTCATCACCCCGGAGAAAAACTTGAATTTTTCCCGTACCGATCTGTTCTTCCACCGCGCCTGGGGACCGCCCCCGGTGCACATGGCGTTCATCCTCCTCTTGATCTCCGTGCTGCTCTACTGGCCGGCGCACGCGGTGCTTTGCAAGATCTATCCTCCGACGGCCGCAGAGAATCCTCCGGCCAATCCTGCATAGCGCGGCGGTGCAATCCGGTTTTTCAGGGGCCGGCGGCAGCGATAGGCGGCCGCGCTTGCGAAGTTTCAGTTTGCTGTACCCGATGGAGTGCCGTGAGGCCGCTGGCCTTCCCGGCTGCGCGCCAGGCGCAGGCTGCTCTCCAAGATGAGACCTAGTGGAGCCGCTGCTTCGCGAAACATCTCCTCATCGCGGGCGGAGAACGACTCGCCTTGCATTTTGTTGAGGAGCTGGGCCACGGCAAAAACTTCCTTGTGGCGGTCGAGGATGGGCATGCACAGAATGCTGCGCGTGCGGTAGCCAGTCTGGCGGTCGACATCGGGATTGAAGTCGGGATGTTTGTAGGGGTCGGCAATGTTCAGCGCCTCGCCAGAAGCGGCCACGCGCCCGGCGATGCCGGTGGCCAGCGGAATCTGGATGCTCAGCGGGCGCGAGCCATCGCCGTGGGCGATGCGCGATTCCAGTAAGCCGCGATCGCGGTCCACCAGAAAGATGGTGGCTCGTTCGGCGGCCAGCAGCCCGCGGATGCGTTGCGTTACCGCCTCGAGCACCTGATCGAAGAGCGCCTCCACCGCCTCATGGTTGCCCAGGTCGGTGGCGCGCAGGAATTCTTCGAATTCCCCGGTCATCTTCTCCATCATGGTAAGAAACTCTTTGTCCGGCAGGCCGGAGAGGTGCCGTACCAGCTCGCCCTTGCGATTGAGCTGGGCGAAGGCAGTGAGCATGCGGTCGGTGTCGGCGGCCATCCCGGAGGCGAAGGAGGAGATGCGCCCATCCTCGAGGGTGAGGATCTGATCGGCGATATCCAGGATGCGGTGGTCATGAGTTACAAGCAGGATGGCGCAGCCCTGCGATTTGGCAAGCTGGTGGAGCAGGTCCACCACTTCGCGCCCTGATTTACGGTCCAGCGCAGCAGTGGGCTCGTCAGCCAGGATCACCTGCGGGCGATGGACCAGCGCGCGGGCAATGGCCACGCGCTGCTTCTGCCCGCCGGAGAGCTCGTGAGGATAGTGGTCCACGCGGTGGCCCAGACCCACGGTCTCGAGCATATCCGCGCAGCGCTTGCGCGCCTCTCCCGCGGGGAGGGGCGCGCCCATGCCCAGCGCCATCTGCACATTTTCACAAGCGGTGAGGCTCTCGAGCAGGTTGTGGTGCTGGAAGATGAAGCCGATGCGCTCGCGGATGCGCACCAGATCGCCACGGGACGCGCCGCGCAGCTCTTGACCAAAAATGCGCAGGCTGCCCTCTTCCACCGAGCGCAGCGCGCCAGAGAGCGTGAGCAGAGTGGTCTTCCCCGAGCCCGAAGGCCCGGTGAGGATGACGATTTCTCCGGGGAAAATCTCGGCGGAAGCGTCGAACAGAATCTGCTTGCGCAGGGCGCCCGCGCCGAAATAGTGGTTCACGCCGGTAATGCGAATCAGGGGCTCGATTGCAGCGCTGGCCATGGTCATCCTTTGCTCAGAAAATATCCGCCGGATCGGCGACACGCAGTTTGCGCACGGCCAGGAATGCGGCGGTGGCGCACATCCCGGCGGTCAGCAGGTAGACGAACAGGATGCGCGACCAGGTCAAATCCAGGGGCAGCAGGGTGGCGCGTTTGGCCACGACATACAGGCCCTGGGCGATCAACAGACCAGGCAGATAGCCGAGCACGGATAACGTGAGCGACTGCCGAAGCACGACCGACAGGAGATAGCGATCCGAATAGCCCATGGCCTTGAGGGTGGCGTACTCGCGGAGGTGGTCGGAAACATCGGTGTACAAGATCTGGTAAACGATCACCGCGCCGACGACCAGCCCCATGATCAGGCCCAAGGTAAAGACAAAACCGATGGGGGTGTGCACCGCCCAGTATTCCTTCTCGATGTCAATCAGCTCGGCGCGGGTGACCACCTGCACGTCGTTGGGGAGCAGGGCTTGCAGATCCACTTTCACCTGTTCCACCGATACGCCCGGCTTGAGTTGGACCAGCCCCAGGTTTACCTCTCCGGCCGGCGGTCTTCTGAGCAGACGAAGGTAGTTCACATCACTGGTGATCAGGTTGGCGAACGCGCCGAACGAGGTCCCCAGCCGGAACAGTCCGGCGATCTCCACCGAATGGCGGGCGACCTCGACGGTGACGTGGCCGTCGCGCTGAAACATCCGGGGGATGGGGCCGAATTCGGGGCGGGACATGGAGTCGAACAAGACCACGTCAGGCTGCCGGAGGAGGGCCAGGTTTTCGTCCAGGCCAGGCACGTCGAGCACACCCAGACGCGGCTTGAAACCAATCACAAGTATATTGTGCTCGGCATGCGTTTCCGGGTTCTTGAAGATGGCCAGGCCCATATAGATGGGAACCACCGATTGCACGCCGTCCACCGCCAACGCCTGGTAGAGCCGGCGTTCGGTGAAGCTCTTGGGCTGGTCCAGGTATTCGTACTGCGGGTTGATCAGAACGAGCTCGGCGCGCAAGCTGGAATGGAAGAGCAACGAGCTAACATACAGCGCGGACTGAAATCCGAGCTGCATCAGCATCAGCACGACAGCGAAGCCGATCCCGGCAAGCGCGGCGGCGAGGCGGCTTTTCTCCCAGGTGAGCTGGCGCCAGGCGAGTGGAACGGTGGTCATGCGGCCGGCATCCTCCGCGGTGTGCCCGCCCGGAGGCGGGCGAAACAGCAAACTGCTACGGCTCGATCCGCACGGCCACTTTCCCGTTGAGCAATCCGGCCACCGCCTGGCTATCGTCCATGCGGATTTTCACTTTGACGATGCGGGCATCGGAGAAAACCGCCGGGTCGAGCGGCAGAACTTCGCTCTTGGTGATCTGGGTGCCGACTTCCGAGACGCGGCCGGTCAGCTGCCCGGGAAAAAGGTCGCTGGAGATCACCGCGCGCTGCCCGAGGCGAACTCTGGCGATGTCGGTCTCGTAGACTTCCGCGGACACGAACATGCGCTCGGTCTTCCCCATTTCAAGGACGGCGCGGCCTCCGGCTTGCTCCCCGGCGTGGACGAGGATGCGCAGGATGCGTCCGGCCACCGGCGCCTTAACCAGGGTCAAATCGAGTTCGGCGCGGGCGCGGTTCACTTCGGCTTGCGCTGCTTCAACCTCGGCGTTCGCCAGGGCCAGATCGGTCTGACGCACTTCAGCGAGACTGGCCAGCTTCTGGCGCGCGGCGTCCAGCGACTTGCTGGCGCGCTCGAAGGCCAACTTCCGGTCATCGCGCTCAACCACAGTGTAGTCCTGCTTCGCGAACAGCCGCTCCGCCCGGCCGTATTCGGTCTCCGCATTGGCCAGCTCGGCTTTGCGACGGGAGACTTCCGCTTCCTGGGCGGCGATATCGCTCGACTTCTCCCCTGCTTTCACCCGCTCGAGGTGGCTGCGGGCCACTCGCAGGCGCGCTTCGCTGAGCCGCAATACAGCCTGGCTGGGGGCACGGCCGTCCAGGACAGCGAGCGATTGGCCTGCGCTCACCCATTCGTTTTGTTTGACCAGAACCTGCGTGACCACCGAGGGGCGTGCGGCAAAATACGGCGCGGCCACTTCAAGCACGCCATCTTCGGGCTCGATCCGCCCCAGGCAGCCCACACCCAGCTCCCGCCGTGGAGCCGGCGGAGAATCTGCGGCGGAGCGCTTCCTGGCAGGGAACATGAAAATCGCGGTGAGGATGCACGCGGCAAGTGCGAGACCCCCGAGGAGGAACAAACCGCGGCGAGAAGGTTTCTGCTCTTGTTGGCTCAGCGCGGCCATCAGCCTCGATTAGTCCTCACGAAGGATAGCGGGAGTATAGCAAGAAACCCGGTTTCGGTATCGCAATCGGCGGGACTACGATCCAATGTATCGGCAGAATCCCTGAAGTCAGCCGGTCCTTCGAAAAGCACTGGGCGGAGCTGCCTGCTACACAATCGAGTCGATCATCCGTTCCGCGATGCGCTCGGCGATCGCGGCGATGGTGAAGGACGGATTACGCCCGACTGCGGTCGGGATCACAGAACCGTCGGCAAGGTAGAGACCGCGGTAACCAAAAACTCGCCCGCAGGAATCCACAACACCGCTATCCTGGGTATCAGCCATCGGGCACCCGCCGAGCGGGTGGTAGGTCAGCGGCCGATCGAAAATTGAGAAGACGTTAGGCACATACTCGCGGCCCTGAGCGTGCGCTAGCTCGGCCATGGTTTGGTGCAGCAGACGCACAACGGGGTCGCTATTGATGCCGCCCGGCCAGTCGAGGCTGAGACTGCCAAATGCATTGAGCTTAAGCCGGCCCCGCGATTCGTCGCGTCCCACGCCGATATAGACGAGGAGGTCTTTCGCTTGCTTGCGCATCGTCTCCGCCCCCGCCGGGTGTCCCGCCAGAGCACGCAGGAATGACCATACGCGGCGGAAGTTGGAACCGCCAATCATACCCGCGGTCCAGGTGGGATTGGCGAAGTCCTCGATGGCGAAGCTGCCGCAGTCGATCATCGAGCCAATGGCCGGTCCGCTGTTGGTATCTAGTTTTGCTATCTCATCTTCAGTGGCATCCCTGCGAAGCGCGCCGCTCAGGACATTTCCGTTGACGCTGAACCGTGTCCCCAGCGCTTTACTGATTCCCGGCAGTCCGCCGCGGGCCTTGGACTGCAGAAGCAGCTCGGTTGTGCCAAATGTTCCAGCGGCAAGCACCACGTTGTGTGAGCTGATGGAGCCGCGTTCGGCGAGGCTGCCATCGAGCTCATAGCGCCTGAAATGGATGCGATGGGTTCCGTTGTGCGACTCGAGGTGAGTTACTTCCGTGAGCGGGCGCACCTCGGCTCCGAGAGCCTCGGCTTCTGCGAGGTAAGTAATGTCCACGGTATTCTTGGCATTCTGCGGACATCCCGCCGAGCACAGCCCACAATAGTTGCATCCGAGCTGGCGCGCGTGGCCGTGACCGTTGGCATGCGGAGCTGCTTCATCACCGAAGTTAACCGCGACCCGTACCGGCTGCCACTTCTTCCCGGTTTTCTCAGCGGCAGCCTTGAGGATCTCGGAACGAGTCACTCTGCGATTATTCTCGCTGGGGATTCCCGGCACGCCAGGAACAAACGAAGGAAGAAGATACGCTGCAGCCTTGCGAAAGTAGGGTTGTAAGACCTCGTGGGTGATATCTCCAGGCCAGCCGGCGCGAAAAACGTTCTCGGGCGCCTCGATAGCGACGTTTCCCCATACCAGTGAACCACCGCCGACGCCGGCGGCAGCAACGCCTTGCAAGTTGAGCATCTGACGCAGCTCGAACAGGCCCAGGCGCTCGCGGCTGGGGTGCCAAATCTGGCTTCCCCAGAAAAAATGTGATTCTCCGATCTGAGGGAACGGAGTAGCAGCGGGGTCGCCGTCTCGCGGGGTCAAGTTCTTCCCGCGCCAACGACGACCCCGCTCCAATACCAGCACCTTCTTGCCCGCCTGGGCAAGCCTGAGCGCAACCGTGCCTCCGCCGAATCCGGAGCCGATCACTACGACCTGGTAACGAAGCGGGGCGTCTGACTGCTGATCGGACATCGCAAGCACTTCGCGCAAGCCGTGCCTCTCATCGCAAACTGTTCGGTCGCCGATCTGGCGCGTCCGCTGCTGGCCAATCGACGAATGTGTCCTGGTATTCTAGGCGTGTGCCAGCGCAGCCGTCAATTCCAGCCCGCAACCATTGCCTTCCCGGCAATCCGCAGGGTCCCGGCCTGCGAGCGAGTCCGCAGTTGACTTGTCCTGCGCCAGAATGAAAAAATCCCGCCAGCATGTCCGCCCTTGACTCCATCCCGGAACTGGCCGAAGTACGTGCCGCGTTCTGCGCGCACATGGAAGCCGCGGGCGCCGCTAAAGTCTGGGAACAGTTTACCGGGCGTGTAGCTGTTGCACTCTCCGGAGGCGGGGCGCGCGGCGCTTACGAAGCAGGAGCCTTGCTGGCTTTTCAGGACGCGAAGCTGCCCACCCACATCCTCACGGCGACGTCGGTGGGCAGCGTCAATGCCGCGGGTTTTGCGGCCTCCTCGAACACCCTGGTCGGCAACGCCGAGGAGGTGATCGAAAGATGGATGGAGGTAACGCCGCAGGCCGTGGGCATCGAGTGGACCCGCTACGCGTGGATGCTGGGCGGCCTGGTGACGGCCTCGGCTGGCTTCGGGAATTTGATCGCCGACTCCCTCAAGGCTCGCGGCTACGTGCTCAATCTGGCCCACCCGGCGATTACCTGGGGCGCGCTCGGCGTAGCCGGGCTGACCGTGATGCTTTTCTATGATCGCCTGCCCTACGTTGGTTACGTCATCGGCCACCTGTTTCAGCGGAAGGCGTGGAAAGTGGACGCGCGCAAGGCCACCCTCTCCCTGGTGGCCAATGTCGTGATATGGGGATTCCTGATCGGGACGCTGTTCGCCCTCCATTTCTTTTCCCTCTTCCCGCAGCTGCTGAGGGTTCACCCGCTGGCCGCTGCGCTGATCGTTGGCGGGACGCTGCTGGTGGTAGTGACGCGGAATCTGTGGCGTGGGCCGCTCAGCAATATTTTCCACCGGATCATCCGTTTGCCGCTGCGCCCCGGCCTATTCCCGAATTTTGAGCGCGCGCGCTTCCTGCGTCGCCGCCTTTCAGAGGACAAACTGCGGGCTTCCCCCATGCGCGTGCTTATCACGGTGACCGACCTGGAAAAAGGCACGGCGCGATTCTTCGCCAATGTGTCCGCCGCAGTCCTGGCTTCTGACCCCGGGGCGGATGAGAATTTCGTGAAGGAGTTCGTCTGCGAGACGCGGGACCTGATCGGAGCGATAGTGGCCTCGTCGGCTCTTCCGATCGCCTTCGAGCCCATCCGCATTGACGGCCGCTGGTACTCCGACGGCGGGCTTTGCACCAATCAGCCGCTGCGACCCGCCGTGCGTCTGGGGGCTGACGTTGTTTTCCTGGTGATGATGGACACCATGGGCAACCGGAGAAACGTGATGGGCACCTTTGTGGACGTGGGGATCTCCGCCCTGGATATCCTGATGCGGCAAAATCTGCTGTACGATCTGCGCTTTTCCGCCAACATGAACGCCGCTTGCGAGAGGGCGGCCGAGGAACTGGGCCTGCGCCCCGAGGAAGTAGAAATCTCGCTGGGCGCGCGAAGCTACCGCTATATCAAGGCCATTGCCATCTGCCCGCCCGAACCCCTGCCAGGCTCTTCGCTTGATTTCAGCATCGCGCTTACCCGTGCTGCCATCCTTCAGGGTTACAGCGACGCGAGCGCGCAGTTAGGAGCTTTTCTGGTCTACGCGCGCGAAGCCCGCTTCGGCGCCCCGCGCCGAAAGCTGGATTGGAACCGGCGCTGAGGGGCGCGCGGCGTCCTGATTTCAAGCCCGCTCCGCGGGGTTAAGCTGCCGGCGGCTTGGGCGGATTCTTCTCCTTGTCCTTTTGTTCCTGTTCCTTCTTCTTTTTATCCTTTTCGGCCTGGTCCTTGCTCTGCTTGTCCGGCTGCTGTCCTGAAGGTGGTTGCGATTTCGGGGGCTGCTGCCCTGCAGGTGGCTGCGACTTCGGGGGCTGCTGGCGCTGCTGATCTTGTTGCTTCTTCAGTTCTTCCTGCTGTTGGCGTTGCTTCTCTTGCTGTTTGCGAAGCTCATCCTGGCGCTGCTGGTCGAGTTCCTGCTGTTTCTTGAGCTCCTGCTGTTTCTTGAGTTCGTCCTGCTGCTGGCGCTGCTTACCACCCTGCTTGCGAAGCTCATCCTGGCGCTGCTGGTCGAGTTCCGACTGCTTCTTGAGGTCCTGTTGTTTTTTGAGTTCGTCCTGCTGCTGGCGCTGTTTGTCACCCTGCTTGCGAAGCTCAACCTGGCGTTGCTGGTCGGCGTCTTGCTGCTTTTTGAGCTCCTGCTGTTTCTTGAGATCGTCCTGCTGCTGGCG
>JBGPJC010000097.1:0-15116 GCA_041485165.1 Terriglobia bacterium | reverse complement strand
TCACCGAAAAAGAGGCGCGCAGCGAGCACGTGATCCAGCTCGAACATGGCAAGCCGCTGGTCTTCGGCAAGAACCGCGAGAAAGGAATCCGCCGCAAGTCCGACGGCGACATCGAGGTCGTGCAGCTCGGCAACGGCATCGCTGAGGCTGATCTCGTGGTCCACGATGCGCATCACCCGCGCCCGTCGTATGCGTTCCTGCTCTCGCACATGGAGCACCGGCCGGGATTCCCCACGCCCATCGGCCTCTTCCGCGCCTGGGACGACCTGCCGCGCTACGAAGACGTGATGAACCAGCAGATCAAGGACGTCATTGCCAAGCGCGGCCCGGGCGATCTCGCCAAATTGCTGCAAGCCGGGGATACCTGGGAAGTGAAGTAGGCCAGCTCGGCTCCCAACAGAGATCTTGAAGCAACTCGGCGCCCGGAATCAGGCAGGCGCCGTTTCCATTTTTGCCCGACAGCGGGTGGTGGGTCAGCTTCCGGATTCGGGTTATAGGCCAGAGAATCTCGCTGGTGGGATGGGGGTATTGGGACAGCAATCGGCGAGGTAAGCGCGAAAGCCGGGACTCAAGGCCTCGGTTGCGGCTTGAACTTGACCATACTTGAAACCAACTGCTGTAACCGTTCTTCGCTAGGTGCTGTCACGTCGAGAGTGAGGATGTATCCGTTCATGAAGGTGCTGTACATGCCCCTCACATGCACTCGACCACCATCATAACTCTCCTTCAGGACAGCCCCTGTGAATGGAATCCCAGACACTTCGATTGGGAACTCTTCGCGTATCGTTTGTAACCCTTCTCGTTCCAGTTGGTGCCTTACACTTCGCACGTACTGAGTCGTGGACTTTAGTTGTGGGTGGTTTGAGAGCAAGTCAGCCAGAATCGAGAATGTATAGATTTTCTCCCAGATAGCCGATTTCGAGAAAGCATCGACTAACCGCGCTCGCCGACCTTCTACATTAACGAACGAAGGAGCCTTCCAGTCGGCATCGTCTGCCGCCAGAGTCAGCCCGAAATACGCGTTTTCGTATCGGTTAGCGTTGACCTTACCCGCTGCAACAACAGATGAAATATCTTTGGGTGCGGTCTGGGCTACACAAACCCCTGCGAGAACGATGATTGTCGCAAGAGCGAGAATGAGTTTCTTCATCGGCTATCCTGAATAGCCAAGCTTATCTTGAAACCTCTGCGCTGCCAACCGCCAGGCCGCCAGAGAGGCTGGGCTGGTGGGCAGTGGCGGCGGAGTTATGGCAAGATAGGCGTTTCCGATGCATCTGCTGGTCCAGCCGGGACGATGCCCACACTGACCGAACAAAGAACGCAAGTCTTCGACGCCTTTCGCCGCTGGGGTTACCTCCTGGCGGACATTGATCCGCTGGGGCTTCTCCAGCATCCGGTCATTCCCGAACTCGAGGTCACCGGGGAAGCGGCGCAGTCGGCGCGGGGTTTTTACTGCGGCACCATCGGGGTCGAGTTTGCCCATATCCTGGATGCGGAGCGGCGTCGCTGGATCGAAGAGCGTATGGAAGGCCCCACGCCCGCACCGGATCGAGCCAGAGTCCTGGAACGTCTCGTCTCCGCCGAAGTCTTCGAGCAGTTCATCCAGGCGCGCTATCCCGGCGCCAAGCGCTTTTCGCTCGAGGGTAGTTGCTCGCTTATCCCTTTTCTCGATGAGGTGCTGGAAACCGCCGCGAAACTCGGCGGCGAGCACGTGCTCATCGGTATGAGCCATCGCGGCCGGCTCAACGTGATCGTGCACACCGTGGGCCGGCGGCCGGCGGAAATCTTTGCCAGCTTTGAAGACGTGGACCCGCGCAGCGTGCTGGGTGCCGGCGACGTAAAATACCACCGCGGCGCGACGGGCGAATTCCGCGCCGGGAATGGCCACGAGCTGCGCGTGCACCTGGTCTCCAACCCCAGCCACCTGGAATTTGTGGACCCGGTGGTGGTGGGCCGCGCCTACGCCAAACAGTTGCGCGCTGGAAGCGAAGGCAAGCGCCAGGTGTGGCCCATCGTCCTCCACGGCGACGGCGCCTTCGCGGGGCAGGGCGTGCTGGCCGAGACGCTCAACATGGGAGCGCTGCGCGGCTATTCCGTAGGCGGCACGCTCCACGTGATCGTCAACAATCAAATCGCTTTCACCACCGCCCCCAGCGACTTGCAGACCTCCGCCTTCCCCTCGGACGTGGCGCGACGCGCGCCGATACCTATTTTCCATGTCAACGGCGAGGCCCCCGATGCCGTGGCCCGCGTCGCTGCGCTGGCCGCGGAATACCGCGTCACATTTTCCAGCGACGTGGTTGTGGACCTGGTCGGCTACCGCCGCCACGGCCACAGCGAAGTGGACGACCCCACCATCACCCAGCCCGTGCTCTACCGCCGCATCAAGGAGCGCCCCGTAACTTGGCAGCTCTATGCCCAACGCTGCGGCCTCGATGCCCAACCCGTCGTGGCGCGCGTCCGCGAGGCCCTGGACGCGGAACAGAAGGAAGCCGGAAAATTCGCCAAGATTCCCTCTATGCGCAAGCTGCCCGCCTACTGGGATCCCTATTTCGGCGGGCGCTACAAGCCCGAGATGGAAGTCGCCACTGCGGTCAGTGCTGAACAGTTGCAGGCCGTGGGCGCCGTTCTCACGCGGTATCCCGCCGGTTTCCACATCCATCCGAAGGTGAAGAAACTGCTCGAGCAGCGCGCGGAAATGTCGCGCGGCGCACGGCCCGTGGATTTCGGTATGGCCGAGGCCATGGCCTTTGCCATCCTGCTGGCCGAAGGCGTTCCCCTGCGCCTCACCGGCCAGGATACGCGCCGCGGCACCTTCAACCAGCGCCACTCCGCGCTGGTGGACACGGATACGGAAGAGGAGTACGTGCCGCTCGAACACCTGGGCCAGGGCCAGGCGTGGTGCGAAATCTTCAATTCACCGCTTTCCGAAGCCGCTGTGCTGGGCTTCGAGTACGGCGTGAGCCGCGACTATCCCGAGATGCTGGTGATCTGGGAGGCGCAGTTCGGCGACTTTGCCAACGCCGCGCAGGTGATCATTGACCAGTTCATCGCCGCGGGCGAGGACAAGTGGGGCTTGCTCTCTGGCCTGGTGATGCTGTTGCCCCACGGCTACGAGGGCCAGGGGCCTGAACATTCCAGCGCGCGCATCGAGCGCTACTTGCATTTGGCCGCGCGCGACAATTTCCAAATCTGCCAGCCCTCCGATGCCGCGCAGTATTTCCACCTGCTGCGGCGGCAGGCGCTGCGCAAGTGGCGCAAGCCGCTGGTGGTCTTCACCCCCAAGAGCATGCTGCGCCATCCCGACGCCAGTTCGCCGATCGAGGCGTTTTCGCGCAGCCGGTTCCGCGCCGTCTTGCGCGACCACGAGGTGCAGGACGCGAAGCGGGTCCTGGTGGCCACAGGAAAGATCGGCCACGAACTGCGCCAGGAGCGCAAGCGGCTGGGGAATTCTTCGACAGCAATTGTGCTTCTCGACCAGCTCTATCCGTTCCCGGAGCAGGAGCTGACCGAGGCGCTCGAGGCGCACCCCAACGCGCGAGACATTTTGTGGGTGCAGGAAGAGCCGGCCAACATGGGTGCGCTGTTTTTCGTTTTCCCGCGTTTGCAGCGGCTCGCTGGAGGAAAACCTGTGCGCACGGTCAAGCGCTCGGCCAGCGCCAGCCCGGCGACGGGGTCGGCCAAGGCGCACGAACTGGAGCAACAAGCGCTGCTTGCTATAGCATTCACTACGGGGAAAGATTGAGGCGCGGTTGTAGGGGCATCCCGCAGCAGCGGGACCGTGCCCCTACGATCGTCATTGGGGAAAGATTGAGGCGTGCCCCTACGACCGTCATTTCGAGCTAGAATCACCGATCGTTCGCGATTCATCGGTGCCCTCAAGGGGAGCTGCCTATGCCGGAACAAAGCAAGGAAGAAATGATGGCGCGCATCGCGGCGCTGGAGAAACAAGTTGGCGCGAAGAAGAGCGCCGGCCTGGAGTTCAGAGTCGGCGAAAAGGGCGGCGTGAGCGTGTACGGGCTCGGCCGCTTCCCGGTGACACTGTATTACGAGCAGTGGATCCGCCTGCTCGAGGCCAGCGATGGGCTGCGGGCGTTCCTCGAAGAAAATAAGAGCCAGCTCAAACTGAAAGACAAGAAATAAAGCTGGTTGCCTGCCCCAGCCGCGGGCCGAGGGAAGCAATTCGCTGCTGTCGCTCGCTTGACTTTCGCCTTTGATTCGCCTAGGATGGCCTCGACCGTCCGACCGGTAGCCCAGCCGGGAGAGCAAAGATGACACTGACCAAGCGCCAGAAAGAGGTCCTCGACTTCCTGGTGAGCTTCCAGAACAAGAAAGGTTACGGCCCGAGCTACGAAGAGATTGCCCGCGGGCTCAAGCTGGCCTCGCTGGCCACGGTCCACAAACACATCGCCACGCTGGAGCGCAAAGGGTTCATCCGCCGGGGCTACAACCGCAGCCGCTCCATCGAGGTGTTGCAACTTCCCCGTTCGGTGAAGGCGCAGGTGATGGATCGGGCTGCGACCGAACTGCCGCTGCTGGGGCGTATCGCCGCTGGCCGTCCGCTGGAGTCGGTCGAGGACCGCGAGACCATCAGCCTCTCAGACTTCACCCGCTCGAAAAACGTATTTGTGTTGCAGGTGAAGGGCGAATCCATGCGCGAGGACCACATCCTGAACGGCGACTACATCGTTGTCGAGCCCACCCAGGTGGCCAACAACGGCGAGATCGTCGTGGCCCTGGTCTCCGGGGAGGAAACCACGCTCAAACGCTTCTACCGGGAAGCCGCGGGAAAGATCCGTTTGCAGCCCGCCAACTCGGAGATGGATCCCATCATCCTGCCTGCGGTGGACGTCAAGATACAGGGGCGCGTCCTGGGCGTTCTGCGCAAGTATTGATTGCCCTGGCGGCACCGGCCGCGGGCGTCAGTTTGATCTGCAATCGTTCCCGGTTTGTCCTGGGACACCTCGCTGATTTTTTTCTTGCCCGCAAGCCCTTGCGGGAATACATTCAAGTTCCCCCAGCCCCGCTCAGCCCGCATCATTCTAAATCCCGATGGGTGGAGGAGGCATTATGTGGGGCGACAAAAAGACGGAAGCACTACCAGGCAGGCCGGCCACGGTCACAACGCCCGGAGCCGCAACGGCTACGGCTGCGCGAATGGCACCGCAAGTATTGGAGGATGAGATCATGAGCCCGATTCCCGTAGAGACACCTCGTCCGGCCCCAGTGCCGGGCGGAGCGCTTGCGCGTGTAGGACCAAGCCTGCACATCAAGGGAGAAATCACCGGGAACGAAGACCTCGAGCTGCACGGCAGCGTCGAGGGGACCGTGACGCTGGAGGAGCGCAAGCTCACCGTGGGGCCTTCGGCGCGCGTCAGCGCGGACCTGGTGGCGCGGGAGATCGTGGTCTATGGCAGTGTGAAGGGCAATCTCCGCGGCCGCGACCGCATCGAGATCAAGAAGGACGGTTCGGTGGTCGGCGACCTTTCCACCGCGCGGATCATGATCGAGGACGGCGCCTACTTCAAAGGCTCGATCGAGATCATCCGCGAGGGCGAAGCGGATAAGACGCGCTCCGCCCACGGGGACTAGCCCGCGGCCACAACTGGTTTTGAGACTTACCCGTAGCGCCGGCAGCCTGCCGGCGCTACGATTTCCCTCTGGACGAATTCTTGGGGTGCTCCACCTGCGGTATACTCCCTGAAAATCGGCCGGTGATGGAGTTCACCGAAACCGCTCGCTGCGAAACATTTCCGGCGGGCTGATGACTCCTGGCGCAGGACGCGGCCAGGAGTTTTTTTGTTGGCGGGTAGGGGATGCCAGGAAAGGGAACAAACGTGCGCGTAATCCTTTTGCTGATTGCTTTCGGCTCGGCCGGCACGCTGGCGCGATACGCCATGGAGGGCTGGGTGCAACACCGCGCCAAGGCGGCGTTTCCCTTTGGCACCCTCTCCGTCAACCTTCTCGGATGCTTCCTGCTGGGCGCCATTGGCACCTATGCCCTGGGCCACCTGAGCTTTCCCCCTGAGCTGCGGACGGGCATCACCATCGGCTTCTTCGGCGCGTTCACTACTTTTTCCACCTTCGGCTGGGAAACAGTGCGCATGTTGCAAGACGGGGAATGGCGCAGCGCTATGACCTACGTTGCGGCCAGTGTGCTTGGCGGATTGGCGGCGGTGCTGGCGGGGATGCGTGTGGGCGGAGCGATTTAACACGCGGCGGGGCGGCGTAAAGCCGCCCCTACGAAGCTGAAACGAGTATTGCAGCAGCCTGCCGGGAGGGGCCATGCAGCATGAGCGATTCGAAGGGGAGCGCACGCTGATGCGCATCCACATCGGGGAATCGGACCGCTGGGAAGGCAAGCCGCTCTACCAGGCGATTGTGGAAATGCTGCGGCGCGAGGGCATGTCTGGGGTGACCGTGCTGCGCGGCGTCGGCGGCTTTGGCTCTTCGAGCATCTATCACACCGACAAAATCCTCCGGCTGTCGCAGGACCTGCCCATCGTGGTCGAAGTCGTGGAATACACCGAGCGCATCGAAAACCTGCTGCCCAAACTCGACCAGATGGTGGAAGGCGGCCTGATTACACTGGAAAAGGTGCGCGTAATCCTCTATCGTCCGGGGAAGAAGTAGGCCCATGGCCAAGCGTTGTCATTGACTTATGAGCGAGTTTCCATTACCGTTGGGGATTGTCTCTATAGGGAAAGGTGCGACTAAGCGTGATGCGGACGTATGTACCCAGCGGCCGGGAGGCCGAAGAAATCCAAGCGGGGAATCGTTGGTACGTGATTGACGCGGCGGGAAAGGTATTGGGCCGCGTGGCCACGCGTGTAGCAAGGCTTCTGATCGGCAAGGACAAGCCTCAGTACACTCCTCACCTTGACTGCGGCGACCATGTAGTGGTGATCAACGCTTCACAGGTGGTGCTCACCGGCCGCAAGCTCGAGCAGAAGGTTTATTACCGGCACAGCGGCTTTCCCGGCGGATTGAAGGAAACCCCCGTCAAGCGCCTGATGGCCAAGAACGCCGACGTGGTGATCCGCGAAGCGGTGCTGGGCATGCTGCCGAAAAACAAGCTGCGCGCGCGCCGCGCCCGCAAGTTGCGCGTCTACGTAGACGCCAAGGGTTTGGAGCGCCACACGGGGCAGAAGCCAGAAGCGCTCGCCCTGTAGCCGCGGTTTTCCGAAGTGATTCCGCCCGGGGGGCCGTAGCATCTTTACATTTTCAGCGGGTTCGTCCCCGCGCCGGCATCGAGCTTTTTGAGGAGGGCTTTTGAGTTCGCAACCTGACCCGGTAGTGACCGAGCAAGAAGCGCCAAAGCCACCGGCGCCGCCGGTGAAGTATGACCCCAAGAGGCCGTTCTACGGCACCGGGCGCCGCAAAGAAGCGATGGCCCGGGTGTTTTTGCGTCCGGGGAGCGGCAAGTTCACGGTGAACGGGCGCGCCATCGAAGAATATTTCCGCAACATTGCCTGGCGCATCATCGCCAGCGAGCCGCTGAAGTTCACGGAAGTCGAGGGCACAGTGGATGTGCTCTGCACCGTGAAGGGCGGCGGAGTTTCCGGGCAGGCCGAATCGGTGCGCATGGGGCTTTCCCGCGCGCTGCAGATCATGAACCCCGAGTTGCGCCCGCGCCTGCGTAAGAACGGTTTCCTGACGCGCGACTCGCGGATGAAAGAGCGCAAGAAGTACGGGCAGAAAGGCGCGCGCAAGCGCTTCCAGTACAGCAAGCGCTAGCGGAAAGGTCTCTGTCCCGGCGGGCAACCGCCGGGGCAAATTCACGGCCGGCAAGGTGCCGGCAGGGGACAGTTTCCCCTTGCGGGGAATACTCGTCCTGACTTTAATGGGAGGTACATTGGCAGTCGAAATTTCGATGAAGGAGTTGCTGGAGGCCGGAGTCCACTTTGGCCACCAGACCAGGCGCTGGAACCCGAAGATGAAAGAATACATCTTCGGCGAACGCAACGGCATTCACATCATCGACCTGCAGAAAACCCTGAAGATGTTCCGCGAGGCGGCGCGCTACGTCACCGAGTTGAGCGCGCAGGGCCGCGCCATCCTGTTCGTGGGCACCAAGCGGCAGGCACAGGAAGCGGTGGCGGAAGAAGCCAAGCGCTGCACCATGCATTTTGTAAATAACCGCTGGCTGGGCGGGACGCTGACCAACTGGGCCACTCTGCAGAAATCGCTCAAGCGGCTGCGCGAGCTCAAGTCCATGCAGGAAGACGGGCGCATGGCCCAGCTCTCCAAGAAAGAAGCGGCGCGGCTGGACCGCGAGCTGAAGCACCTGCTGGCCAACCTGGAGGGCATCGAAGGAATGGCCGCGCTGCCCGACGCGCTGTTTGTGGTGGATTCGAACTGCGAAGACATTGCCGTGCGCGAGGCGCGGCGGATGGGCATCCCCGTAGTGGCCATCGTGGACACCAACTGCGACCCCGACCTGGTGGACGCCATCATCCCCGGCAATGACGATGCTTTGCGCGCCATCCGGCTGTTCACCTCGAAAATATCCGACGCGGTTATCGAGGGCCGCGCGCAGTACGAACAAGCGCAGATCGAAGCGCAGAAGTCCGCCGAGGCCTCCCCTGCCGGCGGCACAGCGGAAGAGAGCGCGCCAGTGGTAGATTCCACCGCCTACGACGAATACGAGAAGCCGGAGGGCTACTTCGTCGAAAACGCGTTCGAGCCAGCTGCGGCCACCGAGGTCCTCGCCCCCACCCAGGTCCTGACGCCTGCCGAGGTCCTCACCCCCGCCGAGGTCCCCGCGCCGGCGGCAGAAGAGGTCAAGAGCTGACCGCCCTTCCCGGGCGGAGTCCCGGGCCCCGAAGCCGAGCAATTCTTCCGGGGCTCCTTCGGATTCCCAGCATTTCCGGTGGTGCTGAAGCGGACCACCCCGAGCGCCGGACAGAATCCAAAGTGAGGTAGCGGTCCACGACTATGAGCACTGAGCCCAAGAAAGCCCCCATACCCATACCCGCGCAGTTGGTCAAGTCCCTGCGCGAGCGCACCGGCGCCGGGTTCGGCGATTGCCGTTCCGCGCTGGTCGAGGCGGAAGGCGACCTGGAATTGGCCATCAACGTCCTGCGCAAGAAGGGCCAGGCGGCCGCAGCGAAGAAAGCGCAGCGGGCGGCCAGTCAGGGCGCCATCGGAAGCTACATCCATGCCGGCGGGCGCATTGGTGTGCTGGTGGAAGTGAACTGCGAGAGCGACTTCGTGGCGCGCACTGATGATTTCCAGAAACTGTGCCACGACCTGGCCATGCACGTGGCTGCGCTGGACCCGCGCTTCGTTCGCCGCGAAGAGATCCCCACGGATGTGCTGGAAGGCAAGCGGGCCAGCTACCGCGAGGAGGCCCTCGCGACCGGCAAGCCGGCGCACATCGTCGACAAGATCGTGGAGGGCAAGCTGGAAAAGTTTTGCGAGGAGAATTGCCTCTACGAGCAGCACTTCATCAAGGATGAATCGATCACGGTGCGCGAACTGATCGAACAAATGGTCACCAAAGTGGGCGAGAACATTTCCCTGCGGCGCTACTCGCGCTTCAAGGTGGGCGCGACTTCGGGCGCCGCGGCACCCGGACAGGCGGACGCCGACGCGGGGTCCGAGCCGCAAGAGCCTGTCCTGTCACCCAAATAGCTTATCTGCTAGAATTCCACCCGGTAACCCCCGGCAGGGATGATTTTCTTTTCCTGTCGCGCCGGTGTGCGCCTCCTTGCGCCGGCTGCTGGGCCCTTGAGGAGAAAGACCGACCATGGCGACCACGCAGGGGACCCACGCGGCTGAAGCTCCGCGCCGCGTGCCCCAGTTCCAGCGCATCCTGCTGAAACTTTCCGGTGAATCACTCCAGGGACCTCAGGGTTTCGGCATCCATGCCGAGACAGTTGCTTCCATTGCGCGTGAAGTGAAGGACGTAGCCGACCTGGGCGTGCAGGTGGCGCTGGTGGTGGGCGGCGGAAACATTTTCCGCGGCACCCGCCAGAAAGAGCTGGGCATCGAGCGGGCCACCGGGGATTACATGGGCATGCTGGCCACGGTGATCAACTCGCTGGCGGTGCAGGACGCTCTCGAAAAGCAGGGCTGCTTCACGCGGGTGATGAGCGCCATCGAAATGCACCAGGTGGCCGAGCCGTTCATTCGCCGGCGGGCCACGCGGCACCTGGAGAAGAACCGCATCGTCATACTCGCCGCCGGGACGGGCAACCCTTATTTTTCGACGGACACCGCTGCGGCGCTGCGCGCGGTGGAGCTCAAGGCGCAAGTGATCCTCAAAGCCACGCGCGTGGATGGCATCTACGACGCCGACCCGGAAAAAGTGGCCGAGGCGCGCATGTTCGAAAAAATCGATTATCTCGAGGTGATCCAGCGCGGCCTGCAGGTGATGGACACCACCGCCATTTCGCTGTGCATGGACAACCGGATTCCCATCATCGTCTTCAACCTCAACGTGCCGGGAAACCTGCAGCGCGTGGTGATGGGCGAAAAAGTCGGCTCGACGGTTTGCGCGGCATAACGCAGAAGCGCGCGCCGCGGAACCCGGCGCCGGCCGAGCGGGAGGCGAGGAGCGCATGAGCACGATTGCAAACACCAAGGACGCGCTGGCGCAGGCGCGCACGCGGATGGAAAAGGCAGTCGAGGATTTCCGCAAAGAGCTGGCCAGCCTGCGCACCGGGCGGGCCAACGTTGCCCTGCTCGACCACATTCGCGTGGATTACCACGGCACTCCCATGCCCATCAACCAGCTCGGCACGCTCAGCGTGCCCGAGGCAACCTCCATCCTGATCTCACCGTGGGACCCCGGCGCGGTGGCCATGATTGACAAGGCCATCCGCACTTCCGACCTGGGGCTGAACCCCTCCAGCGACGGAAAAGTGCTGCGCGTGCCCATACCGTCGCTGACCGAAGAGCGCCGCAAGGACCTGGTCAAGCATCTCCACAAAGTTCTCGAAAACCACCGCACCGCGGTGCGCAATGTCCGCCGGGATCTGAAGGAAGCGGTGGAGAAACTGGAGAAAGATAAAAAGATCAGCGAGGACGAAAAGAAACGCTCCCTGGATGAGTTGGAAAAGGTCACTCACCAGGAAACCAAGAAGCTTGATGATCTCTCCGCGACCAAGGAAAAAGAAGTGATGGAGATTAAGTAGCGCCGCGCTTCAGGGCCGCACCTTGCCGGGCGGAAGCACGATGCTGGCCCCGCAAAGCGGGGCCAGCGCTACAACCCTCTCAGTCGGTGGAAGTAACGCTGTCTGCAGCCAGCAGGGTGAACTTGCAGTCGCCGTCCTTCTCCGAGCAGGCCAGCGTGCCGCGCCGGACCAGCTTGGTGGGCGTCTCATCCGGGAAGATCTGGCCAAACTGGACGCCGCGCAAGCGCTCGCCGAAGGCCCTCAGCTTTTCGCTGCCACGGATGAACTTCACCTGTTCGACGCGCGGCCCGGGGCCGAGCAAGATGAAGAACTCCGCTTCCGCGGCCTCTTTGGCGGGGAGCAATTTCCCCAGCGCATAGGTTTTGAGCGCGGCCAGATCCACGGGGCCCTTCTTCATGAGGCCGTCGATCTTGTTCTCGCCGCCGGCTAGCGCGGCCAGGCGCCCGCGAGTTTCAGGGACCGGCCTCGAGGCGGCAAGAGCTTCTGCGTACATGCCCATGGCTTCCTGCTTCCGTCCGAGCTTCTCGTAAATCTGCGCCAGGTGGTCGGCGATTTCGCCGTGATAGCCGAGCAGCCAGGCGGCCCGGATGTAGCGCTCGGCGCGGTCCAGGCTCCCGCGGCGGAAGTGGATCCAGCCCAAGGTGTCCCAGTAGCTGGCGAGAGAAGCAGTGTGCTGCAAATCGTTGGGGCGCAGACGCTCGAGAGCTACGTTGCGCGCCTCCGCGGAGGTCGCGGCCACCGCGGATTCGGCATACTGCTGGGCGCGTTCCAGATTAGAGCCCTGCTTGGAGAGCTCGTAGGCCACATTGTTCCAGACGGCAGGAGAGGGAGCGAGCTCGACGGCTTTGTCGAATGCGGAGATGGCCTTCTCCGGCATGTTTAGATTGATGTAGGCCTGCCCGAGGTTTACGTAGAGGTTTTCGTCGTTGGGGGCCAGCGAGATGGCTTTCTCCAGCTCGGGCACCGCCTCGGCATACTTTCCCCACTCGCGCAGGACCACGCCAAGGCTGGACTGCGCCGCGCGGTCCAGCGGCTTGACCTCGAGTTGCTTGCGCAATGCGGCCTCAGCTTCGGGAAACTTCTGTTGCAAATAGAGCGCCATCCCCAGGCCGTAATACGCGGTAGCGTCGTACGGATTCACCTCCGCCTGTTTGCGGAAGGCAGCGGCGGCCTGGTCATACTGCTGCAGCCCCAGGCGCGCGCCGCCGAGCATGTTCCAGGCTAGTTTGCTCTTCGGATCCATGGCCACGGCGCGTTCCAGAAGGTCCGCAGCGATGGCGAAATCGCCGCTCGAGGCTGCGGTAGCGGCGGCTAGCAGCAGCTCGTCGGGTTTCGCGTCCGGCGGGATCACCGGAGTGCCCGCGAGCGTGCTCTCGAGGGAGAAACTCTGCGACTCATCGTTGCGCACGGCGCGACGGAAGAATATGGCGTAGTCTTTGCCGCGCTCGGCGGGCAATTGGCGGGCGAGCATGCGCAGGGAGCGCTCGGCGGAGATCACTTTCCCCTCGACCGCATAGCGCGAGCGGAACTCGGCATAGTCTCTGGCCACGCTGATGGCTACGGGGGCGCGCGCCGTGTAACGCGCCGGCAAGGTAAGCTTCATGCGCACGGTGACGTCATACGGCGAGCCTAAATCCACCGGGTCTCCACCGGCTTCGGCATTCTCATCGGCGTCGGGCAGCCCCATGGAGGGCACAGGGGGCGCGAGCTGGACGCGTTTGCTCGACCAGTCGAGGAATCCGGGCACGGTAATATGGTATTCGAGCTTGAAGGGCCCTTTGGTGTCGGCGGGATCGCTGGGCGTGACCTCATCCACTTCTCCGCGCAGGCCGTCGTTTGCGGCGACGAGCTGCGCGAGCTGTTTCCATTTTGTCTGCGGCGTCCGGCGAAAAGCAGAGCGGAACACCAACTCGCCGTCGCCACGCAGTGAGTAGCGCAGGCGGGCATCCAGTTTGCCGAGGTCGTTGATGCTGCCTTCGATGACCACCTCCTGGGTGTTGGTAAAAGGCGGGTCGGCGGGCGTCAGGACAAGGCTGGCCGGCGCGTTGCCGGGGATGACCAGCGCATACTTATTGCGCAGGCTGCTGGCCAGCAGGCGAAACGGCGCCACTTCGGTGGTGGTGTCCAGCCAGATCTTTTCGTTGCTCAGCGGCACGACACTGATCACATGGTCGAAGTGCGCCGGCGAGGGCACTTCTGCATCCACTTTCCTCTGTGAGGGGATCAGCGCGGGGTCCACTTCGATCCCCACTTCCAGCGCCAGTGCCGCCAGCAGGGTATGTTTGTCCTTGCAGTCGCCGTACTGGTTGGTGAGCACGTCTTCAGCGGCGTGCGGCTGGTAGCGGCCGGCGCCGAAGGAGAGACTTACGTAGCGGAAGTTCAGGGCCACGTAATTGTAGATGGCCTGGAGTTTTTCGAGCGGGGTGGAAAGGCCGCGAGTAAGCTCCGCGGCCTTGGCGTGCAGGGCCGGGGTGCTTTGCAGCCGCTCTTTGACCAGCGCGCCGTACCACCGGCCCACCTGCTCCCAGTTTTCAAATGTAGTCACCTGGATATCGGCGGATTCCGGTTCCTGCGGGCCTTTTTTCTTTGGCTGGGTTTCGTCTTCACTGGCGCGTTTTTTATTCGCGGAGGTCCAGGTGTAGACGTGGCGCCCTCCCGCATCGCTGACGCGTGGTTCGAAGGCCGGCTTGGATTTAATCTTAACGACGCGGGAGCCGGGCAGGTCCAGTTCGAGTTGCTCGAAGAGGGTGATGGCGTTCCTTTCGAAGCCGTACTCGAACCAGAACTGACCTGGCGCCAGCGGCTTCTCGGTAATGGTCTTGACGTTGTACTCGAGCGTTTCCCCGGGGCGCAGCGCGGGCACGGTGACGTGCTTCTGCCGCAGGTCGGTGTACATGGGGGCCTCGCGCGCCAGCGGCGCGGAAAGGTCCTGCACCGCTTCGGGGCCCGCGATGGCCGCAGATCCATCGGCCTTGCGAACGCGCACATACCCGAACTCGATGCGTTGATTGGCGGCGCTGTAACCCATCACGAGCTGCCCGAGCTGCTGCACACCAGCCTCGCTCTGCACGCGGATCTGCAGGGTGGCCTCGCTGATTCCGGTCCCATCGTTCTCAAAGCGGACGTGATAGATGAGCTTCTCGATGACGAAGGGTTCCTGGGAATTGTCGGGGGCCGGTTGCTGTTGCGGCGGCGGTGGAACGGTCTGCTGGGCGAGGGCAGCGACAGGCAGCAGGATGAATGCGAAAATGAGAAGCCTTCGGAAAGACATGCACATCTCCACGCAGGGGCTGCCCGCAAATGAACTCTTCCAGTTTATGCTGTGTCCCCGGCATGGTAAAGCCGGCTGGCGAATGAGTAGCGCGGCTGGACGCGGGTTTCAGCGGAGGCCGAGCTGCTCTCGCTGGTGCGCCGCGGCCTGCACGTGGATTCTTACGGCTGGGTGGGGTCGACGCCCCGCGGAGGCGTTGAGGCGGATGTGGTCGCGGTGAACCTCTACGACCTGCCGGGCGAAATGAACGCGAATGCACCCCAATGGGAAGGCAAGATCCTGTTGGTGGCCGGGGTGATCCTTGCTGCCTTGGGGCGCTCAGAATTACGAAATCCTCAAGCTGCAGTGAGCGGCAAGTGAGACAGCACGCCGGCGAGAGAATCCGTACATCTCACGTAAGGCCATATAAACAAGACACTTAAAAACACATAGAAGGTTTTTGCGCCGCTGGCGGTGGGCAATCGACCGATCTTGAGCTTATCACCTGGCACAACTCTCTCCCTGGGCGGGGGAAATTCAAAGTTTTCCACCGCGGCGCGGCCGGATTTTATTTGACAGTTTCTCCCATGCTCTTTATACTTACTGGTTTGTCGGGGGGGTGTTCCCCTGACTGTGGAAGGGAACGACTCCTCGCCCGCAATACCGGTGGGATGGGCAGGGAGTGCGGCCGGAATGGGGCGCCAGCCCCGCAAAGCCGAGTAAGC
>JBGPJC010000096.1:0-15306 GCA_041485165.1 Terriglobia bacterium | reverse complement strand
TGGCTTTCTGCCGCTTTTGCGCAGGGGTCAGCGAAGGGTCATTCTTCACCGCTTCAAGCTGCTGCTTTTCGTTTTGGTGAATGGCTTGAATCTGCTTCTTTTGATCGTCGCTCAGGTCCAGGTCGTGGATACCTTCGCGATCGCCCCCGCGGGGCTCGTTGGCCTCGGGCGTGGGATTGGGCTGCTGCGGCGGCGTGCTGGTTTGCGCGCGCATCGCCGGGACGGCCAGCAGGGCCACAGCGAGGGCAAGGAATCCGCATCTGGAGATCTTCGTCTTCATGATTTCAGTCCTCCGCCGGCAACGCTTTGGTGCTGTTGCCGCATGAGCATAGAACCCCGGAACCAGGGATAAGTTGCGGTGAACGGCTGGAGGTTCGAAACGGGAAGAGGTTGGGTCGCAATCAAAAAAAAGCGGGGGAGGGCGTAGCCCTCCCCCGCGGAAAGCGTTCCCAGGTTAGTGCTTGGCGGCTTTCTTATCCTTGTGGAGGTCTTTCTTGTCCTTGTGAATGTCCTTGTTGTCTTTGTGGAGATCCTTCCTGTCTTTGTTGATGTCGCGCTGGTCAGAGTTGCGGTCCTTACGGTCTTTTGAGAGGTCTTTCCTGTCCTTATTGATGTCCCGCTGATCAGCGTTGCGATCCTTGCGGTCCTTGGAAATGTCCGTCTTCTGGGACTTGACTGCCTGGCGGTCCTTGGCGAGCTGGTCGGCGCTGGCGCCGCTCTTCTTGTCTGCCCGAAGCTGCTTTTCCTCGGAGGTTAACTGACGTTTGTCCTTGTTGATGTCGCGCTGGTCGGTGTTGCGGTCCTTGCGGTCCTTGTTGATGTCTCGCCGGTCTTTGTTGATGTCCTTCTGATCGGCGTTGCGGTCCTTGCGGTCTTTGGAGAGATCGCGCTTGTCAGCGTTGCGGTCTTTGCGATCCTTCTTCAAGTCCTGGCGGTCTTTCTGTACGTCGGTTTGCGGCGGCGTGGTGGTGGGGGTCGTCTGGGCATAACCGCTGAGGCCCATTGTCAGGGCGGCGCTGAGGGCGAGAGCGGCGTAACGAAGTTTCAAACCACTATTCATGACTTGACTCCTCCTTGCTGAATCTCATTACTGGGTACTGGGCTGCACATCCGGTGAAACCCAGTGGGCGCGGAAAAGTTGTCCCGCTGTCGGCGACACCCAAGAACATCGGCAGTTCAAGGTAACTGGTTGAGCGCAAGCTATCTGCGCTGCAATGCGCGGCAGTCAAACAATAACTGGAACTAAAGTACTAGGGCCGGGGAGTGCTCATGCGCTCCCCGGCCCTCTGTTCCCGCGGAGAATTGACGTCTTAGGGGTGCGAGGTGCGGTCGATGAATGCCGCGACGTTGGCCTTCAGTTTCTGCAGCGATGCGTCCTGCACGTACATCATGTGCCCGGCTTCGTAGTATTTGAACTGGATGTGACTCTGCAACTTTGCCGGCAAGCCAAGGTGGTCCATGGTGTACTCGGACTCGAAAAACGGCGTGGCCATGTCATAGATGCCGTTTTCCACTTCGACCTGCAGGTGGGTGTTGTTCACCATGGCCTGAGCGAGGTCGGCTTCCACGTTGGGAGAATTGGGGAAGCCGCCGCCGCTGCCGTCGTCGTGCTTCCAGTTCCAGGCGCGATTGGCTTCGAAGCTCAGGATGACGTAATTCTTATCCTTCCCGAACTTCAGCTCGTCGCGCACGTAGCTGTTGAACGCTGCGGTGAATGCTCCGGTCAGGGCGTTGGATTGCGGGTCGTGGAAAACGAATTCGGTCAGCAAATCAACGCTCGGGCCGCTGAAGCGCGCGTCCAGACGCCCGGTGGCCAGCTCGCGGCCGCGCTGCAGCTCGGCGAGGAACTGCGGCAAATTGACACGCAGGTCGGCCTTGGACAGGTAGTCTTCGCTCAAGCCGGTGAAGCCGGAGAGCTTCTTGGCCATGTCCGTTTTTTCCGCGGGTGAGATCTTGGAGCCCTTCATCAAGGCGACGGCATACTCGTTGGCAGCGAAACGCCGCGCTTCCTGAAGAAACGCGTTGAGGTCCGCGGGACGGTCCTTCAAGAGCTTGTGATACCACGCCGTCGCGGCGTAGCTGGGCAGGTAGAGGATGAACGGCCGGTCATCGCCGTTGGGAAAGGTGATCGTGGCGAGGTCGAGAACATTCGAAATCAGCACCACACCGTTGAAGTCCATGCCGTTCCGGCTTTGCAGGTAATTCACCAGCGCCGCCGAGCGAAACGTGCCGTAGCTCTCGCCCAGCAGATACTTCGGCGAATTCCAGCGGCTGTTGCGGCTGACGTAGGAGGTGATGAACTGGGCCAGGGACTTTACGTCTTCGTCCACGCCCCAGAAGTCTTTGCCCTTGGCCTTGCCCTCGGGCTTGCTGAAGCCGGTGCCCACGGGGTCAATGAAGACCAGGTCAGTCTTATCCAGGAGGCAGGAAGCGTTATCCGCCAGTTTGTACGGCGGTGGCGGTGTGGCGTCGGCGTCGACAGTGATTACGCGCCTGGGTCCGAACGCGCCCATGTGCAGCCACACCGAGGACGACCCCGGACCGCCGTTGTACACGAACGAAACAGGGCGCTGGCTCGAGTCCTTTACGTCGCTCTTGGTGTAGGCAGTGTAATAGAGGCTGGCGGTTACATCGCCCTTCTCGTCCTTGAGCAGCAGCGTCCCGGCTGTCGCCTGGTAGGCGATCGTCGTCCCGCCAATCTTGATGCTGTGCTCAGTGACTGAAGATTCTTCTTTGGGCGCAGCCCCTTCGCTGGGTGGCTTTTCGTCCGGCTTTTTTGCTCCCTCGTCAGGCTTCTGCGCCGCGACGTTCGTCGTCATGCTGAAAGTCATCAGGAGCGCCGCCAGGACGATACCCAGCTTCTTGCTCATTCTCATCACTTTGTCTCCCCCTTTGAACCTCGGTGATAGACGCATCAGGGCGCGATCGCGTTGCGGCGGCCATTGTAGCTCACGTCCCGCCGCGGCGGGACCAGCCACGCTGGGCTGCCGTCACCTGCCTCTCGCCCTTTTGTCAGCCGCAGAATGAATCTATACTTGGGGCCACGCCCGAGGCTGAATGAAAGGTCAGGATAGGCTCCCCGGCCTGCGTCGGGGTCCGATCTTTGGTTCTGTAGCAGGCTGAGTGCGGCGACGCCCGGCTTTGTCTCGATATGCCCGAAATGAAGGACAAGAGCGACCGCACAGCGGCAAGCCGCCGCTTTCTTTCTTCTCTTCCTCTATTTGAGGGACTGGAAGGCCCCGAGCTGCTGGAGCTCGAGGACCATTCCACCACCTTTTTTCTGAAGACCGGGGAACACCTCTTTCAACCGGGAGACATGATCGATTCTCTTTACCTGGTAGTCTGCGGGGCTCTTCATCTGGTCGGCTCCTTAGGATCGCGCCAGCATCCCGCACGACTTGTTCCCGGTGACCTGTTTGGCGAAGCAGCCCTCCGCTTCCACATGCCGAGCTCGACGGTTGTGGTGGCCGGAGAACCGTCGGAAGTGATCAGCATCCCCGTTTCCACGCTCGACGCCCTGCTGGAAGGGCGGCCGGCGGTTCGCCAGCGGATTACGGCCGAAGCTTCCTTGCACTTGCTGCGGTTGCATCTGGCTTCACTGCCCATGTTCGCCGAGCTGGACGATTCGCTGCTGTGGTATCTGGCCTGCAATTCCGAGTTTGTCGCCGTGAAGCGCGGCGAAATGCTCATGCGCGAAGGCGACCGAGCCGACTGTTTTTTTATTGTGGCCAGCGGAAGCCTGGAAGTAATCGGAGAAGAGAGGGGCGGCACTGAGCACACCACGGACATTTTGCGGGACGGAGCGTGTGTGGGTGAGATGGCGCTGCTGCTCAACGAACCGAGGTCGGCGAATGTGCGCGCCTGGCGGGACTCGCTCCTGATCCGTGTTTCCGGCCAATGCTTCGAAGAAGTTTTTCACAAGAATCCCCAGGTGACGTTGTGGCTGGCGCGCACTCTGAGCACGCGCTTGAAGCGCACCACGCTCACTCCTCACCAGACCGTTCCCATCAAGACCATCGCCATCGTGCCGTGGTGCCCGGAGTCCGGCTTCGCGGCCTTCTGTGAGCGTCTCCAGCGCGCATTTCAAAGCACCGGCAACAGCTTTACCTTGCTCTCCGCGTCGGTCATGCGCGAAGAAACCGGCGGCGCGCACGGCAATCTGGACCTGGGGCCGGACCGCTACTCCGCATGGCTGGCAGCCAAGGAGGCCGTCCACCAGTACGTACTGTGCCGTTGCGATGGCGAAATGTCGGAGTGGACGCGGCGGAGCATCCAGCAGGCGGACCTGGTTCTCTTCGCATGCATGCCGGGGGGAGGAAGTCCGCCCGGCGATGCGATGGCCGAGGTCGAAGCCGCCCGGACGAGTGGCGCGCGCATGGAACTGGTGCTGCTGCGAGACTCGCAGGTTTCGCCGAGCGGAACATCTCCGTGGCTGGAGATGGCCGCATTTACCGGGCATCACCATGTGGCCATGCAGAGCGACACGGACTTCCAACGATTGGTGCGGCGTCTGACCGGGAGCGCGTGGGGGTTGGTCCTGGGCGGGGGCGGCGCGCGCGGGCTGGCGCACATCGGCGTGATTCACGCCATGCGCGAGAGCGGCCACCCGATCGACATGATCGGCGGCACCAGCATGGGCGCCATCATCGCCGCGCAATGCGCCATGGGCTGGAGCAGCGATGAGATTCTCGCCGCCACGCGCAGGGCGTATGCGCAGGATTCCGGGCCCTGGGACCTGACGCTTCCGCTGGTGTCCCTGCGCACCGGGCGCGGCACCATAAAAACTCTGAAGGAGATGTTCGGAGAGCGCTGCATCGAAGACTTGCCGCTCAGCTATTTCTGCGTGTCTTGCAACTTGACTCGCGCCGAGGTGGTCATCCACGACCGCGGGCCGCTCTGGCTCGGCACCAGAGTCAGTTGTTCCGTCCCTGGTCTTCTCCCCGCGGTTCCTTATCGGGGCGATTTGCTGGTGGACGGCGGACTTCTGGACAACCTGCCGGTCGACACCATGCGAAAGCGATTGGGCGGATCGGTGGTGGCAGCAGATGTGAGTGTGGCCGTGGATCTGGCGGTGAAAGGCCAACTGGGGGCGAAAGCCTCATGGTCCGGTTTTTCTCAATTGTTCCGGAAACTGACCAACCGGCCCAGGCCGGCCAATATTGTCAATGTGCTGATGCGAACTGCCGAGGTCAGCAGCGTGCGAGACTCAAAGATTTCGGGCAGCCCCGCTGATCTCTACTTGCACTTGCCTGTGGACGATATCTCCATGACCGATTTCCAAAAAATCGACCGCATTGTTGCGATAGGATACGAATTCACTTTGCGCCGCCTGGAAGAGTGGAAGAACCAGCGCGGAAAAGATCCGGGCCCAGCCGCCGGCTGAGCGAGGAAAGTGGCCGGAAGCGCCCCTCTCCGGGGCGAGGTCCGGGAGCGCTTCAGGCTGTAGCTCAATCACGACCAGCGAGAGAGACCTGGTCAGGAGTGGGGTCTTCCCCTTGGAGAACAGGTTGGCATCTGCGGACATTGGCAGCGAGTCGGGAATCGCCATCATCGGCATCGGTTGCCGGTTTCCCGGCGGCGCGGGTGGGCCACGCGCGTTCTGGAGCCTGCTGAAAGAGGGTTTCGACGCCATCACCGAGGCCCCCGCGAGCCGTCCTGGATTCAACGAACTGTTTGACCCCGATCCGCGCAAGCCCGGACGTGTGTACACCCGCCGGGGCGGGTTCCTGGAGCGCGTGGATTTGTTCGACGCGCAATTCTTCGGCATCTCCCCGCGCGAGGCCACGCGCATAGACCCGCAGCACCGCTTGCTCCTGGAAATGGTGTGGGAGGCCTGCGAAGACGCTGGATTGCCGCCGCCCAGTCTGGCGGGATCGCGCACCGGCGTGTTCGTCGGCATCTCCACCCACGATTACGGCGACATGCAGATGTACCCGCAGAACCGCAGTGACATCGACATGTACTCTAACAGCGGGACAGCCACAAGCATCGCCGCCAACAGGATCTCCTACATTTACGACCTGCGCGGCCCGAGCGTGGCCGTAGATACGGCCTGCTCGTCGGTGATGACCGCCGTGCATCTGGCTTGTCAGAGTCTGCACACCGGAGATTGCCGGCTGGCGATTGTTGGCGGCGTGCAAATGCTGCTGGCCCCGGAGCTGACCATCGGTTTCTGCAAGGCGGCGATGCTCTCTCGTGATGGCCAGAGCCGGGCATTCGACGCTTCGGCCAACGGTTATGTGCGCAGCGAAGGCGCGGGCGTGGTGATCCTCAAGCCCTTGCAGGCGGCGCTTGCCGATGGCGATCCCATCTATGCGGTGATCCGCGCCACGGCAGTCAATCAGGATGGCCGCACCACGGGCATGACCGTCCCCAGCCGCGCCGCCCAACAAGCCATGCTCGAAGAGGCGCTGGCCAAGGCGGGGCTTACCGCGCGGGACGTCCAGTACGTGGAAGCCCATGGGACCGGAACGCCGGTGGGCGATCCCATCGAAGCGGCAGCGATTGGCGCGGTGATGTCGCAGGGACGCGGTGAAGACGAATTCTGCGCCATCGGATCGGTGAAGACGAATATCGGCCACATCGAGGCCGCATCGGGGATGGCCGGGCTGATCAAAGTGGCGCTGGCACTCAAGCACCGTCAAATTCCCGCTTCGCTGCATTTCGAGCGCGCCAATGAGGCCATTGATTTTCAGGCCTTGCGGCTCAGAGTGGTCACCAAGCTCGAGCCCTGGCCCGAATGCAAGAAGGCAGCGGTAGCCGGCGTGAACTCATTCGGTTTCGGTGGCGCCAACGCGCACGCGCTGCTCCAGGAGCCGCCGCGGCTCGAGGAGCAGGGAACCAGCCTCGCCGGTGCCGAGCTGGAGATTCCGCAGTTGCTGGTCGTTTCCGCGAGAAGCGCTGAGGCCCTCAAGGCTCAGGCCGTGGCGTACTCCCGCTATATCGGCGATGGCGTAGCTCCGCCGCTGGGCGACATCTGCTACACCGCGGCGCAACGCCGCGCGCATCACGATTTTCGCCTGTCGGTGGTGGCCAACCGCAAAGAGGATTTTGCCGAGTGCCTTTCCGCCTTCGCCAGCGGAGAGGATCGTCTCAACATCGCTTCGGGCCGAAGTTCTCCCGCCACTCCACCCAAGATCGCGTTCGTGTTCTCCGGGATTGGGCCGCAATGGTGGGGGATGGGGAGGCAGTTGCGCGCCGAGGAACCTGTGTTCAGGGAGGCGCTGGAACGCTGCGACCAAGCACTGCGCGGCCATGCGGACTGGTCTCTTCTCGAGGAACTGTCCGCCGAGGAGAAAAATTCGCGCGTCGCGGCACCAGAACTGGTTCAGACGACGAATTTCGCCATTCAAGCCGCCCTGGTCGAGTTATGGGCGTCCTGGGGCATCACGCCGCATGCCGTGATCGGCCAGAGTGGTGGCGCCATGGCCGCCGCCTGGGCCGCCGGCGTTTATGAGCTCGAGGACGCCATCCGGCTGGCGTTCCACCGCAGCCGGTTGCAGGGCCAGCCGTCGAATGAGGGCAAGATGCTAGCCGTCGGCGTTCCGCTGGCGGAGATCGTCTCGCTCCTGGAAGGAACGCAGGATCGTGTCTGTCTGGCGGCGGTGAACGGGCCTACATCTATAACTCTGGCCGGCGACGGCGACACTCTGGAGAAACTCTGCGCTTCGTTGAACGAAATGCAGATTTTCGCTCGATTGCTTCCCGGTAATGTGGCCTACCACAGCCCGGCGATGGACAAGATCAAGGAAGAGTTCCTGGCATCCGTGTCCGGCCTTCGCGGGCGGACCGCGCGGATTCCGCTGGTTTCCGACACCACCGGGACCTGGGCCGATGGCGCGGAGTGCGATGCTCAGTACTGGTGGCGAGCGATCCGCGAACCGGCGATTTTCTATGAGGGCATGAAAAAACTCCTCGGCGAGGGTATGCGGCACTTTCTCGAAATCGGCCCGCACCCTGTGCTGGCCTACTCGGTCGTCGAATGCATGAAAGAGCAGAACGTCAAAGGGCTGGCACTGCCGTCTCTGCGCCGCAACGAAGACGAGCGGGCGATCATGCTGCGTTCTCTCGGCGCGCTCTATGCCAACGGGTTTTCCCCAAACTGGGCGGCGCTGCAAGCTCAACCTGCGCGGCTTGTGCCCCTGCCCGGATATGTCTGGCAGCGCGAGCGGCACTGGTTTGAGCCTGTTTCTCAGGCTGACACCTGGAGCCCTGCAGTGGAGCGGCGTGCCGGCGATCATTCGCTCCTGGGCACGCGCACGCGCTCGGCTCGGCCAACCTGGGAAAACCTGGTCGGTGCTGATGGAACGGAATATTTGAAAGAGCATGTTGTGCAGGGCTCGGCGGTTTGTCCGGGTGCGGCCTATGTTGAACTGGCCCTGGCGGCAAGGTCAGCCCTCGACGGACAAGATGGAGTCCTGCTCCGCGACGTCGAGTTTCTCCGGCCACTGCTCTTGAACGGCAGCGGGGGAACGCACGTCCAGATGGCTCTGGATCCTGAGAGCGGGCGCTTTGAGTTGTTCTCTGCGGTCTCGGCCGACGCCAAGTCATGGATTCGCCACGCCCAGGGATCGGCCACATCGCTGCAGAAGCCGGATGAAGTAATGATGGACCTCGACCGCACCAGGCAGCGGCTCTCCCGCGCCGGTAATGTCGAGGAGTTTTATACACGGATGGCTGAGCGCGGACTGGCCTACGGCCCAGTCTTCCGCGGCATCCATGACCTGTGGACCGGAGAGCGCGAAGCGCTGGGCAGCATTTCCGTTTCCGGACTGGAAGAAGCTGGAGTTTACCGTGTGCATCCCGCGCTCCTCGACGCCGCTTTTCAGTTGCTGGTGGCCGCGGCGGATACCGATGCGGCATTAGCTGCTCAGAAGAGATTGTTTCTTCCGACAGGCATCAGGGAAGTGCGGTTCTATGCAAAACCTGGAGAAAAGTTCTGGGCTTTGGCAAGCCTGAACGAGGTCGCGGATTCAACTGTCAGCGGGAACATCCGCCTGATCAACACGGAAGGCAAGGTGTGCGCAGACGTGCGCGGATTGACCGCGCGGCTGCTCGAGGCCGCCGGCCACGGAGCGCGCGAGTCTATCGATCACTGGCTCTATGATTACCGCTGGGAATCGAAGCCGCGCGATGCCTCGGAAACAATAGACGCGCTCTCGGCATCCGTGCTGAGTGGCCCACTCTCTGACCCTGTCCTGGAAGAAGCCAGGCGCCGCGCCGATGCGGTTTCGGCCGAGACCGGCTGGCAGGCCTATTACAGCAACGTGGAAGGCCGCTTGAACGAGCTGGCCAGCGCTTACGTGTTCACAGCTTTTTCTGGCTGGGGATGCGAGTTTAGGGAAGGTGTTCGCCTGTCGCCCGACTCTGTTTGTCCCGCTACAGACGGCTGGCGCCGATCCCTTGCGCGGCAGATGTTTGCCATGCTGGAACGCGCGGACCTGGTGCGGCAATGCGGCGACGTGTGGGAAGCGACGGGAAACGCGCCGCGCGGAACTCCGGCTCAATTGGCCGGGGAAATCCTGCGCGATTTTCCCAACCACCGCCTCGACGTGGAATTGCTCGGGCGTTGCGGTCCAAGACTTGGCGAAGTTGTGGTCGGGCGCTGCGACGGCCGCGACGTCCTGTTTACCGACGAGGGCTTCGATCTCCTGCAGCGTTTCTACAGAGAATCTCCCGCATCTGCCTTCTACAATTCTCTTGTCGCCAGTCTTGTTTCTGACCTCACCGTGGGGTGTGCCGATACCCTGCCGCTGAACATTCTGGAGGTGGGAGCGGGAACCGGCGGAACGACCGCGCACATTCTCCCCGGGCTCAACCCTGAACGGACGAGCTATGTCTTTACCGACGTGTCGCCGCTCCTTCTGGAGCGCGCCCGCGCGAAATTCGACGCCTACCCGTTTCTGACGCCGAAACTCTTTGATGTGACCAGAGATTCCGCGACACAGGGCTTCCAGCCGCGCTCGTTTGATCTCATCATCGGCGCAAACGTCCTTCACGCCACGCCCGTCGTGGAACATTCTGTAAGACGGCTCAAAGATCTGCTGGCGCCCGGCGGTGTCCTGCTGTTGCTCGAAATCACCAGTCATCCCTGGTGGTTGGACATTGTATTTGGCCTGATGGATGGCTGGTGGAAATTCGAAGACCGCGAACTCCGGCCAAACCACCCGTTGATGCCCGGAAGCCACTGGCGTGAGCTGCTGGAGCGGTGCGGCCTGCAGGGAACCGCCATCGTAGCCGACAGCGTTCCGGCGGGAGAGCCCGCGCAATCCGTCATTCTCGGCCACCGGCTGGGCGAGGAGATTCTCGGTGCGAGCCCGGCCTTAACAGAAACAAAACACTTGCTGATTTTCGCGGATCAGCGCGGCGTGGGGCGCCGGCTGGCGGAGATTTTCGCCGCGCGAGGCCACGGGTGCAGCCTGGTCTGCGCCGGCGCTGAATACAAGAGAGCCGGGTCGAACGTTTTTGAGCTGCGCCCAGACAGCGCAGAGGATTTCGCGCGGCTGCGGGAGGAGTTGCAGCCGCTGCTGCCGCAGATACAAAGTGTCGTACACCTCTGGAGCGTTGACGCGGGGGAGCCTTCCTCCGCCGCGAACGATTTCTTCGCGAAGGCGCAGATTGCGGGTTGTGGAAGCCTTCTGCTTGTTCTGCAGCGCCTGGTTCTCGGTTCTCCTTTGGCCGAGCGAGGCCTGGTCCTGGTGACCGCTGGCGCGCAAACCCTTTCTGCCGGCAGTAGAGAGCCCGCGCTGCTGCAAGCGCCGGTCTGGGGATTCGGCAGGGTGGTGCTGAAGGAATTGCCCGGACTGCGATGCCGGATGATCGATCTGAGCGCGGATTGCCTTGACCGGGAAATTGACGCTCTTGCGGATGAAATCCTGAGTGGCGATGCCGAAGGCGCTGAGGAGGAGATCGCGCTGCGTTCCGGCAATCGCCTGGTGCATCGTTTGCGCGCCACATCCTTGGCGGAGATCGCGGATGCAGTGCCGCCTGCTCCAGCCGTGCCGGAAGATGCGTGGCGCGCCGAGATCTCGATTACCGGCTCTCTGGAAAGTCTGGTTTTGCGGCGCGGTGAACGCAGGTTGCCTGGGCCGCACGAGGTTGAGGTCGCGGTGAGCGCGGCCGGCCTCAATTTCCGCGACATTGTCCTGGCTTTGGGAGTGGTTCCTGGTCTCGAAGCTGACAACACCTTTGGCAAGAAACAACTAGGCTCTGACTTTGCAGGGACGATCACGCGCTGCGGCGACGCAGTAAAGGATTTGCAACCCGGCGACAATGTTCTCGGTATCGCCCCTTCTTCATTCTCTTCCTACGCGGTGACCAACTCCGCGCTCGTGGTCCGCAGACCGGGAGCGCTCGAGGCGCGAGATGCCGCAACCTTGCCGGTGGCTTTCGTCACCGCGTGGTACGCGCTCAAGCGTCTGGCGCATCTCTCCGCAGGAGAGAGCGTGCTGGTGCATGCGGCATCGGGTGGCGTGGGACTCGCCGCCATTCAAATTGCCAGGATGGTTGGAGCGCGTGTGTTCGCCACTGCGGGCAGCGAGGTCAAGCGGTGCTACCTGAAATCGCTGGGTGTGGAAGAGATCATGGATTCTCGCACGCTCGATTTCGCGGATGAAATTCTCGAGCGCACCGGCGGGCGGGGTGTGGATGTGGTCCTGAACTCTCTCCCCAGGGAGGCCATGGAGCGCGGCATTGCCGTGCTGGCGCCCTATGGCCGATTCGTGGAGCTGGGCAAGGCGGACATCTACCAAAACCAGCGCATGGAGCTTGGCCCTTTCAGGAAGAATCTGACTTTTTACGCGGTGGACCTGGACCGCATGAGCATCGAGAAACCCCAATGGGTGGGAGAGATGCTGCGGGAAATTGTGGACCAGATCGGCTCGGGCGCGTTGACGCCTCTGCCTTATACCGAATTCGAAATGGGCAAGCTTGCGGAGGCCATGCGCTATATGGCCCAGGCCAAGCATATCGGAAAAGTAGTGGTGACCAACGGAAGCCAGGTCATGGTTCGCACCGCGCTCCCGGCGCAGCCGCCGATCCGCGCGGATGCGACCTACCTGATTACCGGCGGCCTCGGTGGCCTGGGTCTCGAAGTGGCTCGCTGGCTGGTGGAACGCGGTGCAAAGGCGCTGGTGCTGATGGGGCGGAGCGCGCCGTCGCTCCAGGCCGAGGTGAATCTCCTGGAGTTGCGCAACCTGGGCGCAAGAATCGAGGTCATGGCTGGGGACATTTCGAAAGAGCAGGATGTCCGGCGAACCGTGGACTTCATCCGCGCCAACATGGCGCCGCTGCGCGGCATCTTTCACGCCGCGATGGTTCTGCAAGACCTGAAAATCTCCGAACTGGATCAGAGCGGATTCGACAAAGTGATGGCCCCGAAAGTTCAAGGGGCGTGGAACCTGCACACGCACACGCTCTCCGAACCCTTGGACTTCTTCGTGTCGTTTTCTTCCATCACTTCGTTGCTTGGCAACCCGCAGCAGGCCAACTACGCGGCAGCGAATGCATTTCTCGACGCTTTTGCCGCTTGGCGGCGCGCGCGCGGGCTTCCCGCGACCACGATCAACTGGGGCGTCATTTCCGGCTCCGGCTACGTCGCGCGTCACGAGGAAATCGGCAAGTTTCTCGCGATGCAGGGCTATCTGAGTTTCGCTCCTGAGCAAACCCTTGAAGTGCTGGGGGAGGTTTTGCGGCATGACGCGGTCCAGGTGATGGCCGCGCGCATCGACTGGAAGAAGCTTCGCGATTTTGCGCCGCGCGTTGCCGCCTCAAACCGCCTCCGCCATCTGGTGCCTGCTGCGGATGGCGCCACAGGCCAGGTGGCGCAAGGATCGCTGCGCGCGATGCTCGAAGGCGAGAGCCCCGCGGCGCGCGGCCAGCGCCTAGAGCAATATTTGCGCGAGCAGGTCGGCAAACTGCTGGGGGCATCGCCTGTGTCCGTGGAAACCGAGCGGCCGCTGACAGAGTTGGGACTTGATTCGCTGATCGCTGTCGAATTGACCGTAGTTCTCGAGCGCGACCTGGGCATCGAGGTGCCCGGCATCAAGCTGCTCGCCGGCCTCGATATTCGCGGGCTGGCGGGGCTCATTCTCGAGCTGCTTGGTTTGGAGGCATCGGCGGCTGTCGCTGAGCAGCACCCCAAGGCCGGCGCCGCCGGGGCGCCAAAGCCGTCCGCAGCGGCGCCTTCCGTTGCGGTGAGAGAGCCTGAGATCGCACACCCGGCGGTCGTGCCTCACGGGAACGGCGGCGCCATCGCCGCCACTCCCGCAAGCGTTTCGCTTGACTCTGCCAGCCTCAGTGGAAATGGCGAGCGGTCCACGCCTCCGGAGACACCGCCAACTCATGTGCTCACGCCCGGTAATGGCGCGCCCGCAATCCGGTCCAACGGGCAGGTGGACTATGCCTCGCTGGATTATTCGCGCTGGTCGCCATCGCAACAAATCGTGAAAGCCATCGCCACGGCCGGATTCCGTTTTCTAGCGCGCGTGGAAACTCGTGGCTTTGAGAACCTCCCCCGCAGCGGCCCGTGCCTGCTGGCGGTAAATCATCTGAGCATGGCGGATGTTCCGCTGGTGCTGACGCTATTGCCCCGGCGCGCCATCATCCTGGCGAACGACACACTCAGAGACAGGCGAATCCTGAATTGGTTTGTCAGCGACATGGGCCAGGCGATTTATGTCCGGCGAAACGATCTGGACGAAGAATCCTTGAAGGAAGCTCTTACCGTATTGCGAGCGGGTGGCCTTGTGGCGCTGGCCCCCGAGGGCACGCGCAGCAGGACCGGGGGCTTGCTCAAGGGACGCACCGGAGTCGCCTACCTGGCGACGCAGGCCGACGTCCCCGTGGTACCTCTGGTGGCGTGGGGACAGGAGAGGTGGCGCGAGAGATCGAGAAGCGTTCACCGCCTGCGCATCGAAGTGCGCGCCGGCAAACCGATGCGTTTTCCGCAGGGCACTGCGCCGCCCAGCTTGCTCCGGCAATACACTGACAGGATTATGACCGCGCTCGCTGAACTGTTGCCGCCCGCTTATCGCGGCGTCTACGCCGCCGAGGTGAACGCCCCCGGCGAGGAAACTCCATTCGAAGAGGTCCGGCCCGCCTCGTGAAATTCTCCCTGCTGATTGAAATCCAGGTGGCGGATGTGACCGCCGCCACCGAGCGGCGCGCGTTTGCCGAGTGCGTCGAGCAGGCCACGCTTTGCGACGAGCTCGGCTATCACGAGGTGTGGGCCGTGGAGCACCATGGCCTGAGCGAGTACTCCCACTGCTCCTCGCCGGAAATCCTGCTGGGATTCATCGCCGGGCGCACGCGGCGCATCAGGCTGGGGCACGGTGTGACGCTGACGCCGTATCGATACAACCACCCCATTCGCGTGGCGGAAAGAATCGCCACGCTGGACATCCTGTCCGAGGGCCGCGTGGACTGGGGATCGGGGAAAAGCTCCTCCCGCGTGGAGCAGGATGCCTTCGAGATTGACCGCAACGAGCTGGACGGCCAGTGGCTCGAGGCCTTCAACATGATTCCGCGCATGTGGCGCTCCGATCTATTCGAGTGGGAGGGCAAATATTTTCACATCCCGCCCACAGCGATTATCCCCAAGCCGGTACAGAAGCCGCATCCGCCGGTGTTCGTGGCGTGTTCGCGGCCGGAGACCGTGGAGCTGGCCGGCAAGCTGGGCATCGGGTCGCTGAATTTCACCGCCGGGAACGATGAGCATCTGAAGCGCAAGGTCGAATCGTATCGCGCGGCCATCGCCACGGCGCGCGGCCCGGCGGGCCACGTCAACAATCACTTCTGTTGCACGCCCACGGCCCTGGTGTTGGAGGACGACCGGCAGGCCTGCGAATATGGTTTTCGCGGGGCGCGCTTCTTTCAGGAAGGTCTGGCTACATACTTTTTTTCGCGGGAGCGGATTGTCGGCCCACTGGAGGTGTCGCGCGACCCGCTCTCCGCTGCGCAGCTCACCAAGGCCATGGGGGAGCGCAATACTCCCGGCTCGGCGCTGACGTCAATTATCGGGGATCCGGCTTCTGCGCGCGAGACGGTTAGCCGGTTTCAGGCGGCGGGGGTGGATGAGTTGATTTTGGTGATGCAGATGGGGACCGTTCCGAACGAGATTGTCTTGCAATCTTTGCGGACCTTCGCTGAGAAAGTGATGCCGCACTTCGGCTAGCCCGCATGTCTCACCAGTGGGGCGCTGAGCCCAATTCGGAGGCGAAAATCGACGCGCTTCGATGCGAGCGCGACGACGCTCGTGCCTTTGCGCGTCCCGGCGCTCACAGGGAAGGACTTGCGGGTGATTCCAGA
>JBGPJC010000095.1:0-15410 GCA_041485165.1 Terriglobia bacterium | reverse complement strand
CTCGTGCGCTGGACCAGGTTGCGCGGCGGCAACCGCCCGGCGCTTGCCGGGGGAATCGCTTATTTCGTGGCCATTGGTCTGGGCTTTTTGATGGTGGAAATCGCCATGATGCAGCAGCTCTCGATCTTCCTGGGACACCCCATCTATTCGCTCACTGTTGTCCTGGGCGGGCTGATTCTCTTCAGCGGAGCGGGCAGCCTGGCCTCTGAAAGGATTCGATTGCTTTCGCGAATGTCCAGCCGATTGCCGGCGCTGGCCGCGGCCGCAGTCATCTGCGCCTACGCCGCGGTGGTGGTGCCATTCGCCCACGCGCACACCGCGCAACCGTTGTGGCTGCGCGCCGCGCTGTCATTGGCGCTGGTCGGGCCGTGCGGGCTCCTGATGGGTTTCTGTTTTCCGGTGGGTTTGCGCTGGATGAAAAGCCTGGGACAGGAAGAAAACCTGCCCTGGATGTGGGCGCTGAACGGCGCGGCATCCGTCCTGGCCAGTTTCCTGGCCATCTTCCTCTCCATGGAGACCAGCATCCCCACCGTGGTGTACGCCGGTGCGGCCTGCTATGTGCTCGCGGCTATCTTTCTCCCCTGGAGAACTTCAGCGCCGGCTTCTCCCTGAGCAGCCGACCCAGAGCAGTCCGCGCGTGGCCTTCCGCCGGAAGATTGGCGGGAATGCCGCAACTGTTCGCGGGACGGACCGCAACGCATGCCGGCGCCGGCGGCTCGACCGCCTAATCAGTTCCTATACGCTGGCGCCGTCTGGGGAGAGAACAGGCCGGACTTTAGAAACACAATCAGCAGTGTAAAGTCGCCAGTCAACTCGCAGGCGGCGATGGGCAAGAGGAGCCAGACAGCTTGCAGGTGGCTGGCGGCAACAGAAAGCACCAGTGTCGCCGCGAGTCCGACCACCAGCACCAGTCCCAGAAAGGCCCGCGCATACGGCCCTTTGGTCAGCAGGCGCGCGGTCTCCTGCGCGGCCGGGACCCAGTGGGACATCCTCAGCAGGTAAAGTCCCAGGACGGCGAAGTTGGCGAACAGCAGGTAGTGCTCGAACTGCACCAGCGGCGGCATGGCGCTTTCTCCGCTATGGAAAATCCCGCGCAGGGTGAGAGAAAGCGTGGTGCCGCCGAGCGTCGCGTACATCAGCACCAGCACGGGAAGAATCCCGCTATTCCAGAACGGGATGGCCGCGGACGAATTCATCACCAGACCGTCGTAAAACATGATGAACAGAGCGGCGAGGCCTGCAATCCACGGGACCACGGCTCCGGCCGTGCCGCCGATCTGCCAGCTCGCTCCAAACACGTGCGGCAGGATGGTAGCCAGCCCAAACAGGCCGAATATGCCCGTGGCCCAGATCCCGCGCGCAATCCAGGAGCGGTCCGGCCGCATGGCCGCCCGCCAGAAACGCAGGGGACGCCCGAGGTAGAGGAAGTGCGCAGTGTTTTTTCCGGCCATGACGATCAAGTATCCGACCATCATCCCCAAGGGATGGCCGGTGAGCAGCGAGAGCAAAAACAGCCCGCCGCCCAGGCCGCCGCAGAAGAAGGCCGTGCCGATCAGCCAGTTCCACCAGATTTGCCGGTAATAGCCGTAAGCAAACCGGTGAGGAGCAATCGCGACCGCAGACTGTGTGGCCATCTATCTTCTCCCCTACTCATCCAGGTAATAGACGCTGGGTTTAGTCTTGCACTCGGGCAGCATGGTCCAGGACTTGCGCTCGCGGATCAAAATGGCCAGCCGGCCGCCTTCCTCTTCCAGGTCGCCAAAGATGCGCGCTTCAGTGGGGCAGGTGACCACGCAGGCCGGCAGGAGACCCTGGTCCACGCGGTGGGCGCAGAACGTGCACTTGATCATGGTTCCTTCTTCGAAGTCGGCGAACTTCATCTCTTCATATGGATTGAGGTCGTCGCCGCCGTAGCCGGTATCGAGGAAACCGCGCTCGATGAAGTGGCGGTTCATGTAGGGGCAGGCCACGGCGCAGGCGCGGCAGCCGATGCACTTGTCGCGGTCCACCATGACGATGCCGTCGGGGCGAGTGTAGGTGGCGCCGGAAGGGCAGGCCTTCTCGCAGGGCGCGTCCGCGCAGTGGTTGCAGAGCAGCGGCAGGAAGGTGCGCTTGGTCCTCGGGTAGGTGCCCACCTCCCGCGTCACCACGCGGGCGAAGTGGATGCCGGCCGGCGTGCCGTTCTCCTGCTTGCAGGCCAGCGTGCAGGCGTTGCATCCGATGCAGCGCTTCAGGTCAATGACCATGCCGAGTCGAGGCATTGCAACTCCTCCGTGTTTCGGGCTAACCGCCGGCCAGGTGGCGGAGAATCGCCAGGGTGACAATTTGCTCTCCGCCTTTGAGATGCATTCCCAATTGATCCGCGCGCAGGCTGAGGCCGTTCACCATAACGGCATAATCACCGCGGAGATGGCCTTCGCAGACCAGATTGTTGTACAGGTTGCCGCCCTCCCGGGTCTGGAGTGACCGCAATAGGTCGGCTACCGTTTCTCCCTCGAAAGCAACCTCGCGCTGGCTGAAACCCACCAGCTTGCGGACAGCACCGAGGGCGGCGATGCGGACTTCCGGCATGCGGCTAACTCACTCTCGCGGCTGCGCCGATCTTTTCCAGGCGGACGCGGGCGGTGGACTCGAGAGCGCCGGTGGCGCTGTCGGTATAGCGCATCGAGCCGGTGAGCAGGCGGTTGAAGTGGCTGCCCTTCTTGCCCAGGCGCTTGTTGGTGGTGAATTCCCGGGAGATGGCATTGCTGACGCCCAGCACCTCGGGGTGCATGCCCTCGACGCATTGCGCCGCGCCTTCGATGCTGCCTGCGGGCGAGGTCAGGCGAATCGAGTCGCCGGTCTTGATGCCCAGCCTGTCGGCGGTGGCTGAATTGATCAGGATGCCCTGGTGAATGGGGTCCTTGTCGCTGACTTCGCTGAGCCACGGCATCACCAGCGTGTCCGCAAAAGTGTGCAGCGGCTCCTTGAAGGTAATGGCGAAGAAGGGGTACCCGCGATTGCCGTCTTCAATCACCGCGGAGTTCTTCCAGAACGGCAGCGGCTGATAATTGTCATAGGGCCAGTCGGTCACTCCCGCCGCGGTGAGGTTGCGGCGCAGGTCTTCGCCGGTGCGCTGGATGAACTCGAAGTAGAAGGGGATGCGCAGCTTGCCATAAGGCATGTAGGTCTCTTGCGGGGTGCGATGGCGCACGGCGTGCCCGTTCTTCTTGAACCACTCCAGGTTGCGCTCGTCGCCGTAGATGTTGCGTGCATAGCGATCCCACAGTTCCTCGACGGAGTACCGCTTGGCCGGGTCCAACATGTAGCGCGGCTGGGCGGTGAAGCCACAGACCACGTTCAGCAGGTCGTTCCAGTCATCGCGGAAGCCCATGCGCTCGGCCAGCTCGGTGAGGATTTCGTAGGCATCCTTGGTATCCCCGACCGGCTTCACCACCGGCTGGCGCAGGGAATGGCCGGTAACCACCGGCGGCTCCAGGCAGTTCAGCAGTGTGGATTCCAGGAAGGTGTGCTCCGGCAGGAAGACATCGGCCCATTGCGTGGACTCGGTCAGATGGATATCAATGGCCACGATGAACTTCATGCGCCGGAAGATTTCTTCCACCTTTCCTGTTTCCGGCATGTTCCACCAGGGATTCGAGTGGTAGAGCAGCATCGCTTCGGGCTGGTAGTTCAGGCCGAAGCGATTCGGCTCGAGAAGCGTTTCCGTGTTGAGCTGTCCGGCGTCGAAGCCGATCGGAAACCATTCCATCAGGTGGCTGGAATCGGGCGGATATTTGAACGGCGGAGCGGGGTGGAGCTGGTGAGGCTCCGGTTTGAGCATGCCGTCTTCGCCTGGGCTGACGAAGAATCCGCGGTGATCGAGCGGGACGCCCAGGTGGCCGCCGGGAACATCAATGTTGCCGGCGAGCATGTTGAACAGTTTGAAAGTCAGATTGTCGAACAGTCCATTGCCGTGGGACTGCGAGCCGCGATAGTAATTCAGCGCCGCCGGGCGGAAGGGGTAGGTCTTGCCATCCATCTCCATGGTCGCGCCGATTTGCGCGGCGTCAATAAATTCGCGCGCGATCTTGCGGATGGTTTCGGCAGGCACCGAGGAGACCTCCGACATGCGTTCCGGGGTGTGACCGGCGAGGAGGTCCTTCCACACCTGGAACCCGGTGCGGACCCGCTCACCGCTGGCCAAATATGTTCCTTCGAGGGCCATCGCTTCCGCTGGCACCACATCCCACGGGCGCGGCGCCTGAACATGCAGGTCCCACACCTGTGCCTTGCTCTCGGCATCGCGCAGGAAATGGCCGTCCGCGCGCACCAGGTAGGGGGCATTGGTGCGGTCGCGCAGGAATTGGTGGTCGTATTGGCCCAGCTCGTGGACCAGCACGTGAGCCATGCCGAGTACGAACGCGCGGTCAGTGCCCGGGCGGATGGGGATCCATTCGTCGGCCTTCGCCGCGGCAACCGAGCAGCGCGGGTCCAGGATCACGACCTTCATGCCGCGCATGCGCGCGTCGGCCATGCGCAAGGCGCTGCCGGAGAGGTGCAAGTGCGAAGAGAAGCCATCGCCGGAACCGATCTGGATCCAGTAATTGCAGTACTCATAGTCGTTGATGGCGGCGAACGACCCGTCCAAGCTGCCGTTGACCGGATGGTAGGAGCCCCCGCAATAATTCCCCAGCGAAGTGAAGAAGTTGGGCGAGCCAAACACCGCCGGCCAGCCCCACAGCACGATGCGCTGGAAGTCACCGAGAGCACAGAGCAGCTTGCGCGGATCATCCTTGCGCACTTTGCCGAGCGCGCCGGCGGTTATCGTGTAAGCTTCCTCCCAGGAAATTTCCACCCAGCCGGGATCCACGCCGGGGCCCTTGCGCGGGTTGGTCCTCTTCATGGGCTTGAGGACGCGCGTGGAATCGTAGAGGCGTGCCAGGCCGGCGTTGCCCTTGGGGCACAGTTTGCCGAGGTTGTCCGGGTTAGTGGGATCGCCCTCGATTTTCACGGCCACGCCATCAACCACCTGGACCAGGATGCCGCAACCATGCAGGCACATCCCGCAGGTGCTGGGGATCCACTTGCCCTGGTCCGGCAAAATCTGTGTCGCGCGCGCAGTTGCCATGGTCATTCTCCTTGCCCCTTGATCTGAACCGTCCCCGCAGGTTTGGGAGCCGGTTTAATTCCGGAATCCGCCCGGGCTCCACCGCCGGCCTGGTAAAGCTTTACCAGGTCGGCCAGCGTGGTGCGCTCCAGGTAGGCCAGCAACATTTCCCGCACCGGACTCCAGCACGAATGCAGCAAGCACTGGCGCGGCTTGGAACATTCGTGGTCTTCGAGCAAACAATCCTTCCAGGGTTCGCCCTCGATCACCCGCACGATGGCCAGCAGATTGATCTGCTGTGGCGGCAACGCAAGTTCGTAGCCACCGGAGATGCCTTTGCGTGAACGCAGCACGTGCTCACGGCAGAGCGGGAGGAGGACTTTGCCCAAAAATGCATGCGGGATGCCCTGGCTCTCCGCGATTTCACGTGCTCCGGAAAGCTTGCCGACAGGCTGCAGCGCAAGATAAGTCAACGCACGCACCGCGTAGGAGCAGGGCCGCGAAAAGGTCAGAAGGGACATGAATAAGCGACCTTCATATCTGATGGTCGCATTCTACGGGTTGGAGGAATCCGGTCAATCGTCCGAATGTCACGGTATCCGTGACAATTGTCACGGGGGTGCTGGACCCCATAAATGACAGTCCGTTCCGCTATAGCTTCCCCAGAGCAGCCAGAATTTTCTCCGGGGTTATCGGCAATTCCCGGATCCTCACGCCAATGGCGTTGTAGATGGCGTTGGCGATCGCCGGAGCCGGAACAATCAGGCAGGGCTCAGACAGGGATTTCGCTCCGAACGGCCCGGTGGGCTCTTCGGACTCGATGAAGATGCTCTTGATTTCCGAAGGCATCTCGAGAGCGGTGGGCATCTTGTAATTCAGGAAATCCCCGGCGAGGCAGGCGCCGCTGGTCTGATCAAAGACCAGATTTTCCATCAGTGCAAACCCCAGCCCTTGCTGGAACCCGCCCTCTACCTGCCCTTCCGCCCCGGCCGGATTGATGACCCTTCCGATATCGTGGGCAAACACCACCCGAAGAACCTTCACTTCGCCGGTCTCCGTGTCCACTTCCACTTCAACGAATTCGGCGGATGCCGGAGAAGGGTTGGAGGACGGGGCCAGCGAGGAAATCCCGACCAGGGTACCTTTCTCCTGCAGGTTGCTCTTCTGCATGCCATCCGGCACCATGGTGACGTAGGGTGATTCCGCCATCTTCACCACGTCCGAAATGGTCATCCCTTTGTCCGGCGAGTCCTTCACTCGCACTCGTCCGGCGCTGATCTCCAGGCTATCGGGAGCAGCCTTGAGCGCGGCGCCGGCCAGCTCCAGCAAGCGCTTCTTGACCGAGCCAGCGGCGACCTTGACGGCGTTTCCAGCGGAATAGGTGACTCGGCTGGCGTGGCTGGGGGCATCGAAAGGGACGGTTTCGGTGTCCGCGTAGGTGAACCGGACCGCTTCCATCGGCACGCCTAACTCTTCGGCCGCGATCTGGGAAAGCACGGTGGTCTGCCCGCTGCCCAGATCAATTGTGGCCATGGATACATCCGCGGTCCCATCCACATTCAACTTCAGGATGGCTCCCGAATGCTCATAGATATCCGGGAAACCCAGGCATCCGCTGACCCACAGCGGCTGGCAAGCCAGGCCGATGCCTTTCTTCTTCGTCCCATCGCCGGCCGCGGCGGGGCGCCTTTTCGCCCAGCCGAATTGCTCCGCGCCCTTTTCCAGGCATTCCTGGAGCCGGTAGGTGGAGAGGGTGAAACTGGGATCGAAGGGATGCTGTTCCATCTCCCGGTGAATATTTTTCAGCCGGAATTCGATGGGATCGAAGTTCAACTTTTCGCAGATCTCATCAATCTGCGATTCCACGGCGAAGGCCGCCTGCGGCGCTCCGTAGCCGCGGAATCCGCCGCCAATAATGTTGTTCGTATAGACGGTCTGGCCTTCCCACTTCTGATTCGCACAGCGGTAGGGGAGAAGGAAGCCGTACATCCCGTGGACCATCAGCACCACCGCTCCGTGGGTGGCGTGGGCTCCGGTGTCCAGGACGCTCCGGGCATGCCGTGCAGCGAAAGTTCCGTCTTTTTTGACCCCGGTCTTCAGATACATCTTGATGGGGTTCCGGGCGGTGGTGATGAAGTCCTCATAGCGTGTGTGCTCGATGCGCACCGGCCGGCCGGTCTTGCGGCTGAGCAGGGCGCAGATCGGTTCGATGAAACCCATGTCCAGCTTGCCGCCGAAACCTCCGCCGATATAGGGAGGCCGCACCACCTTCACCTTGCTCACCGGCAGGCCGAGAGCAAAAGCCAGCTTCTCCCGCAGACCAAAGATACTCTGTGTGGAGGACCACACCGTCAGGTTGCCCCGGGCGTCGCTGTCCACCACGCAGACTCGCGGCTCCATATAGCAGGTGTGGACCCGCTGCGTCTGATAGGTGTTCTCAAAGATGTGGTCGGCTTCGGCAAAACCCCGCTCCAGGTCTCCGAAGCTGAAGGAGGGGTTCATGACGATGTTGTTGGGGGCGTGCTCATAGAGCTGGGGAGCGCCGGGCCCGACGGCTTCTTCAGGGTCGAAGACCGCCGGCAGCCGTTCGTATTCCACCTGGATCAACTCGGCAGCCTCCTCAGCGATTTCCGCACGTGTGGCAGCCACGGCAGCCACTGGCTCTCCGGCGAAGCGGACCGTATCGCTCAGGATGAGCATGTCCCGGACCATTGTGGCGGCGAGGGTGGGGGAAAAGAAGACCGGGTGAAACTTGATGTTTGGCACATCCGCGGGGGTCAAGACCGCCTTCACACCGGGCAATTTCTCCGCGCGGGAGGTGTCAATGTGGAGGATGCGAGCGTGAGGGTAAGGACTCCTCAGCATTTTAGCGTGAAGCATGCCCGGTAGCTGGACGTTGACAGGGAAACCTTTGCCGCCGGTAACTTTGTCGTAGGCGTCCGGTCTCGCCACCCTGTGGCCAACAACACTCATCTTGGACATGGTCTCTCTCCTGGTGTGTTCCGGTTAGCGCCCGACGGACACGAGCCGGATCGCATCCACGATTTTCTGATAGCCCGTGCAGCGGCAGAGATTTCCGGCGATGGCTTGCCGTATTTCCTGATCGCTGGGAGAGGGGTGACTTGACAGATGAGATTTGGCCGCCAGGATCATCCCGCAGGTACAGTATCCGCACTGCACGGCGCCGGTTTCGATAAACGCTTCCTGGAGCGGGTCCAGCTTTCCGTTCTGCTGCAGGCCCTCGATGGTGGTGATCTTCTTCCCCGGCGCGGTCATGGCAAAAACCATGCAGGAATAGACAGCCTCACCGTCCATCATCACCGTGCAACAGCCGCAGCCTCCGGTGTCGCAGCCTTTCTTGGCCCCCAGCAGCGCCAAATCCTCTCTTAGCACCTGGAGCAGAGTGGCGTGGGGCGCAACCGCTACTTCGTGGACTTCGCCATTGATCTCGAGAGAAATCATCGCCTTCATGGTTCTATCCCACCCTTCGAATCGTTCTGCACCGAGCCGCGCAGGTTTGCGCTCCCCCGGTGTCAGTTCACTTCCACACCCAATCGTGAGAGCGCCCGGCCGAGTGCCCTCTTGACCAGCACCCGGGCCGCAGCGGTCCGATATTGCGCCGATGCCCGGTGGTCAGACACCGTGTGAATGTCCGAGGAAACCACTTGCGCCGATTCGCTGACCCGCTCCCGCGTGGGCCGCTGGCCATTCAGAACCGCCTCGCAGGCAGCGGCTCGGACGGGGATCTTGCCGATACCGCCGCCCAGGGCCACGCGAACGTCGCGGCAGTTTCCGGAAGCGTCCAGCGTCACGCAAACTCCCACATTCAGCAGAGCCAGGTCGTTGGCGTTTGTATCCAGCTTGAGGAAGGCGCTCGCCGACCTGGCGGCGGCTTTTGGCAACCGCACCTGGGTGAGGAACTCATTCTTCTCCAGAGCATGTTCGAAATAGTCCAGGTAGAACTTGCGCAGCGCAATTTCCCTCTCTCCTTTGGGACCCAGAGCCTTGACCGTGCCGTCCAGTGCCAGGAAGGCCACCGGCAGGTCAAACAGCGGAGAGGCGCTGGCCACGCATCCTCCCACCGTAGCCATGTTGCGGATTTGGGCCGGCGGATACTGGAGCGCGTCCTTGATTGCGCCGAGTGCGGGCAGATTCCTAACTGGCTCCGCGCTCCCCAGTTCCGTGAAGGTGGTCATGGCTCCCACGGCCAGGACCCCGTCCACTTGTTTCACATAGGAGAGGCCGGCTTTACCCAGGTAGATGAAGGCGTCAACGCCGTGCAGCAAACCCCGCGCGGCCAGACCGTGCAGGAAGGTCCCACCGGCGAGCACTACGGCCCTGTTCCCGAACCTCGCCAGCAGTGCCGCGACCTCGCCAGCCTCCTGAGGAACGAAGAACTCTTTTACTTCACTCAGCGGCATACTCGCCCTCCAGACGAAAAATCACTCCGGCCCTGCCGGCGCCGCAGTCCAACCTTCCAGCGGGCCCCAGGCCCCCTGGTGCGCGGAATGAGGAGGCCTGGAGCCCGCTTGCTCACTAGAAACTGAAGCGGAGCGAGAACTGGAGCTGTCGCATGTCGGCAATGCTGCGAGGGCTGCCGAAGCTCGGCGCCGCTCCCTGCACACCATCGCGGAAATGTTTCGGCACGGGCCCGAGCAAATCGCCCGCACCGTAGACGTTGTCCACGTCCAGCACATTGGCGCGATTGAACAAGTTGAAGGCTTCGAAACTGAACGTCGCCTTCATCTGGTGCTGCGACATCTCGAAGGAAAAGTCGCGCTGAAAGCGGATGTCGACATTGCGCAGCACATCCCCCGCGTAGGTGTTGCGCCCCAGGAGTCCGACCCGGTCGGAGAAGGGGAAGCCATCTCCGTTGACGTCGAAGCCCACCAGGACCGACTGGTAACGCGGGCTCTGCAGGGTTGTGGTCAGCCCGAAGCTCCAGTCCTTGACCACCATGTTGTGGAACGGCGAATCCACCAACCCGGTCAGGATGAAACGGTGCGCGACGTGGTTATCGGAAACCGCGTGTTCCAGGTCCCTCCGCAGGAAGTTCTGCGGTCCGGTGGCGTACTGGATGGTGGTCTGGTTGTCGATGGACTTCGACCAGGTGTAGTTGGCCGTGGCTCCATAGTGATTTCCGAATCGTTTGTTGAAGGTCACGAAGCCGGCGTTGTAAATGGATTTGGCGTCCGGGCTGTCCAGAAAGGCGAACCCGAAATTCGGGTCCGCGAACGTCAACTGAATCTTCCCGTCAGGCAGGAAGCCGACCGGCGTGGCGTTCGCGGTGCCGAAGTAATGCAGCCGCAAAGCGTGGATGTACATGTAGCCCACCGAGATCTGTACATCCTTGCCCAGCGTGCGCTCCACCTGCAGGCTGGCGTTCTCAGCGTACGGATTGGGAAAGTGCTTGGTGGTAAACCCGTGAGAGAATCCGATCAAGTCGCTGGGAGCCGGATAAGCGCCGGTGGCCGCGAAGTTCGCGAAGGCCCCGGCTGCCGGAATTCCGCCCGGCCCCGGGAAACGAACCCCCACGGGACCGTACTCGGCCAGACCCACGAGCAACCGTTGCGACGCTGCGAGGCTCGCAAACTGCGGCACCAGGGGATTGTTCAGGTAGCCGGTAATGGGGCCGAACGCAGTGGTGGTGCCCACCAACTCACTCCAGTTGAAGGGCCCGTTGTAAAGGCCCAAGCCTCCGCGGACCAGCGTCTTGTCGTTGAAAGCGTAAGCAAAACCCGCCCGGGGCTGGAAGTCTTTCCAGTCCTGCTCATACCAGTGGCGATCGCCGAAGGGGCGCGTCTCGGCGTCGTAGCGCGTTCCGTACGTCAGTGTGAGATGAGAGGTGGCCTGCCACTTGTCTTGAATATAGAAGCCAAAAATCTGGCGGGTGAAGTTGGCCGAGGAGGCGGCGTCCCAGGCCTGAAATTCCGGCGGAGGCAGTAAGCTGGACTGCCAGTTCGTCCCCCGGGGCGGCAACTGCGTTCCCCAGAGCGACCGTGGCATGCCGAAGTAGAGGACAACCGCGGTCGGGTTGGGGGCAAAGGGCCCAATTCCGAAGTAGCTTTGCGGGGTGAACACGGCGACGGCCGGCGTGAACATGGGCGATTTGGTGGAGTTCCAGATGTTGTGGAACTCGCCGCCGAACTTGAGCGTGTGCCTGGAGAAGGCCCTGGTCACGTTCTCGCCCACCTGGATCCGCGACTCACGGTAGAAGGTGAAGCTCCCCACCGGCCCGCCGGACTGCACCAGGTTGGGGATCACCATGAAGGGTTCCCGTCCGGCGCCGACGGGATCCAGATGGAAAGTGCGGCGCGCAAACTGAAAGACGGTGTCCGAAGTGAGCTGGGGAGAGAATGTGTGGATGAGGTCCGCGGCCACCGATTGATCTTGAATTGGATTGTTGCGGAACGTGCTCGGCAGCCCCACGCCGGGAGGGGCGCCGGCGGTGTTCGGATTGCGTTCGTCGGAGAAGATATAGCGGGCGGTCAGGGTCGTGCTGTTGCTGAACTGATGGTCGACCTTGCCGATGAACTTGTCGTAATCGTTGACGATCAGGATGGAGCCTAGAATCTCGGGCGAGAAGTTAAAGAACGTTTTCGTTGCGTTGATCCCGGCGATGTTTTGCTGGATGAAGGTTGAGTAGCGCGGCGACTGCGCTCTCCGCTGCCCTTCGTACCCGGCGAAGAAAAAGGTCTTCTCCTTGATGATGGGGCCGCCCAGGGTCGCGCCATATTGATTCAGGCGCAGGACGTGCATGCCGGGCGAATCCAAGGGATTCTTGGCATTCAGATTGTTATTGCGAAAGAATTCGTACACTCCGCCGTGGAAGTTGTTCGTCCCTGACCGGGTGACGGTGTTCACGATTCCGCCGAGAGTCCGGCCGGTGTCGGAATCGTACGTGCTGGTCACCACGCGGAATTCCTGAATCCAATCCTGCGAGGGGGAGCTGCGCTGCAGGCCGGAGAGGCCGGTGGTATAGTCCACCCCGTCGAGTGAGATGAACACGGAGTGCGATTCCCGCACGCCGCCGAAACTCAGCTTGGGAGTCTGCTCGGTGAATGGCGCCTGGCTGCCCACCGAGGTGCTGTTCCCCAGCGTGACCTGCGGCGTCAACATCACGAAATCGATAAAGTTGCGGCCCTTGATCGGCAGGTCCACGATCTGGCGCTCGTTGATCACTTCGCTGACCTGGGATTTGTTGGGCTGCAGGCCTTCTTCCGCCGAGGCAGTGACGGTTGTCGTCGTCGCCGCGGTCTCGATGGCCAGTGTCACGGTTGTCGTCGCGCTCTGTCCCACTTCCAGATGGAGCGACCGCACCGCCGGCTTGAAGCCTTTGGACTCCACGCGCAGTTCGTAGTCACCGGGCGGGACATTGAGGATCCTTCCGAGCCCATTGTCATCGGCCTCCACCTGGTGTCGCAGGCCTGTGGCCTTGCTCACCAGCGCCACAGTCGCTTTCGGAACTACGCCGCCGCTCTGGTCCTGCACGGTGACGGACACACTTGCAAGTGTTTGAGAATGCATCCCCGGCACCAGCAGGAAAAGGCAAAGGATGACAAGCGCTGCGGGGACAACCCAAGAAGTCGAACGAATCGCTTTGCTCACTGCTTCCTCCATTTGTTGCTTGATAGGTGGCCTAGACTACCCCAAAAGCATTGTCTTTGACTTCAAAATCGGACTTAACTACTCTAAAGTCTTTAGATATTAGGTTTGGCGGTTTTCAGTCAATCGTCCTCGCGTCACAGGGTCAGGGACAATTGTCACGGGAGTGAGGATGCTCGAAGCGGAGTTGTTTTCTCTTCTGGAAGACACGGCGGACGCCGCATTCACGGTGAACGAACAGGGCAGCATCTGCTCGTGGAACCGCGCCGCTGAAAAGCTCTTCGGCTACGCTCCCGCGCATGTCCTGCACAAATCCTGCGCCGACCTGTTCCAGGGCCGCGGCAACCTGGGAAACCTGGTGTGCACGCACAATTGCAGCGTGCTGGAATGCTCGGCCGCGCACCGGGAAATCTCCAACTATGATTTGGAGGTCCAATCGCGCTCCGGACAGCGCATCTGGGTAAACATCTCCATCCTGGTTTTTGAGGACCGGCGCACGAAACACGGTCTGCTGGTGCACCTCTGCCGCGACATCACCGGCCGGAAGAAGAATGAGGAGTTGACGCAGCAGTTTGTTGCCCTGGCCAAGCAGCTTGTGGCCCTTCCCGGCGAGCAAGGGATGCCGACCCCCGTTTCATCCCTGACCCCGCAGGAGAAGCGGGTCCTCCGGCTGCTCTCCGAAGGGAAAACCCCGGCCCAAGTCGCGCGTACGCTGCAGATCACCGCGCGCACGCTCCGCAATCACGTCCACCACGCCAATCAGAAGCTGGGCACGCGCAGCCGGCTGGAAGCGGTGATCCACGCGGTCCGGCGAGAGCTCATTTAAGCACGCCGCCGCCGGTACCATCCCGAAATCTAATTGTAGTGCGGTCGCGCGCAGTCACTGCAGCCCGAAGGCCTTGGAGTGCGGCAGGTCGCCGTCCTTCTGGTGACCTGCCGTCTTGCGGTGTCTCCGCCAAGATACCCTCACCGGCGCCCAACCGGCTACTCTTACTCTGGAATTCGATCGATCCTCTCCTCGTTGTCGCGTGCTCGCCTTCTACATCCGGAGAATCTCAGAAGCGTTCGCTGCGGCAAACGCGGCAGTCCCCTCGGTTTTGCGCAAAGCTAAATTTGAAAATCAGAAATTCCGGATCAGTCCCTGTTCATCCACACTAAAAGCGGCGTCTGCGGTGCTATTCAGGAGCGCGAATAGGTCAGTTTCGAGCATGCATGATTCTGTGACAATCGACCCAGGCGCAGAGACAAACGGACGATTGACCCCGAATCGTCACGTCAAACAATATGGACTTGAGGATAAGGAAGTCTTTTAATCATGTCAGATTCCTTGCTCTTTCGGATTTGTTGCTGTGCGGTCAAGGCGCTCACCTACCTGGCCATGCAGCTCCTCGGTAGGCCCTCCGGCACGCGCGAGATTCCCGAGCGAGCACACGTCCCACGCCCCTTCATCGGCGATCACAGGTGCGACACAGGGTGCGTTGGGGCCGGGACAATGGATTGCCAGGGCCTGTGGCAGGTGCCTGCATGGATGTGAGATCAGAGCTCTGGTGGTCGATGGCGTGGCGGTGAAAATCAAAGGCGGTCCTATCAACCCCGACAATCTCGGCAAGCAATGCCCGGATCCAAATCCGCGTTTGCGCGCAGTTGAGAGGAGAGGGAAATGGTCAAGGTGAAGAGCGCAGGGCTCCTGGCGGTTCTCGTCGTACTTTCTCTCCCCCCCAGTCGTTTGAGGGCGGGAGACATCGTAGGCGCGCTTGCCGTGCCGAAACCCGATCAAGCAGTAGTGTACGTCGAGAAGGTCCCGGGAACATTTCCCGGTGGGAACGCCAAGATGGATCAGCACGGCAAAGTTTTCATTCCTTACCTGCTCCCGGTGGTGCAAGGCACCGCCGTCGAGTTCCACAACAGCGACAACTTGCAGCACAACGTTTTCGGCGTGGGCGCCGATAAGTTTAACCTGGGAACCTACACGCAGGGGATGGCACGCAGTTACACCTTCAAGAAACTCGGCGAAGTCGCCATCCTCTGCAACGTCCATCCGGAGATGGAGGCGTACATTCTGGTGCTGCAGAATCCCTACTTCGCCCAGCTCGACGCGAACGGCAAGTTTCGTATTGCCGGTGTTCCGCCGGGCGACTACGTGGTCAAGGCCTGGTACCGCGGCAAGATCAAACAGCAAAACGTGAAAGTGCCAGCGACAGGAAGCGTCACCGCGAATTTCTAGCCAGTGCTTGCGCGCCCAGTGAGTGCGCGGTGGAGGAATCATGAGAAGGCTGGCCAATTCGAAGTACCTTCGGGCTGGATTGGTTCTCGTGCTGGGCGGACTGGGGGGTTTCTTGCTTGCCTCTGTTCAGCAAGCACCTCCTCAGGAGCGCAACTTCACCATCACCGCTCACAAGTATGCCTACGATCCGCCCGTGCTCCAGGTGAATCGAGGCGACCGGATACATATCCGGCTGGTGGCCCAGGACGTCACCCACGGTTTCTACCTGGAGGGTTACGACGTGGATGCCAAGATGCGTCCGGAAAACGACACCTTTTGGGCGCGGAAACCCTCGCAGGGCGGGGACTACAAAGAGGTTGCAGAAATCAGCTTTGTCGCCAGCCGTCCGGGCAAGTTCCGCTACCGCTGCTCGATTACCTGCGGCTACATGCACCCGTTCATGCAGGGAGAACTGATCGTTCGCCCAAACTACCTCTACTCTACTTCGGTGGG
>JBGPJC010000094.1:0-15446 GCA_041485165.1 Terriglobia bacterium | reverse complement strand
GCCGATGATGGTGAACGGCGGGGCGTAAAAGTCGGCCACGGCCGTGCCCTCGCGGATGAATTCCGGGTTGTAGCACACCGCGAAGTCGCGTCCGGCGGTCTTCCCGCTGGCGGCTTCGATGGTGGGAATGACCAGCGTGTCGCTGGTGCCGGGAAGGATGGTGCTGCGCACGGCGATGGTGTGGAAGGCGGACTTTCCCTTCAACGCGCGGCCCAGCTCTCCGCTCACCTTCTCGATTCCCGTGAGGTCGAGCTTCCCGCTGCGCAAGGTGGGCGTGCCTACGCACACCAGAGAGATTTCCGTCGAGTTCACGGCCTCGGCTGCGTTGCCGGTGGCGCGGAGACGCCCCTCCTGCACGGCATCGCGCACCAGGTCTCCGAGCGACGGCTCGATCACCGGCGTTTGTCCCTCGTTGATCAACCGGATCTTGGTGGGATTGAGGTCTACCCCAATCACATCGTGCCGCTGCTCGGCCAGGCACGCCGCCGTCACCGAGCCCACATAGCCCATGCCAAATACGCTGATTCTCATGAAGGTGTGCTGGCGTGAGGATCCGGGCCGGGAGGGGATGCGCCGCACCGGTGCTCACCGCGTGCGCAGTATGCGGGAAAAGCACGGAGCACGCAACCCGGCGCCGCCAATGCGCCAACGGGTGGATTCGTGCGCGCTTGGCCGCGGATGCAATTCCGGGTAGTCTTGAATTCTCGCACCAGGCAATGGCGCAGGGAGTTGCGCCCCGCGGAAGCGAAAGGAAGCTATGAGTCAAGGATACGAGAGAATCCTGCTGACCGGAGCGGCGGGCTTTATCGGCTCGCACGTGGCGGAGGCCTTGCTGCGCCGCGGCGCCAAGCTCTGCCTGCTGGACAATCTCGATCCGTTCTACGCCCGGGCGTGGAAAGAGGCCAACCTGGAGGACGTTCGCCGCGCCGGGGCCCACGAGTTCTTCGAGACCGACATCCGGGATTACAAGGCATTGCGTGAAATCTTTTCCCGCGCGCGGCCGGAGGCGGTCATTCACCTGGCGGCGCAAGCCGGAGTCCGCCCCTCGATCGAACAGCCGCGCAAGTACGAGCAGGTGAATGTAGCCGCCACCGTGAACTTGCTGGAATTGTCGCGCGAGTTCGGAGCGCGGGAATTCGTGTTCGGGTCTTCCAGCTCGGTGTATGGCGCCACAAGTCTCACGCCGTTCTCGGAATCCCACTTCGAGTTGCGGCCGATTTCTCCCTATGCCGCAACCAAGCTGGCGGGAGAGTTGCTGTGCTACACCTACGCGCACCTTTACCGCCTGCCGGTCGCGGCGTTACGCTTCTTTACCGTGTATGGCCCGCGGCAGCGGCCAGACCTGGCCATTCACAAATTCACCGCGTTGCTCGAGGCCGGGCGCTCCATCCCGGTTTTCGGCGATGGCAGCACCGGCAGGGACTACACCTACGTGGACGACATCGTCGCCGGCGTGCTCGCCGCCCTCGATTACCAGCCGCGCCCGGCGGCGGGCGAGGCCCCCTTCGAGGTCTTCAATCTGGGCAACAGTCATCCCGTCACTCTGAACGAGCTGGTGACCTTGCTCGAACGCGTGACTGGGCGCACCGCGCGGCGCGAGGTTTTGCCGCTCCAGCCCGGCGACGTGCCGCTCACCTGGGCGGACATCTCCAAGGCGCAGCGGCTCCTCGGGTACAATCCTGCGACGCCGCTCGAGGCCGGCCTGGAAAAGTTTGTGGCCTGGTACCGCAGTGCTTCCCCTGACAGAAAGGCATAAAGCTTCCCCCATCCGGCTCGCGTCGCTCCTCTCGCCTGCGCCGCAAGGTTTACAAGTCAGGACAGAAAAGATTCGCATCGAAGGAGAAAATGGGAGTGACTCCAGACGGGTAGCGGGCTATGGCTGAAATGGCGCGGTCAAAAGACGGATCACCTGCAGGAGTCGCTCCGGCTTGAACGGTTTGACCATGTAGATGACCGCTCCGGCGTCGTGGCCGGTCTTATAGTCTTGGGGCGTGCCCTGTGCGGTGAGCAGGATGACCGGGATACGCGCCAGGCGCTCGTCGCGCTTGATGACCTGGCAGACGTCGAAGCCGGACATCCCCGGCATGTTGACGTCGAGGATCATCGCCGCAGGGACGCGGTCGCGGAGCACGACCAGCGCGTCTTCGCCGCTGGGCGCAGTGCGGACGCTGTAACCGTTCCGCTCGAGCAGCATTTCAATGATGCGCAAAGTGGAGGGATCGTCATCCACTGCAAGCACGAGTGGACCTACATCGGCAGAGGCTTTTCGAGAATCGGTCGCTTTGGCCACAGTCTACGCTGCTCAGAGGCTACCCGTCTGGACGAAGAAAATCAATTCCCAGCAACTCTAATGTATCGAATCTGTAGCCTATGCAGGAAGCAAACCGCTATTTCGCGGTTCTCTAATACTCTTCGGCACGCTGTGGCCTTTGCTCCAGTGCGATCTTTGTTTGTTGCGGCAGCAGCAGATTGAGGATCGCGGCACGGCCCGGGGTGCCAGAGCCTGGGCCGGTGCTCGTTCACCGCGGTTGCGCGACGCTGCGCTCCGTCCTATCCTTCTCCTGGCATGAAACAAGCGGATTGCCCCAAGTGTTCAGGGACCGGCTGGAGGACCGTCGAGCGCGACTCCTCCCACGGGAAGGTGCGCCAGGCCGTGCCCTGCGAGTGCATGGCTGCGGGGCGCAAAAACGCGCCGCTGGAGCGCGCGCGCATCCCCCGGCGCTATCTGGACCGCGAATTCGAGAACTTTGAGACCGATGTCCCGCATGACGATCCCGAGGTCGCAGCGTGGAACCGCAGCCTGCAGCAGGCCAAGCTGGTGGTGCAAGGGTTTGCCCGGGAATACCCGGGCGGGCGAGACCACGGTCTGCTCCTGGTGGGGCCGAGCGGCGTGGGGAAGACACACCTGGCCGTCGCGGCACTCCGCGAACTGCTTGGCCGCGGGCATGAAGGACTGTTCTACGATTATCGCGACTTGCTGAAGGAGATTCAGGCCAGTTACAACCCGGTCAGCCAAACCTCCGAAATCGAGGTGCTGGAGCCCGTGCTGAAGGCCGAGATCCTGCTGCTAGACGATTTGGGCGCTGGTAAGCCCTCGGCGTGGGTGCTGGACACTGTGGGGCATATCCTCAACGCTCGATACAATGAAAACCGCGTGACGTTGCTCACTACCAATTTTCTCGACCGCGAGGAGCAGACGGGCGGCGCGCGTGAAACCTCCAGCGAGAGGCGGGTGATGGAAGATTCTCTCTCTGACCGGGTGGGACATCGCATCCGCTCCCGCCTCTACGAGATGTGCCGGACGGTGGACATGTTCGCCTCGGATTTCCGAAAAAAGGTCCGCCGGGCCGACTCCTTCCGCGTCTGAAGATCGGGCCGGAACGATTTTCCGATTTGACGCATCGTAGAGACCACCAACCCTGTGCCCGGATTGAGCTTAGGTTGACAAGGGAAGGGGGCACTTGTACCATTTTCAGCGGTGTCCTTCGGGCACCTTTAATCCTTCCTTGCTCTAAGGTCCCGATGCCGGGATGTCCGAGGATAGGCCTCGGTAAGCAGGGTAACTTTCCCCAGGGGAGCCGCGTATGTCGGCCAACACCGAAAACAACGTCGCACAACCGTCCGAACTCGAACAGAATCCCGGCGAAACTCTGCCGGATACTCCGGCCGCTCTCGATAGCGCGCCCGAAGCAGCCACCGTCGTGACCGTGTCCTCCGAATCTGCGGAGGAAGCCAAGCCGGTCGTCGCCGCGCACCGGGAACCGAAGCAGAGATCGAAACCCCGGCCTAGACCGAAGCCTGAGAGCATCGCCGATGCCGATGATGCCGGCGCGGACTCGCCGGAGTCCATGGAAGCGCTGATGGAGCAGTACGCCGTTCCGCAGGAGCCCGCAGCGGACGGAGACTTTGTCGAAGGCCGCGTGGTGGCCATCGTGGATGCGGGCGTGGTGGTGGACATCGGCGGGAAGTTCGAGGCCCTGGTCCCGGCGACGGAGTTCGCGGATTTGAAGGGTGGGTTCCCGCTGATGCCGGGACAGCCGGTGCCAGTGCAGCTTTTGCACGAGCACAAAGATGGTTACGCGCTGGTCTCCTGGCTGCGCGCCTATCGCCGCAAGGCCTGGGAAAAGATTGAGAAGGCGCATCGCGGTCACGAGGCCATCACCGGCAAAGTCAGCGAGCGCATCCGCGGCGGCCTGGTGGTGGACATCGGCGTCGCCGCGTTCCTGCCCGCCTCGCAGATTGACCTGCGCCCGGTGAAGGAATTCGACGGCTGGATCGGTCAGGAGATCACCTGCCGCATCCTGAAGATGAACCGCAAGCGCGGAAACGTGGTAGTTAGCCGGCGCGTGCTGCTGGAAGAAGACCTCAAAGCGCAGCGCGAAGCGCTGGTGGGCACGCTGGCCGAGGGGGCCATCGTCACCGGCAAAGTGAAGAACCTCACCGACTACGGAGTCTTTGTGGATCTGGGCGGAGTGGATGGGCTGCTGCATGTCACCGACATGTCCTGGGGCCGCGTGGTCAATCCCTCCGAACTGGTGAAGGTTGGCGACTCGATCGAAGTGCAGATCCTCAAGTTCGACCGCGAGAAGATGCGCATTTCGCTGGGGCGCAAGCAGATGATTCCCGATCCGTGGGCGGGCATCGCCGAGCGGTACAAGGCGGGCATGCGCGTTTACGGCAGAGTGGTCGGGGTCACCGATTACGGGGCCTTCATCGAGCTGGAGCCCGGCATCGAAGGGCTGGTGCACGTCAGCGAGATGACCTGGTCGAGGCGCATGAAGCATCCCTCCAAGATCGTCACCGCCGGCGACGAGCTCGAGGTGCTGGTCCTGGACGCCAAGGAAGAGCAGCGCCGCATTTCGCTGGGGCTCAAGCAGACCCTGCCCGACCCGTGGGAGACGCTGCAGGATAAGTATCCCATCGGCTCGCTGGTCAGCGGCCGGGTGCGCAGCCTGACCGACTTCGGCGCGTTCGTGGAAGTGGAAGAAGGCATCGAAGGACTGGTGCACGTCAGCGACATCAGTTGGTCGCAGCGCCTCAAGCATCCCAGCGAAGCGCTCAAGAAGGGAGATACCGTGGAGGCCAAGGTGTTGAAGATTGACACCGAAAACCGCCGTCTCTCGCTGGGCATCAAGCAGGTAAACGATATCTGGGCGGAGTGGTTCGGCCAGCACCACACCAACGATATCGTCAAGGGCAAGGTGCTGCGGCTCACCAATTTCGGCGCATTCGTCGAGCTGGCCGAAGGCATTGAAGGACTGTGCCACATCAGCGAGATCGAGGAGCGCCGCCCTCGCGGCGACCGCGACAAGCAACAGGCCCGCCCCGCCGCTGCTCCAGCCGCTTCTCTACTCGAGGCCGGACAAGAATACGACTTCAAAGTTCTGCGCCTGGACACCCAGCAGCGCAAAATTGCCCTCAGCTACCGCGGCGCGCAGAAGCACGAAGAGAAGAAAACTCTGCAGGACTATCGCTCTTCCAAATCGTCTTCGAAAGCCACCATCGGAGACATCATGCTTTCCAAGCGGGACTTCTCCTGAGAGCTTGACAGCCGGGCCGGGTGTGAATTGCGCGGCGTGCACCTGTCTTGCGCCTTGGATATCGCCGGTCGGCATGCATTGTCCTCCGCCGCGACAGCAGCCTGCGGTGGGGCCCGGGCGGTGGCTAATTCCGGATATTGGTGATATCGTTTGGGTTACGGTGCACGGGCTGACGCCTCATTTTTCCAGGAGGCAAGGCCTGGGGCCAAGTAGGCGGGAGAGATTACGTCGATGAAATCACCCACGATGACCAAGGCGGATCTGGTCGAAGAAGTCATTCGCCTCACCGAACTGCCGCGGAAAGAATCCGAGACCGTGGTGGAGACGATCTTTGACAGCATCATCACCGCGTTGCGCGAGAACGACAAGATCGAGATCCGCGGCTTTGGCAGCTTTCGCACCCGCCAGCGGCGCGGCCGTGTGGGCCGCAACCCCAAGACCGGCGCCAAGGTGGACGTGCCTCCTAAGCGCATCCCCTACTTCAAACCCAGCAAGGAACTGAAAGAGTTTGTGAACACCGTGGGCGCCGTCCCCGCGCCCGCCACCCCGGCCCCCACGGAAGCGTCCCACTAGTTCCGGCGGCGCGGTATGGATTACCTTTGGACTCCGTGGCGCTACCAGTACGTTGCCGACCCCGACAAGGAAAATAGCTGTGTCTTTTGCAACGCGCTGGCCGTGGGCGATGACGTGAAGCAATTGATCGTCCTGCGCGGCGTGCAGAATTTCATCATCCTCAACCGCTTCCCGTACACCACCGGCCACGCTATGGTGGTGCCGTACATGCATCAGGCCGAGCTGGGTTCCTGCGAGCCGAAAATCCTGGCGGAAATGATGCGCCTGGCGCAGAGGCTGCAGCAGGCGCTGGCCGCGCTCTATTCACCGCAGGGTTACAATTTGGGAATGAACCTGGGGCGTTCCGCGGGCGCCGGCGTCACCGGTCACCTGCACATGCACGTCCTGCCACGTTGGACCGGAGACGCCAGCTTCATGACCACGGTGGGAGAGACGCGGCTCCATCCCGAGGATCTCTCGGAGACCTACGAAAAATTGCGCAAGGCGCTCGAGGGCTGATCAGCTTCTCAGGTGTTGCCCGTGGGTCGGGGCTTCATCTCCGACATTTCTGACTCTGCGGCCGATCTTTTTCATTTCCAGCGCGGCCAATATATACTTCGTGGTTGAACTCTCCGCGGGATTCAGGCGGAAGGAGAACGCGTTTGCATCTCGAGCTCAGCGACGAGCAGAAACTGCTCCAGCAGACGGTGCGGGAATTCGCGCAGTCGGAAGTGAAGCCGCTGGCCCGGCACCTCGACGAAAGCGGCGAGTTTCCCCGCGAGAATTTCCGCAAGGCGGCGGAGCTGGGGCTGACCGGCGTGGCGCTGCCCGAGCAGTACGGCGGCGCGGGTTTCGACCACATCAGCTACTCGATCGTAATCGAGGAGATTTCCCGCGTTTGCGCTTCCACCGGCGTCATCCTCTCGGTGCAGAACTCTCTCTATTGCGATCCCATCTACCGCGTGGGGACCGACGAGCAGAAAAAACGGCTGCTCGAGCCGTTTGCCCGTGGTGAAAAGATCGGGTGTTACGCGCTCACCGAGCCGCAGGCTGGCTCCAATGCCGCGGCGCTGACCACTAAGGCGGTGCGCAAGGGCGATACGTATGTGGTCAATGGCACCAAGTCGTGGATCACCAATGGCGGCGCTGCCGACGCTGCCATCGTTTATGTGAACACGGACCCTTCCAAGGGCGAGAAGGGCATCACTGCGCTAGTGGTAGAAAAAGGCACGGCCGGCTTCAAGGTCGGCAAGGAAGAAAAAAAACTAGGGATCAACGCTACTGCCTGCACCGAGCTGTCGTTCACCGATTGCGAGGTGCCGGCGTCGAACCGCATCGGCAACGAGGGCGAAGGCTACAAGGTGGCGCTCTCTACGCTCGATGGCGGCCGTATCGGCATCGCTGCGCAGGCCACGGGTATCGCCCAGGGCGCGTTCGAAGAAGCGCTGCAGTATTCGCAGCAACGCATGGCGTTTGGCGCGCCCATATCCAATTTCCAGGCCATCCAGTTCATGCTCGCGGACATGTCCACGGAAATCGAGGCGGCGAGGTTGCTGACGCGGCGCGCCGCTTGGAAACAGGACACCGGAGCGCGTTTCTCGATGGAAGCGGCCATGGCCAAGCTGTTTGCCAGCGAAATGGCCACGCGTGTCACCCACAAAGCCATCCAGGTGCATGGCGGCTATGGCTACAGCCGCGAGTATCCGGTCGAGCGGATGTACCGCGACGCGCGGATCACGGAAATCTACGAGGGTACCAGCGAGATCCAGAGACTGGTGATTGCCGCCTGGACCCTGAAGATGTACTGAGAATCGAAAATCGTTGCCCCCTTCCTGGTAGTTCTGCGCCCTTCACTTTCCGCCCTGGCCTCCGCCCGTTGTATCCTTGAGCCGTGTTTGAGCTGGATTGCGGCCAGGATTTCGATCCCCAGCGCGAAGAAGAGTTCCTTGCGGCGCTTCCGGAGCGACCTGCGGTCTTCCTGATCGAGATGCGCCAGGCCGGGGCTCGCGCGTATCTGGCGCGGACGGCAAACCTGCGGCGGCGGGTCACCGGACTCATTGCGCGGAGCGATGAGCCTTCGCGGCGGCTCAACCTGCGCGAGATCGCCGGGCGCATCCGCTACCGTCTGACGGGCTCGCCGTTCGAGCAGGCGCTGGGCGTCTACCAGCTTGCCCGCGAGCTTTTTCCGCAACGCTATCGCGGCTGGATGCGCCTGCGTCCGCCCGCGCTCCTGAAGGTCAAGCTCGCCAGCGCTTATCCTCGCTGCTACGTTTCGCGGCGCATCCTCTCCGATGGCGCATCTTACTTTGGGCCTTTTTCTTCGCGGAAAGCAGCAGATGCGTTCCACGACCAGTTCCTGAATTTTTACAAAATTCGGCGCTGCCAGATCAAGATCCTGCGCGATCCGGCGTTTCCCGGTTGCATCTATTCGGAAATGAAAATGTGCCTGGCGCCGTGCTTCGCGGGATGCTCGGACGAGGAATACCGCGCCGAAGTGGGCCGCGTGGTGGAGTTCCTTTCTACTTCCGGCGCTTCGCTCACCTCCGCGCTGGAGAGCGAACGCGATGCCGCCAGCACCGATCTTGATTTTGAACGGAGCGCGGCGCTGCACAAGAAACTCGAAAAAGTAGCCGCCGTCCTGCGCAGCCTTCCCGAGCTGGCGCGGCAGGTGGACCAGCTCCATGCGGTGGTCTTGCAGCCCGCGGCGGAGGAGAAGGCGGTGGCGGTCTACGCCGTTCGCGGCGGGGTGATTGCGGAACCATTCCTGTTGCGATTCGGGGAGCTTGCGGCCGGCCCACGCTCGCTGGAGGCGATCCTGCGGCAGGGATTAGGTGAGGGTGCAGCCGCGCCCGGGGAAACCACGACCGCGGGGCAGTGGCGAGAAACTCTTGCTGATCACCTCTCGCTTCTTGCGCGCTGGTATTATTCGAAGCCTCGCATTGGAGAGATTTTGTTTTTTGATCGCGGTTGGCCTTACCGGCGCATCGCCCGCGCTTGTGCGCGATTACTGGGGGAGACCGGCGGGCGAGCCAACTCCAGCGGCAACTGAGCGGGTAGATGGCGAAGGCCTGCGGGCTGCACGCATTTGAGGGTGAGGGTTTCCTGGAGTGCGGTGGCTTGCCACCGCCTTTCTCAAACGCCTCTGCTATACTCCAATCTTTCTTCAACGCTCCGCTCCAGGAGACTTGATGCTTTCCCGCGCCACGCCGGAAGGAACCCGGCACTACGCCAGCCGATTCACTGGACGAATTGCCAGCGGCCACTTCCGCGAGCGGCACGATCTTCTGCTCTCCTCAATCGGCATTGGCACCTACCTGGGCAATCCAGACAAGGCCTCCGACCGCGCCTACACTGCGGCGGTGGTGGCCGCGGTGAGCGGCGGCGTCAATGTGATCGACACGGCCATTAACTATCGCTTCCAGCGCAGCGAACGATCGATAGGCAAGGCACTCGAGGAGCTGGCGGGCGCGGGATTTGCGCGCCATGAGCTGGTGCTCTGCACCAAGGCGGGTTACATGACCCCGGACGGCGAGATGCCCGCCGACCCGCGGGAATATTTTGCTCGCGAGTACCTCGAACCGGGGATTATCCGCGCCGAAGACGTTGCCGCCGGCTGCCACTGCATGACTCCGCAGTACCTGGATGACCAGCTCGAACGCAGCCTGCGCAACCTGGGCGTCGCCAGCGTCGACGTCTTCTACCTGCACAACCCGGAAACGCAGCTCTCCGATGTTTCCCGTGAAGATTTTCGTGCCCGAGTCCGGGCAGCGTTTGCGTTCCTGGAGAGCGCAGTGGCCGCGGGCAAAGTGGGCGCATACGGGATGGCCACCTGGAACGCGTTTCGGCAGCCGCCCAGCGCGGAGGACTACATCTCCCTGGAAGAGATGGTGGAGCTGGCCCGGGAAGTGGCCGGCGAACATCACCACTTCCTCTTCGTGCAGCTTCCCTTCAGCCTGGCCATGCCCGAAGCGCTGCTCCAGCCCAATCAGCCGCTCGCCGGACGGATGGTGCCGCTGGTCTCGGCCGCGCATCACCTTGGTGTGACAGTGATCGCCAGCGCTTCGCTCCTGCAGGGGCGTCTGGCAAAGAATCTGCCGGCGTTTGTGCGGGGAGTAATCGGGCTGAAGAGTGACCTGCTCCGCGCCTTGCAATTCGCGCGTTCCGCCCCGGGGATTACCAGTGCGCTGGTGGGAATGGGGCAGGCCGCTCACGCGCTGGAAAACGTGAAGCTGCTTGGAGTCGAGCCAATGGACGAGATGAAGTTTCGGGAATTGTTCCAAAAAGATAGTTGAGGGGAGCGGGGGAAAGGATTAACACAGAGAGCACAGAGAACACAGCAGAGACAAGCGGACTGCACAAACGCCGATTCTCTACGAGCCGGGGAGCGCTTCCTTCATCCACCGCGTGATGGCTCCATCCACCTGATTCAATTTGCCGGTGAAAAAATGGTCGGCGTCGTTTACCAAGACCAGGCGCTTGGGTTCCGGCACCGCCGCAAAGAGAGATTCCAGGCGGTCGCGCGCGCCGAACTGATCGCGGGTGCCCTGGACAAACAGTTTGGGCTTGGCGCAGCGGGTCAGGTAGGAGACGTCGTTGTCGTTTACCGGGACGCCCAGGGCAACCAGGCGCGTCACGCGGTGATCCCCGCAGCCCACCTCCAGTCCTACTACCGCGCCGAAGCTGAATCCGGCGAGAACGATGGGCAGCGCGGGGAACTCCTCGGCGAGAAACTCGAGAGCGGCGCGGACATCGTCTTGCTCGCCGCGGCCCCGGTCATGGGCGCCTTCACTGAGCCCGGCGCCGCGGAAGTTGAATCGCAGGACGGACAGCCCGAGGCCATGCAGGCTTTTCGCTGCCTGGAAGACAACTTTGTTGTGCATCGTGCCGCCGAACAGAGGATGCGGGTGGCAAACCACCGCGGCGGCAGGCTGGGGCTGCGAGGAAGTCCATAGCGATGCCTCAAGGCGTCCCGCCGGCCCGGCGAGAAAAAGAGAGCGATGCAGAACTGTGCTCACGGAAAAAGTGTATCAGTGAAAGCCAGGTTTACTCAGGCGGAGCGGTGGGGCGCATCCCCGTGCTGCGGACGTATTGGACGGCGACGCAACGCATCGAGGCGCGTTCGAGGATGCGCACCACGCGCGATTCGACCTCTTCCGGCGGCGCGTCTGGAGTGTAGGGCACGGTGACCCAGACCTGCTGCCCGATCTTGTAATCCCGCTGGGAACGAAACAGCGCACCGGTGCGCGAAACATCCACGGTGTTGCTGATTTCCACCCCGCCCTCATACCGCACGCGGATGGAGAGCGAGAGTTTGGCGCGGTCCTTGGCCCGGCGCTCGGTTGAAGTCACGGGCGCGGCCTTCCTGTCGAAGATGCCTTCCACACGGTCGGCCCGCGCGTTGTGGAAGCGCACGCCAATTTCCGCCGTGCCGTCCTCCATGGGGTCAATGCGGATGATCGTGCCGGGAAACTCCGGGTCCTGAATCGGCGCTTTGGGGTTGTAGGGCAGGATCAGCCACACCGTGCTGTGCAATTGGTAGGGCTGGCGGGTGCGGAAAAGCACGCCGTTGCGCGAAAAGTCCAGCGTCTTGGTGATCTCGATCGAATCCCGGGGCGGACCTATCTGCCGCACGCGGACAGAAAGCTCAGCGCGGACCCGCGACCTTGTACGTCCTTCTTCGCCCGGCATGATTCAATCTGGAAGGTATCCGGCAGAGCCGGGCAAGTCAAGCGCCCCGGGCGGAGTGATTCCGCCCCCATCACCATGGCCCGGCCGCGCGGGCCGGTGCGCTGCGCTCGCCGGATTCGGGACACATCGAGGTGGTAAAGATGAGCGGGGCGGATGGCGGCGTTTCAGAGTGCTGCTCGATTCACAGAATAGTTGCAGACCTGAACAAAACAAGGTATGCAGGTTGCGCTCTTCCCGGTTCGGTGTTATTTTTGCCTCAACCGGGAACAGTCGGGAATACCACTCACGAGGCGCCTATGAAGGATACTGAACGCCGGGGCTCCCGTCGGTTCAACATGAACCTGCCCCTCACGATTCGCTACACCAACGGTGAGAGCCGGGTCGAACAAGAGGCCAGGACGCGCGACGTCAGTTTCCGCGGCCTCTACTTCGTGATCGCGCGCAACTTCGAGCCGGGGTCGCCGGTCGAGTTTGTGCTCACGCTGCCCAAGGAAGTCACCATGGCAGGGGACGTCCACATCCAATGTTATGGCACCGTAGTGCGCGTGGATGAACAGGAAGAGCGCCGCGGAGTAGCTGCGCGCATCGACCGTTACGAATTTCTTCCCTCGGCGGCCTGAGCGATCCTGCTCCTCCGCCTGCGTCTCCCCGAGGCAGTCATGGCCAACTACGACATCAAGAACGCCCTGGAAGATCTCAACGAAGAGGCTGTGCTGCCCCACCCCGTGCGGATGCGCGACATGATCCTGCGCACCCAGCTCGAGCCGCAAGCCGCTCTGGACATCAACCGCGAGTTCCAGAATTACCTCGCCCAGTTTGGCGCTACCCAGCAGACTGGCCGCGAGATCCTGAAAAAACTTGCCGCCTCCCGACCGAAACAGTCCTGAGCAGTCTGCCGGGTCTTCCTCTGCGCGCGCCCCGGCTTCTGCTCCCGGGCGGCGCCTGCGAGCGGCAAGCAGATGACGCGACAGACACTGCTGATCGACGCCGACGACACCCTCTGGGAAAACAATATTTTCTTCGAGCAGAGCATCGACACCTACGTCGATCTGCTCGAGCCCCTGGGCTTTTCCCGCGAGTACATCCGCCGCATCCTCAACGAGACCGAGCGCCGCAACATCCGCCAGCACGGCTACGGCGTGAGCAGCTTCGGCCGCTCGCTGGAAGAAACCTACATGAAGCTGGCCGGAAACTTTGCGCGCAAAGAGTTGGTGCAACAAATCAGCGGGCTGGCCGAAGAGCTGGAGCGTGTGCCGCCCCATATTCTGGAGGGAGTCCCGGAAACCCTCACCTACCTCGCCGAGCGGCACCGCCTCATCCTGTTCACGAAAGGCGAGCCGGCAGAGCAGGCCGCCAAGGTGGAGCGCTCCGGTTTGCAGCCGCGCTTTGAAGCCATCGAAATCGTTCCGGAGAAGGACGCAGCCACCTACCGCCGTCTGGTGCACCATCACCGCATCATCAAATCGCACGGCTGGATGATCGGCAACAGCCCGCGCAGCGACATCAACCCGGCCCTGGCCGCCGGTCTGAACGCCGTTTTCATTCCGCATTCCCGCACCTGGCAGTTCGAGCATGATGAACTGTCCAGCGGGCCGGGCAAGCTCCTGGTGCTGCCGAGGTTCGAAACCCTCCGCGAACATTTCTAGCAAACCGCGCGAACACTTCGTCCTTGGTCATCTCGAGGCCGGCCCGGCGGACTCTGGATGAGGAACCGTCTCCGCCGTGGGCGGCCAAATTGTCCGGCGACCAAATTGTCACTCGTGGCCTGCTTCCCGCCGTGATACTTGTCCTTATTCCGGCTGCAGCCTCGGTGCAGGGAGGACCCATGGGAAGCGTTGCGAGTGCGCGGGCACAAGACTGGCGGGAATCATTCTTCGATTTTGATGATGTCATCTACATGGATACGGCGACGCAAGGGGCGATCCCCCGGGTTACCGCGCGCGCCATCGAGTTCACCCTGGAGTGGAAAAAGCTGCCTCATGTGCTGACCGAGAGCACCTACTTCGAGCTGCCCGGCCGCGTGCGGGCACTGCTGGCTCGGATGACCGGCGCGGCGCCGGAGGAAATTGGCCTGACCACCGGCGCTTCGGCCGGTCTGGCAGCGGTGGCTGCAAGTCTCGAGTGGGAGCCGGGAGACGAGGTGCTGATTGCGCGCGGTGAATTCCCGGCCCAGTTCTGCACTTGGGTTCCGCTCTCCAGCCGGCACGGCATCCGCGTGAAAGTGGTTGCGCCGCGCGGCCGCTTTATCGTTCCCGAGGATTTCCTTGCCGCTGCGGGCCCCCGGACCCGGCTGGTCTCGGCCAGCCTGGTGCGGTTCGATGACGGCTCGCTGCTCGACGCCGCGCGCCTGGCCGCGGGGCTGCGCGGCACGCGCGCGCAACTGCTGCTGGATCTCTCGCAGTGCGTCGGGGCGGTGCCTCTGGACTTGCACGCCCTGGGTGCGGATTTCGCCGTGGCCGCCGGATACAAATGGCTACTGGGACCTTATGGCACGGGCTTTGTCTGGGCTCGCCGCGAAATTCTCGATACGCTGCGGCCGGGGTCATTTTACTGGATGGCCGCGGATGGCAGCTCGGAATTCAGTTCGCTTTCCTTCGACCCGGATGAATCGGGGACCTACGCCTGGAAGCCGCCGCAAGGCGCCGGCCGCTGGGACGCCGCTGAGACCGCCAGCTTTCTGCAACTCTCCGGCGTCGAGGCTTCGCTGGAGTTTCTCTCCGCCGCCGGGGTTGAGACCGTGCGGCGGCACAACGACGAACTGCTCGCGCCGCTGATCGAGCGCCTGCCGATGGACCGTTGCGTCCTGGCCAGTCCGCGCGAGGCCGGCAACCGCGGTCCATTCCTGTGCATTGCCGCGCGCTCTCCGGAGAAAACCCGGGAGATCTACGCGCGGCTGAGGAAAGAGAAAATCTTCGTCGGCTTGCGCAACAACGCGCTGCGCATCTCCCCCCATCTCTACAACACGCCTGCGGATATCGAGCGGCTCCTGTTTACTCTGGTGGTTTGATAGGCTGTAGAGGCCGCAGAAGAGGAGCATTTATGCCCGGACAGACCGGTTCGGAATGGCCGCGCGTGGCCGTGGTTGGCGCGGGAGCGGTGGGGTGTTATTTCGGAGGCATGCTGGCGCGCGCCGGGGCGCCGGTAACGCTGGTCGGCCGGCCGGGCCCGCGCAGTGCCGTCATCGAGGCCATTTCTCGCGACGGCCTGTGGATGGACACGCTGCATTTCCAGGAGCGCGTGGCGGTGGCCGCCACCGCGGACCCGGCCGCGGTGCGCGATGCCGAATTCGTCTTGTTTGCGGTGAAGACAACGGACAACGAGACCGCGGCGCGGGGCATTGCGCCGCATCTCCGCGCCGGTGCAGTCGTCATCAGCCTGCAGAACGGCGTGGAGAATGAAGAGGCAATCCGCGCGGTGTTCGCTTCAGCGCCGGGTGCGGTGAAGCCCGCAGTGCTGCCCTCGGTGGTGTACGTGGCCGCCTCGATGCCTGCGCCGGGCCGCCTGAAGCACGTCGGCCGCGGCGACCTGGTGATCGGTCCGGGGCGCGATGCGGAATCCGCCACACAGGTCGAGCGCGTCGCGGCGCTTTTTGTCCGCGCCGGAGTGCCGTGCCGCATCTCGCCGAATATCGAGGGCGAGCTGTGGACCAAGCTGGTGTTGAATTGC
>JBGPJC010000093.1:0-15458 GCA_041485165.1 Terriglobia bacterium | reverse complement strand
GGGAGGGCGGCCTGTGGCCATTTCGAGCGGCCTGGGAATCGAATGGTCGCCGGTGATGGCCAAAGACGGCAAAGCAATTATTGTGCTGCATTCCGATGCGCAGCATCCCGCGCGCGCAGCCGTACTCAACGGCGCCGGGCAATTGCTCGACCTCGCCCCGGAATCCATCCCGGCGGACTTTCCCGCTGGCGCGCTGGTCACCCCGCAGCCGGTTCTTCTTTCCGCGGCCGATGGCTTGACCATCCACGCGCAGCTCTTTCTGCCGCCCGGCCTCAAGCCGGGCGAGCGGCGTCCAGCCGTGGTCTTTTTCCACGGCGGCTCTCGGCGTCAAATGCTGCTCGGCTGGCATTACATGTACTACTACCACAACGCCTATGCCATGAATCAGTACCTGGCCAGCCGGGGTTTCGTGGTGCTTTCGGTCAACTACCGCAGCGGCATCGGTTACGGCATGGAGTTCCGCGAGGCGCTGAACTATGGAGCTACGGGCGCGAGCGAGTTTAACGACGTCCTCGGCGCGGGCGTGTATCTGCGCAGCCGCCCCGACGTGGACGCGAAGCGCATCGGGTTGTGGGGCGGTTCGTACGGCGGTTATTTGACGGCGCTGGGTCTGTCGCGGGCGTCAGACCTTTTCGCCGCCGGAGTGGACATGCACGGGGTGCACGACTGGAACCTCGAAATCCCCAATTTCGTTCCTGCTTACGATCCTAAAGCGGACTTGAACGTGGCGCGTCTGGCGTTTGAGTCTTCACCGATGTCTTCCGTGAAGACCTGGCGCTCCCCGGTCCTTCTGATCCATGGCGACGACGACCGCAACGTGCCGTTCAGCGAGACCGTGCGCTTAGCCGAAGCGTTGAGGAAGCAGGGCGTCGAGTTCGAGCAGCTCATCTTCCCCGACGAGGTGCACGACTTCCTGACCCACCGCCGCTGGATCGAGGCCTATCGCGCTGCGGCGGATTTCCTCGAGCGCCACCTCAATCGATCGCAACGTTGAAAGGTTTCAAAGAGCTGAGCTCGCCATTTGGCTTGCAGTTTTCGGGGTAACGGCGATCATGATCTTGAGCTCTGCTTCAGAGTGAGCAGCAAAGACACGACCTTCAAGCCGGGGAGGTGTCGCTTGGAGAGAGAATGGACATTATCTTTGGGGCCAGATACAGGCGGTTGCGTTTCCGGTGCGTGACTTCGACGAGAATGCCGGCTCTTTCCAGCCGGTAAACGTTTCGCTGGGCGCTTGGGTAAGTCACCCTGAGCAGTTTCTTGGCCAATGGAATAGTCAAAGCCGGACGCGCGAACAACGCATCAACGAGTCGAAGGAGGAGCGCTGAACTCCGCGCTTCTTGCATTTTGTTCCGATATTCCTGCCACAGGTCCAGCAGCGCCAGACAGCGATTCGTGGCTTCGCGGGCCTGCTCGGTTACTCCTAAAAGGAAAAACTCGATCCACTCATTCCATGCGCCTGCTTGGCTCACGCGCAGAAGATGATCATAGTAGGCCGTGCGGTTCCGCTCGAAATACGCACTTAGATAGAGCAGAGGTTTCAGAAGCAGGCCACTCTCGCAGAGCAGCAAGGAAATCAGCAGGCGGCCGATACGGCCGTTCCCGTCGGCGAACGGATGGATAGCCTCAAATTGATAGTGCACTAAGGCAATGCGCACCAGCGAGGGCAGGTCATCGGCCGTGTGGATGTAGATTTCCAGATCTTCCAGCGCGCGCTTCATCTCCTGTGGAGGAGGTGGCACGAACCGGGCATCTTGTATCTGCCGCCCGGGCTGGCTGATGTAGTTCTGTATCGACCGAAATTCTCCGGGGCGGCGGTCGGCGCCTCGAACGCCCTTCAGGAGTTTGGCGTGCAGCTCTCGGATCAACCTGAGACATACAGGCAACTCGTTGAGGCCAGCCAGTCCGTATTCAAGCGCCTTGACGTAATTGGAGACCTCCCTCACATCTGGCGTACTGGGGCTGACATTCGGGCTGATCTCGAAAAGCAGGAGTTCTTTGGGCGTAGTATGGGTTCCTTCGATTCGGCTGGAAAGGATTGCTTCCTGTCGTAAGAAGGGGCGGATAAGCATATGGGGATTCGGGAGACGCCTTCCTACCCCAACCAATTCCCCGAGCGCCCGGCTTGCTTCCTCCACCAGCTTAACGGGAAGCGAGCCAAGAAGCATCGCCGGGGGCAGAGGATCAGGTACAAATGCGGAGTGCCCCTCCGGTGTGGTGATAATCCGTCCTGGGCCGCCTATAAAGTCTTTGGGATCCATTGCCTACAGCCAACCAGCTTATGATACTTATATACGACAAGGAAAATCTAACTATTGTTTTAGCCTCGAAAGTATAATAAAAAATTCTCAGGGTATTTGGGCTGGAGCGGCTTCTTCACTTTTTCCGGGTTTCAGGAGTGTAATGCGTCTGCAGATATTTCGTGATTTTCGAGATGACGTCTTCCGGGATGGCCTGGCCAAAGGTCTTGACCATTTTATTGACCTCAGCTTCCCAGGTGGCAGCGGGCAGCGGCGGCTGCATGGTGATGTAGCGCAAGCTGTGGCAGCTCGAGCAATAAGGCTCAACCAGCTCGCGCCCTTCGCCCGGTTCGAGAGTAGGACGGTACTGGGGATAGGCGGAGACGCTATAGGTGGCGCCGTTTGTTTGGTTGCGCGGCGCCGGCTGGCTGAGGCTGCCCAGGTTAGTCTGGCTGTAGTCCCCGGATTCCATCTGCGCGTACACCAACCCGGTGGCGATGGAGATAAGCACCAGTAGAGCCGCGAAAAAAGCGGCGCTGTGGCTCAGCGAATTTCGCGCGAAGGCCATCCTACTCCGCTGTCCCAACGACAATCTCTTGCCGTTCAATCTTGTTCCACAGATATCCGCCGGGGTTCCAGGTGGCTTCGTCCGGCTGCACGTTTCCTTTTTCATCTGTGGCCCGCACCGCCAGCTTGTAGCTGCCCGCGCGGCCCGGTTTCCACGAAAAGGACCAGGCGCGGAAGGAATAGGGACCCAGATCTTCGCCCAGCCGGGCATCGTGCCAGGTCTTGCCGTCGTTGTCGGAGACCGCAACCTTGACCACCTTGCCGTAACCGCTGAACGCGATTCCGCGCAGCGTCACCGCCATCCCCGCGGGCATTTTGCTGCTGCCGTCCGGCGTGATCAGAAACGACCGCACCGGCATGCGGTTGATGGGCACGGTTTTTACCTTGCCGGCCTTGACGTCCTCCGGCGTAGTGCTGCCCCGCGGCGTATCCGGTATGCGGTAGCCGGTTTTCATCCAGAAGTTTTCGTCCGGCCCGTCGAGCAGGCGGATGGCGCTGAGCGCCTTGAGCCAGTAGGTCGAGAAATAGCCGGGCACGACCAGCCGCGCGGGAAAGCCGTTGAGCATGGGCAGCGGCTCGCCGTTCATGGCGTAGGCCACGATGCATTCTTCAAGGACCGGATTCTTCAGCTCGAGCGATTTGAGAAAGATGTGCGAGCCGAAGCCGGGTTCGCCCTTGCCGCGGTCCAGCCCTTCGAACTGCACCATCGTCGCGCCCTTCTTGACGCCGGCCGCGCGCAGCACGTCGCCGAGCTTGGCGCCGGTCCAGACCGCGTTGCCCATTGCGCCGTTGCCCCACTGCCCGCCGGGGACGCGCGGTTGCAAGCGGCTGCGGCTGTTTCCCGAGCACTGGTTGACGGCGGTGAGGGAGACCTGCGGATATCGGGTCATCAAATCCGATGTGCTGAGCTTCAAGGGATGCTCGACGCTGCCTTCCACTTGTAATCGCCACTGGCTAAGATCCACTGCCGTGGGAATCTCATCGAGATGCCAGCGCACAAAGAAAGCGCCGTTGGGCGTGATGGGGGAGAGGAAATAATTCCGCGGCGTTTCGAGCTGCACCGGCCGGTCGGTCAGCAGGACCAGTGGAAACTTTTGCGGATAGGTGACCACCGGCCCCACGGAATTCCAGTAGGGGTTGGCTCCCGGCCCGGTGAAAGCCGGCAGAGAGGTGCCCGGCTCCTGCGCCAGGAGTTTATTCGTCCCGATGAGCGGCCCAATAGTGCAGGCCCCGGCTCCGGCACAAAGGGTTTTCAGGAGCAGGCGGCGGGAGATTCGTGACGGCTTATCGGGCATAGTCGAAGAGGCGAACAGGCCGAGTATCCGCCGCACAAGTTCGCACTGTCAAGAATGTCCGGCCATGAGCAAATCGATGGTAGGCCCGTGGGGACTCGAACCCCAGACCTCTACCGTGTCAAGGTAGCGCTCTAACCAACTGAGCTACGGGCCTACGGAATTCCTGATTCTAGCACGGACTGCCCGCCAAGCAGTTCCACCGCCGTGAGTGCATACACCGTGGCGCAATCGAAAATGTTTTTCACCGGAACGAATTCGTTGGGGCCGTGAGAAACCGACAGCAGCCCGGGGCCATAGGCCATGGCCGGGACTTGTTTCTCCGCATAGAATCGCGTCTCCAGAAGGCCCGGGCACATTTCAAAGCTCGGCGTTTTTCCGGTTACTGCAAGCACACTCGCCGCCAGCGCACGGGCCAAAGGGCTTTCTTCGGAAGCGCCCGAAGCCGCGCCTTCCTGCAGGATCTGCACGTCCAGGTCGAGGCCTTGCTTGCGGAGGCGGGCCAGAAGATCGAGAATCCTCTTTTTCTCGACAGCGAGATTTTCTTCGGGATTGATTCGGCGATCCACGGTGAAGCTGCAATCCTCTGGGACCAGATTGAAATTCGATCCACCCTCGCAGCGACCGCCCAGCATCAAGATCGAATGTGCCGCTGCCGCGGGACGAATGCGGTACTCCGTGATTCGGCTCTCCACCTCTCGCTTGAGCGCTTGCAGCTCTGCCGCCACAAGAAGCATGCGCTCGAAGGCGTTCACGCCCAGATATTGCAAGCCCACGTGCGCCGGCTTGCCTTTCAGTGTGACCTTTAAAGAAATCGCGCCGCGGCTGGCATTCCAGATCGCGCCACTGGTCGGCTCGGCAGTCAGCATCCCGATGGCGTCGCGTCCGAGGATTCCCGCCTTTTTCAGGAAGGCGGAGCCGCCGGCCCCGCCGGTCTCCTCGTCAGGCACGATGGTCAGACCGATTCGACCCTGCAAGGGCACAGACAGTTCTTTCAACGCGCGTACGGCGTAAATCATTGCTACTAGTCCGCTCTTCATGTCCGAAGAGCCGCGACCGAACAGGTTCTGACCTCTGACCACCGGAGCGAATTGGCCGTCCTTGGAGCGAGGAACCACGTCGTAGTGGCCGTGAAAGTAGAGGACGCGCTTACCCGTTCCGAAAAACGAGAGGAGCGCGCGGGGGCGGGCAGCGCCGCCAACTGCGCAATCACCCGGCGGCGCATCCACCGCTTTATGAGGCAATCCGATCATCTCTAGCTGCGCGGAGATCGCTTCGGCGCACTCCGCATAGGCTCGGCCCGGCGGGTTTTCGGTGGGGATGGAGATCAGTTGTTTGAGGAACTCGAGCATTTCCTCGCGATAACCGGCAATCGCGGCGGCGATTTTCTTATGCAGCAGATTGGCCTCAGCGCGGCGGGGTGCTTTGGGAAGTCGCTTTGTTGAAGATGGCGGCATCATTTCACTGACGGACGAAGGACTGTCCAGAATAATCGGCGCGCGTGGGAGAGCAACATCCAAATTGGATGAGGTTCAGGATTTGAGGCGCACAGACATGCGCGGCTGAAGCCGCGCGCTACATGCGCCGCCATCCCTCAGGGTTGATCATGTTCGGTATCGGCCAGGGCGAGAGCCAGCGGCACGCGGCCGCCGGAGAGCGTGCCGGCCTTGAGCACGGTCAGGCGCAGCGCCGGGTAGAGCACCAGCGAGAGAGCTAGCGCATCGAGAAAACCAAGCCGCAGCAGCCCGCTTCCGGACTTCTGCAGCAGGTAGGCAGCGACAGTGGCAATGGCCACGGTGACCAGCCCGGCGGCGTTAAACGATTCCGCTTCTTCCCGCCGGGCGCGAACTCCTCGGCGCACCAGGTAATAATCGGCGAGAATTACGCCCACAAACGTTGTCGTCAGTATGCCCAGCACGCCCAGCCAGGCTTGCAGCAACTCGAGGATTCCGCCGGCGGTCATGGCCAAGCCGATCAGGTTGCCGAGGACGACCATGGCGAAGCGTCCGGGGCGCCAGCCGCCTAGGGCGTCGAACAGGTTGCTCAGCGAAAGCGATCCGGAATAGGTGTTGAGCACCTGCGCCTTGGCCTGAGCAACGTACATCAGCACGAATCCGATGGTCCCCGCGAAGATCACAAAATAGGCGCCGGTATTGTTTTCGGCCATACGGTTGGCAAACGCCTGCGCCTCGTGCGCCGCGGCCAGACCGTGGCTGGAAACGTAAGAGACCACCGCCGGAGTTCCTCCATAAATGACGATGGTGCCGGCGACGACCATCAACAGGTCCACGGTCAGGGCTCCGGCGAATGCCAGGATGGCGACGTCCTTTGCGCTGCGCGCGTAGCGCGCGAAGTCCGCGTCATTCAGCGCCAGCGCCGCGGCCGTACCTGCCAGGGCCACCAGAGCGGTGTAGAAGCGGTCAGTCGCGCTGCCCATCCCGGGGATCACCGCGCCGTGCGCCAAGATGGAGGAGAGGGGTTCGCCCGAGGCCAGTGCCGCGCGCCAAACCACGTAGACCAGCAACAGCAGGAAGGATACGGTGAACACCGACGACACGCGCAGCACTTGCTTGACGCCGTAGGTGGTCAGATAAATCCAGACGGCGGTCAGCAGACCGTAGATGACAATCCGATTCAACATGGTGTTGCCAAGTCCCAGCGCGAAAATGGTGCCGTTGTAGAGCAGCGCGTTTTCCAGGCCGAGGAAGCCAAGAATCATAAAGCTGTAAATCGCCGAAGTGACCAGCGAGCTGCGCGCGCCCAAGCCGTAGAAGCGAGAAAGCACTGTGCTGGACAGGCCTTCGCGCAGCGCCAGAAGACCGATCAGCCAGCCAAGCGTCCCGCCGAAGAGGCCCACCAGCAGCCCGGCGAGCAGGCCGGTGCGCACTCCGGCCAACGCGGTGACGTAGCTGCCGATCAAGAGCTGCACCAGTGTGGTGATCAGGCCCATGGTCATCCACATGAGCTGCCAGCCGCTCTTGCGCTGGTCCTCCGGCACTGATGCCAGAGCATAGTCTTCGATGACAACCTTGCGGACTTCTTGCGACTGCTCCATGCGCGCCCCCGGATGCGGAATAGCAAACTACCGGAAGCCCGCGGGCAAAACAAGCAGGGCGAGGAGCACGCATCTAACCGCGGCCGAAAGATCTGGATTTCCTGGAGTGCGGCGGCTTGCCGCCGCGTTGTTCAGGCTGTACGCATCGCAATGATGACAGCTCATTTCATGCTGCGCGGGGGAAGTGTTAGCATTTCGCCGGAGTTATTGCCCCCAAGGAGAGCAACCGTGTTCGGAAGACGGAAGAAGGAAATCTCCGCCGAAACCGAGAGGGAACGCGAATCGGTCCCCTTCCGCGTGATCCGCTCGGACGGCGCAATCATCGATCTGGCGTATTCGTCTCCGCGCCCCGCGGCGAAGCATGACGAGATGAAGGTGCTCGAGGAATTGCCCTGGTACGAACCCGGCAAGCCGACCAAAAACTGGATGCTGCATGACATCGACTTCTACGACGAAGTGGACAAGATCTGGGGGAAGAAGTGGGGAGCGGAAGGCATCGGCAAGCTGCGCGAAGTCCTGGTCTCGCGGCCGACGGAGAACGAGACGCGGCCGGAATACGCCAAGCAGTGGCAATACTACTATTCCTCGGCGGCGGGCAATGCCAACCTGAAAAACCTGCAGAAACAGTTCGATGAATACTACGATGTCCTGAAGCATCACGGCGTAAAGGTGAACTACATCGAAGCGCCGGTGCCGGCCATCGGAATCTACGGTTACCTCAAGAACCTGGTGACGCTGGCCGGCGGAGGCCTGGTGGTGAAGGGCGGCGCGATCATCCATCGCATGGGCCTGGGCTCCTGGCAGCGCGGGCGCGAAGTGATCTGGTCGAAAACGCTGGCGGCGCTCCAGGTGCCAATCTACCTCACCATTCACGGCAAAGGAGTCGGCGAGCCGGGCGCGGGGAGATGGCTGGACAGCAAGACATTCGTGTTCAACGAAAGTGTGGTGGCCAACGAAGAAGGCCTGGCGCAGATTCGCTTCATCCTCGAAGGCCTGGGCATCGAGATGGTCACCACACACAGCCCCGGCTGGGTGAACACCATCGCCGACGGCAATATGGGCACCAGTCACGCCGACATGTTCCTGATGGTCCCGGACATCGGCGTCTGCGTGCTCTCCCCGAACCTGGTCAATTACGGCTTCGTGCGCTACCTGCAGAAGAGAAAAGTGCGCATCATCGAGATCGCGCCGGACGAATACTGGGACCTCGCCGTCAACGCTGTGACTCTCGAGCCGGGCAAAGTGGTGATGAACGCGGGATCAAAGAAAACGGCGAAGGCGCTCAAGAATGCCGGCATCGAGGTGATCCAAGTGGATTTCTCGGAGAGCCACAAGTTCGCCATCGCCGGCCTGCACTGCGCCACTCTCGAGCTGGTCCGCGACCAGCCTGGCCCGCTGCTCCCTTGACCGCGCGCGGAGGAAACCTGCTCCTGCCCGCTGGCCAGCGGTGCGCAAGACCTCGCCTAGGCGGCCATTTTCATTGAATTGCGTGCGAGCGCGGGCTAAGATTCCCGCCCGGGCGGGATTCCGGCTGCGCCGTGACAGCGATGGTCTTCCAGCGCAGGCCAGTGTTTTCGACTTTCATCACACGGCGAGGTTCTGATGCAAAAAACCATTTCGCACTTTCTGATTATTTCCCTCTTTGTCGCGGCGGCCGGGCCCGCGCGGGCGCAAAGCTCCGGAGAGGGCAAGCTGGATTTCCAGACTTCCGGCACCACCTCCGGAAAAGTTGCGAAGAAGGCCAAGGGTGCGCTGGCCAAGCAGCCCGCGCCGCTGGCGAATGCAGCGCCATCGGCAACTGTCTTCCCTGCGGGGCCGCAGCTCGATGCCGCGATGCTCAAAGCGCTCAAGGCCCGGGCTATCGGACCGGCGGTAATGTCCGGCCGCGTCTCCGACATCGCCTACGATCCCAAAGAGCCGGCCACCTATTACATTGCCCTGGGCACCGGCGGTTTGATGAAGACGACCGATAACGGCGCGACCTTCGACGGAATTTTCGAGAAGGAGGCTGTGGCGGCGGTCGGAGCGGTTGCTGTGGCCCCCTCGGATGCAAAAATTATCTGGGTGGGCACGGGCGAAGCCAACGACCGCAACAGTTCGAGCTGGGGCAACGGTGTTTATCGCTCGACCAACGGCGGCGAATCCTGGACCAACATGGGACTGCCGGGCAGCCGGGCCATCGCCCGCATCGTTGTGCATCCTACGGATCCGAACACGGTGTGGGTGGCGGTGACCGGCGAGTTGTGGTTCGCGACGCCCGAGCGTGGCCTGTATAAGACGACCGACGGCGGGAAAACGTGGAAAGCGGTGCTCGTCGCCCCGGCTCCCTACGGCGACAAAGTCGGATGCGGTGACGTGGCGCTCGATCCTTCAGATCCGAATACGGTCTACGCCGTTCTCTACGCCCGCCAGCGTACACCCTGGTCGTTCGTGTCTGGCCCCGACTATACAGAGGGCAAAGACCTCGGCGGCATCTTCAAGAGCACCGACGGCGGTGCCACCTGGCGCAAGCTCGAAAAGGGACTGCCCGGCTCTACCGGACGCATCGGCCTGACGATTTATGCAAAGAATCCGAAGATCGTTTACGCCGTGGTGCAGAGCGAGGAAGGCGGCGGCACCAGCGGCATCCGCGACATCACCAGCAAGCGGGGCGGGATCTTCCGCTCCGACGACGGTGGGGAGAATTGGACGCGTACCAGCCCGCTCGACCCGCGCCCGTTCTACTTCAGCCAGGTTCGTGTGGATCCCGAGAATGACCAGCGCATCTACGTGCTGGGGTTTTCTCTGCATGTCTCCGAGGACGGCGGCAAGACATTCCGCGAAGACCTGGGCGGCAAGATCCATCCCGACCTGCACGCGCTGGCTATCGATCCGCGCAATCCCAAACGGTTGCTTCTCGGCACCGACGGCGGCGCCTACCAGAGCTACGACGGCGGCAAGGGCTGGGAACACCTGAACCGCATGGCCGCAGGAGAGTTTTACCGCATCAACGTGGATGGAAGCACTCCCTACCGCATCTGCGGCGGGCTCCAGGACAATTTGAACTGGGTGGGCCCCAGCCGGACGCGGACCAAGGACGGTATCGTCCACTCCGATTGGATCAACATCGGCGGCGGCGACGGCTTCTCCTGCGTCTTCGATCCCGCGGATCCGGAAATCGTCTATACCGAATCGCAGGAGGGCTACGTCCACCGCATGGACCTGCGCACCGGCGAAGTCAAACGGTTGCGCCCCGAGCCGCCGGAAGGGCAGTCCGCCTTTCGCTTCCACTGGAACGCTCCGATGATCGGCAGCCGCCACAACAAAGGCGTTCTCTACCTCGGCGGCAACCGCGTCTTCCGCCTCTCCGAGCGCGGCGAGCAATGGAAGGTGATCAGCCCGGACCTCTCCACCCAGGACCTGAAGAAAATGATCAGCACCGGGAGCGGCGCGGAGAACTACGGCGTGGTCTACACGCTGGCGGAATCGCCGGCGAAATCCGGCTTGCTGTGGGCGGGCACGGATGACGGCAAGGTGTGGATCACCGAGGACGAGGGCGCCAACTGGACAGATTTGACCGCCGGCCTGCCCGCGGCCGCCAAGGGACAGTGGGTCAGCCGCATCGAGGCCGGCGCGCAGGACGCTAAGGTCGCCTATCTGGTCGTGGATGCTCACCGCAGCGGGAACTTTGCGCCGCAGGTTTATCGCACCGCGGACGTTGGCAAGACCTGGGAGAACATCGCCTCAAACCTTCCCGCCGACGGCCCGGCGAAAGTGCTGCGCGAAGACCCCAAGAACGCGAATCTTCTCTATGCCGGCACAGAGTTCGCTCTATTCGTGAGCATGGATCGCGGCGGGCACTGGGTGAAATTCGGAGACCTGCCTACCGTCGCTGTGGACGACATCCTGATCCATCCGCGCGATCTCGACCTGCTGGTCGCCACGCACGGGCGCAGCCTGTATGTCTCCGACGACATCCGCCCGCTGGAAGAGATGACCGTGGAGATCCAGGAGAAAGAGGCGCACCTGTTCTCCATCCGGCCCGCGCTGGGGATCCACCTGCTGCCCGGTTCGAGTGACTGGGGCGGCAAGGCGGTCTATCGCGGCGACAACCCGCCGCAGGGCGCGCTGATTACTTACTACCTGAAGACATTCACCGGCGACGCGGTGAAAATCAAGATCGCCAACTCCGCCGGCCAGCCGGTGGCCAAATTCAAGCTCACCGCCGCCCCGGGAATCAACCGCATGACCTGGGACCTCAAGCCGACCACCGATTTGATCGCGGAATATGGCGGCCTCGGGCGAAAATTCGTAAAGCCCGGTGAGTATACGGTCACCTTGAGCTACGGAAAGGCCACCGCCACGCAGAAGTTTCAGGTGGACATCGCTCCTGGGATCGAGACTCGTTGATGGCCAAAATGCAGAAGGCAGGAACCTGATCGGTTTCCTGCCTTCCCTGCGATGTCGCGGATGCTGTCTTGCCGCGGCTCAGAAGTTGTTTTCAGGGGCGGCCCTTCGAAGAAGAGTGCGAACCGCTCGATGAGCTCTGCGATCTGCCCGAGCTTCCCGAAGACGATCTCCCCGAGCTGCCCGAACTCCCCGAGCTCTGATAGCTCGGCCTGCTGTTGTGGTTTCCTCCCGTGCTCCCACGGTAACCGCCGCCGGTGTCCGCGCGCTGGTTGCTGCGCTGCACCCCGTAACCCCCGCCGGAATTTGTGTACCCCTTCGGGGGGTTAGACGGGCGTTGCGTCACTATCGGCTTCTTCAACTCGAGCGGCGGCCGCTGGCTGCTGGGCGAAGATTCACGTGGCGCCGGTGAACGCTGCTGCGGCTGCGGCGGTGGCGGCGGGCTGACGCGTTCGTTCGTGCGCGGAGTGGGCGGGGGCGTGAACGGCCGGTAGCCATTCGGCTGCGTTTGCTGCTGAGGTGCCGGTGGCTGGGATTGTCCCTGCCTCGGCGCCTGGTTCGAGTATTGGATCCGCGATCTGGACGGAGGTGTCTGCTGTGGTGGGTTCCCCGAACCGAACCGCTTCCACCCCTGAGGCTGCTCAGGCGGTGTAGAAGGATTCACATTTCCCGAGGTCGGATTGCCAACCCTGTTCCCGCCCGCATTGCCGGACGGAGGCTGTTCACCGGTCTGGCCGCGTCCCAACGTCACCACCCTGGAAGTCCGAGTGCCGACATTGCCCGGCGTGCCGGGATTGCCCGTCGTCGTGTTTCCGCCCCTGCCCAGTGGCTGCATGGTTTTCTGCTGCTGCTGGATCGAGCGCTGGAGCTGCGCAGCATCCTCATTGAACGGGTGCGGTGGACTTGGCATCGGCCCGCGGCTGTAGAACCGCTGCGTATTCGCCGGCGCTGTCCGGACGGTGGAAGGATGCACTTGAATATCCGTGGCCCGCAGACTTTGCCGCGTGGGAACCACAGGCAGGTTGCCGGCTACCATCTGACCTTCGCGCAAAGCCGAAACACCGATGGGCTGCTGTCCCTTGGGCACCCGGCCATTGCCGAAGCTTTCCGCCGTCATGGTGCTCATCCCCGCGCGCACGCGCTCATTGCTGAGCGCGCCGTTGAGGTTGGAGACCACCGCGTGTCTGCCGTCGGGGTTGAGCAACGGACGAACCGGGCTGATTCCCGCGTTGATGTTGGTGATGTTGTTGATGTTCGTCACGTTGGTCACGTTGACCGCGTGGAAGTGGTTGCGGTTGCCGCCATACCAGGGGATGAACGAATCGTGCGGGCCGATCGGCAGCCAGCCGATGGTGCCGAACCCACCCCCGAAGCCGAATCCCACGCGGGTGTGCCCGCCGAATCCGAAGCCGAAGAAGGAGACGTACGCCGGAGCGTAGATGGGGCGATAGTTGACGATGACCGGCCCCGGATACCAGCACCACAGATTGCCGGAGAAGAACCACCGGCCGTAGTGGTAAGGCGCCCAGCCCCACGGCTCATAAGAAACCCAAGTCCAGCCGTAGTAAGGCTCCCACACCCAGCGACCGTCGCGATACGGCGCCCAGCCCGGTCCCTGCGCGGGAACCCACACCGCGGAAGGATAGCCTTCCACGTTGTTCCAGCGGCCGTAGGTGTCCAAGTCGTGCGCGCCGGTGTAATAGCGGTTGGTATGCTGCCAGCTCGAGGCATTCTGGATGGCGTGGTCACGGTCCTTGTTCCAGTTGTCCCATTCGTCGTTTCGCGGAGCGTCCAGCACCTGATACTGCGGGTTGTCCGTGCCGCGGACGGTGATCATTTCGCCCTGGTGCACGGTGGTGCTGCCTTGCGGCGTAGTGATTTCCGCTTCGCCGCTGCGCACAATCACCTGCGTCTCCTCGTCCGAGTTCACCAGGATGCGGTAACTGCCCTCGCGGCGCGGGCGCAGGGCAAGGTTGGGCGTATCGATCTCGATCTCCGCCTCGCTGCCCTTCAGGACGGTGAAGTTCACCAGCCCGCGGGCCACCTGCACCTGGATATGCGCATTCGTGTTGTCGGCGATCTTGGCCTCGCTGCGCTCGTCGAGCCGCAGCAAGTTTGCGAAATCGAGTTGGATTTCGGCGCGCGAACGGTCACCGGTGGAAACGCGGTCGCCTGCGGCCACCGGCGCGTTGACCGTGCTGGCCACCCAGTCGCCCGAATCGCCGCGCAGTGTCGAGACGTTCCCGCGCATCACGCTGATCCGTGCCACGCCGGGTTCTGCATCCGGCGCCGCTTGCGCCACGCCCGCTCCGGCGAGGCCCGCGAGAACTGCAATCAATCCGCTGAGGACTCTGCTGTTCATCTTCTTCATGGCGGTCACCTGTTCTTCACTCCTGGCGAGGATACTGGCTCGCCCGCTTTGATAAAAGCATGCCAGGGGCCAAAGGAGGGATCGTCCGGATGGATCTTAAGCTATTTATTTGTTATCGCTTACAGCGATCATTGCAGAAGGCAGAAAAGAGCCCGGCGGGGCTGCCGGTGGTTTTCAGCCAAGAGTGGTTGAAATCCACCACCGCCGCACCGGGGGATTACTCGGCGGCATCAGGTTCGTCGGGGACACCCAGCCGAGTGAGGCGATAACGAAGCGCGTTGCGCGAAAGTCCCAACAGCCGGGCTGCCTGGCTTTTATTTCCGCCGGCGCGCCGCATCGCTTCACGGATCATTTCATCTTCCCATTGCTCGAGCGATTTTCCGGGAGGAAGAAAGCCGTCGGAGGCCGCAGGATCTTTCGCTGCGGCCGAGTCGAGCTGGATGTCCGCGGCCTCGAGCGTTGTGCCGGTGGCCAGCGCCGTGGCGCGCTCGAGAATATTTTCCATCTCGCGGATATTGCCGGGCCAGTGAAAAGCCATGAGCGTCTTCAGGGCTGCGGGGGTGATGCCCAGCGCCGGCTTGCCGAACTCTTGCGCATACTTCTTCAAGAAATGCTCGGCCAGATCGGGGATATCTTCCTTGTGTTCACGCAGTGGGGGAATGTCGATGGGCACCACGTTGAGGCGGTAGAAGAGGTCCTCGCGAAAGGTGCCCTCTTCCAGGGCGGCGCGCAGATCGCGGTTGGTAGCAGCCACAAGCCGGACGTCTACTTTGAGCGTCTTGGTGCCCCCCAGACGCTCGAACTCGCGCTCTTCAAGCACGCGCAGCAGCTTCACCTGGATCGGCGGCGGAACGTCGCCGATCTCATCGAGGAACAGGGTGCCGCCATCGGCCAACTCAAATTTCCCCGGCTTGCTCGAGGATGCGCCGGTGAAGGCGCCTTTCTCGTAGCCGAACAGCTCGCTCTCCAGCAGGTTTTCGGGGATGGCCGTGCTGTTGATTTTGATAAAGGGGCCGCTTGACCGCCGCGAGCGCTGGTGGATGAGCCGCGCGATCAGGTCCTTGCCTACGCCGCTCTCCCCGCCAATCAGGACGGTGGAGCTGGTCTGCGCGACGCGCTCGACGCGGGCCAACACTTCCTGCATCTTCGCGCTGCGCGCCACAATTGCCGGGTACTCGTACTTCCGGCCAAGCGCCTCGCGCAGCGAGCGGTTTTCTTCGCGCAGGTGATGGGTATCGAGCTCCTTGCGGATCACCAGCTTCATCTCGTCGAGTGAGAACGGCTTGAGAACATAATCGCCGGCGCCCGCCTTCATGGCTTCGACTGCGGTTTCCACCGTGCCATAAGCGGTCATCACCACGACGGGGATCGCCGCGTTCAAGCGCTTCACCGACTGCAGGAACTCGAGGCCGCCCATTCCCGGCAGCTTCATGTCCGTCACCACCAGGTCCACTTTTTCCGCGCGCAGCAGGCGCAAGCCGGCTTCGGCATCGGGAGCGGAGAGCGTGGAAAAGCCCTCCTCGGCCAGGCTCAGTTCGAGCAGCCGGAGC
>JBGPJC010000092.1:0-15523 GCA_041485165.1 Terriglobia bacterium | reverse complement strand
CGACGCCGATGCCTTCCTGAAGGTGCTGGAAGAACCTCCACCGTCGAGCACGCTCATCCTGCTGACCCAGAACGCCGACGCGCTGCTGCCCACCATTCGCTCGCGCTGCTTCCAGTTCGTCTTTGCGCCGGTTCCTGCCGGCGAGATCGAGGAGTACCTGAAATCGCGCAGCAAGCTTTCGCCCGCGGCTCGCCGCCTGGCCGCCCAGCTCTCCGCAGGCTGTCCCGGAGCGGCGCTGGCTTTAGACCTCGAGGAATCCGTCCGGCTGAGAAAGGATGTGGTGCGCCTGCTGACCAGCGCGGCGGAAGCGAGAAGCTTCAGCGATGTCTTCACCTTAACGGCACAACTGGCCAAGGGCGAGCGCGAGCGATTTGAAAATCTGCTCACTCTGTTCTATAGTGTGTGTAGTGATCTGCTGGCGTTTTCCTGCGCTGCAAGAGTTTCGACTCTGCGCAACCCAGACCTGCGAGAGGAAATCGAAGCGCTTCACGCAAAGGTAGACCGCGAATGGGTGGTCCAGGCCGTGGGGCGCCTGGACGAGTTGCAGGGCCGGCTGCGCCGCAATTCCAACCGCCAACTGGGGCTGGATGCGGTGGCCGCCGTGCTCGCAAGCCGGTAACGCCCGGAGTTTCATGGTACCGCCGTGCATCTCGCCGGCGGATTTATCTCACATTAACAAGGAGCTGACCCGATGAGGTCCCGCTCAGATTCAGGCGCCAACGCAGAAGGAGCAGTAATCGTGAATCGCAAGCTGATTCGTCCTACTCTCACCGAGGTCAAAGAGCAATTCACTCCGCGGCCGCAAGGACCGCCGCCCGGGCAGCCTCGCAAGAAGCCCGCGCCGCCGGACCAGACCAGCGCGGAAAACTTTTACTTCGTCAAGCAGATGCAATCGCGCACGCCGGTGTCCGTGATGCTGACCGACGGCGAAGTGTTGCGCGGCGTGATCGAGTGGTACGACCGCGACTGCATCAAGCTGACGCGCGTAGGCAGCCCCAACCTGCTGATCTACAAGCGCTGCATCAAGTACCTCTACAAGGATGGCGACGAGTTCTCCCAGGGGGGAACAAACGGGCAGTAGTCCGCGGGCAGGCGCCTATTTTCGGCGCTTTTTCCCGGGGCGGTGGCGCGGGACGGCAGTCGTCGCTTCCTCAGTGCTCTTATCCTCCACCCGGCTGATGGCGAAGGTCATCAGCGCTTTGGCGGCCAGCCGGCCGGCGGAGTCGCGCACGTCGCAATCCACGACTGAGAAATTCCGTCCGCAGCGTAGTACGCGCGCTTCCGCGACCACGGTTCCCTTCTCCACTGCTTCAAGGAAATTGATCTTCATCTCCACGGTGGCCACGCGCGCGCCCCGCGGCACGGTCATGTAGGTGGCCATGCCGCCGGCGGTATCCGCCAGCGCGGCCATCACCCCGCCATGGACCACGCCGTGAACCTGGCGGTGGTGGGGTTTGACGCGCAGGACCAGGACCGCGCGGCCAGGCTCGGCGGCCTCCAGGGCAAAGCCGAAGAACCTCCCTACGTTGGTCTCGCGGATGCGCCTGGCCAGCTCTTCTTCGGCAACCTGCAGTTTTTCAATCAGCGGGGAGCGCATGTCAGTATGCCGTCAGCCCGCCGTCGAGCGGCAGCGCCACGCCGGTCAGCCAAGTCGATTCCTCGGAGGCAAGATAGACCGCCAGGTGCGCGACATCATCAGGTGTGCCCAGCCGCCCCACGGGGAGAGTGGCGATGCGAGCGCGTCGCGCGGCCGCTGGGTCGGGCTGAGAATCAAACAGGCCGCTGACCATCTCGCTATCCACAACCGCGGGGCATATGCAATTGACGCGGATGCCTTCGGAGGCGTGATCGAGGGCCATGGCTCGAGTCAAGGAAACGACGCCGCCCTTCGACGCCGCATAAGCCGCGCGGCCCTTCATTCCCACCAGGCCGAGGATTGAGGCGACATTGACAATGGCGCCGCCTCCCGCCTGGCGCAGGGCAGGCAGAGCCGCCCGCGACACCAGAAACGTGCCGCGCAGGTTGGTGTCCATTACTCGCTCCCAATCGGCATCGCTGGTCTGCTCGGCCGTGCCGACCAGCAGGACCCCGGCGTTGTTGACCACTACGTTGAGTTTGCCGAACCGCTTGACGGTGTCGCCGATGGCCGCTTCCACCTGCCCGAGCTTGGAGACGTCGCACGCCACTGCCCAGGCTTCTCCGCCCGACCGCCGGATCTCTTCGGAGGCAGTCTCGAGCGGCGCAATCCGGCGCCCTGCCAGGGCCACCCGCGCACCTTCCCGCGCGAAGAGGATGGCGCAAGCGCGGCCGATCCCCGTGCCTCCTCCAGTGAGAAAAGCCACTTTGCCGGCCAGCCTTGTCACCGCAAGTCCCCCTTTTACGTCTAAACTAGTTGGACGCGCCGAGGGCCCGGAATGTAGCATCGGCGGAGTACCCGGCACAAGGCGCGCCAAGTACCCGGAGACTAGGCTCCTAATTATGCGCATCGGCATCACCTGTTATCCCACATACGGCGGCTCAGGAGTCGTGGCCACGGAGCTTGGCATGGAGCTGGCCGCGCGCGGCCACGAAGTGCACTTCATCAGCTACGCGCCGCCCATTCGCCTGGACCATTCCAGCGAACGCATTCACTTTCACGAAGTCGAAGTGGCTTCCTATCCTCTGTTCGACCACCCGCCTTACGCCCTGGCGCTTTCGGTGAAGATGGCCGAAGTGGCCCAGAGCGCCGGGCTCGATCTGCTCCACGTGCACTACGCCATCCCGCATTCCGTGAGCGCGCTGCTTGCGCGGATGATGGCCGCGCCGGCCAAGTTGCCGTTCATCACCACCCTGCACGGAACGGACATCACCCTGGTGGGGCGCGACCGCAGCTATCTGCCCATCACGCGATTTTCGATCGAGCAGAGCGACGGCGTTACCTGTGTCTCGCGCTATCTGAAGAGCGCCACGCTGGAGACCTTTGGCATCCAGAAGCCCATCGAGGTGATCCCCAATTTCGTCAACTGCGACCTCTACCAACGCGTCGACGCGCCACAGCTCCGCGCCGAGTGGGCTCCGGATGGCGAGCCGGTGCTGATGCACCTGTCGAATTTCCGCCCGGTCAAGCGGGTCACCGACGTGGTGGAGATTTTCGCGCTGGTGCGCGAGAAGATGCCCGCCAAACTGGTGCTGGTGGGCGACGGCCCGGACCGCGGTGCGGCGGAATGGCTGGTGCGCAAGAAGCAGCTCAACGCCGATGTCCATTTCCTCGGCAAGCAGGACCGTGTGTACGAAATACTTTCCCAAGCAAACTTGTTCTTGTTGCCCAGCGAGCTGGAATCGTTTGGTCTGGCGGCGCTGGAGGCCATGGCCTGCGAAGTGCCGGTGATCGCCACCAATGTCGGCGGCTTGCCTGAGGTGGTGACCCACGGTGAGGATGGCTACCTGGTCGAGCCGCACGATCTGGCCAGAGCCGCGGGCTACGCCGTGGAGATCCTGTCTTCCTCCGACTTGAACCGGCAGATGGGTAAGAAAGCCCGCGAGAATGCGGCGTGGAGCTACTGTGCGAGCAAGATCATTCCGCAGTACGAGGCCTATTACCAGCGGGTACTTGACACCACTAGAGTAAACGCGTAACGCCGTCGTTCCTGCGGCTCTGTGCTAGGGAAAATCCCAAGGCCGGCGGGACGCCGGCGCTACGACGCCCCACGTCGAATCGGTGAGAAGCATCCAAGGCACACGCTAGCCTGTTGGTACTATTGCGGCGCAATTTCGAAGCGGTATTCTCCACTTACCAGCGAAAACCAGCATGCCGGTCAATCACGAATTCGACGACCCTGAGGCTCCGCCGCGTTCGACGACCTCGCAGCGCCTGAAAGTTCTCGGCGCGCTGATCGTTCCCCTGTTGCTGTTCGCCGCCTTCCGCCCAGATACGGTGCGAGCGGCCTGGGATGAAGTGGCGCGGATCATCGAGTTGAAGAGCGACCCGCTGCCGGCCTCGCCGCCGCGGATTTCCGACCACGAGACCGAAGAACTTGGTTCGCTGGACGCGCAACACCAGGCCGAGCTGCTCATGGAGCGGGCCATCAACCACTATAGTGGCGCGATCGAACTGATCGGCCAGCACGTAGACGGCTGGCAGGGACAGCTCGAACTCAACCCCCATCTCAGCGGTTTGCAGGAAACGGCTCTCAATTCCAGCGACCTGCGTGTTCGCGCCGCCGCGCTGGAGATTTATCTCGCCGCCTATAAAATCCCCAAGACCGACATTGGCCTGGAAAACCTGCGCATCCGGATAGCCAACGAACCGGGGAGCCGCCCGTTTGCGCTGTGGATGCTTGGCGCGCTGGGCAACCGCGGCGTCGAGCCCGAACGCGCTTTCCATACCCTGATGGACTACGTCAACGACCGGGATGAGGCCACGCGGATGTGGGCGGTCGAGGGCCTCGCGCATCTGGGTACGGATGAGACCATCCGGCCGCTGCTCGACTCCTTCCACAACGACCTTTCCCTCAAGGTCCGCGAGCGCGCCGCATGCAGCCTGGCGCAGTCCGGCATGCTGACCAAAAACCAGCGCATGACCGCGGTGCCCGAGCTGCTCAATTACATGGACGACACCTCGCTCGATCCCAATACACAGAGATGGGTTTTCCAGGCGCTGGAAGATATTACCGGCGCCGGAATCGGTCCCGACCCAGCCGCCTGGCGCAATTGGTGGGCGAACCACAACCGCAACTAATCCGACCAGCCCTCTCGCCTGTTCCCCTTCCTGAATTTCCACTCACGAATCTGGGGCCGCCAGTAATCACCACCCTCATGACGGCACCATTGCGTTCATGATGACTCCATTACGCCGCCGGTCTCACCGGCGGAAGCGCGCAGGAGCCGCCGATGCGGTGGCGACGTTCGGAAAACCAGCGATAAGCATGGCGGGCGAGGAGCATTGCGCTCGGAATGCGGGAGATTGCATAGAGCGGCCATGCCCACCAGACCTGGAGCGCCAGATAGACCAGCGCATCCGCGCCGCCGAACTGCACTCCGTCGCGGGTGAGCACGCGAATCTCTTCGAGCAGATTCGGAAGTGCCAGCCGCCGGGCGACCCAAGGCGCCTGGAGAGGTGCGAAGTGAAAACCGCGAGGCTCGAGCAGCCCGGCCAGGCGCCAGGCAAAGGAGGTGCACAACGAACAATCGGCGTCGTAGAGCACCCAGCCGCGGCGCGGGGCGGGCTCGCGATCGTCCGACATCACCGAGAAGATGGGAACCATGGTCATCCTCCCATTTAAGACTTTTCCTGAGCGGACTTCCCTTTCCCCTCCCCGTCCTTCGCGCCCCGCGGCAGAATCTTCCGCAGGCGCCCCTTGAGGCGCGCCAGCCCGCGGAGCGTGCCCGGCGGCAGGCTGCGCATTTCGTCGTAGAGCGAGGTCATGGATTCGATGAACTCCTGCATGGCCAGCAGCCGGTCGCGGGTGTGCGTGTCGCCGGGAGTCGACTGGCGAACCTCGGCGATGGAATCGCGCAGCATGGCCACGGTGGGATCAATCTCGCGGCGCTTGCGCTCCTGAATGATGATGCGGAACATCTCCCAGACATCCTGGAGCGAGACGTAGTGGTCGCGGCGGTCGCCCAGCAGGTGGGCAACGCGGATGATGCCCCAGCCCTCCAGCTCGCGCAGGCTGGTAGAGACGTTGGAACGGGCCACGCCCAGGGTGGTGGAAATCTCCTCGGCGGGGAGCGGATCGGGAGAGAGATAGAGGAGGGCATGGATCTGAGCGACGGTGCGGTTGACGCCCCAGCGGGTGCCCATTTCGCCCCAGTGGAGGATGAACTTTTGCCGGGCGGGGGAGAGTTTCATTCGTCCCTCCATACATTTCAGTACATTCAGAAATTACCATAACCCCAGGCGGTTGGCAAGCGGTTTTTTGCCTGGGCCCTTGGTCCCGGTTCGCAACCCAGCACCGCCTCCCTGCCCCGCCGCTGGGTGTAGAATTCCGGGCATGGACATACGGAACGTCATCCTTAAGCAAAAGGAAGTTCTCTTCGGGAAGCTCGAACGCGTCATGGACTACATCCCGCCCGAACAAATCGCATGGCGCCCCGAGCGCGACGCCATCTCCATCATCGAAATGCTGCGGCACCTGTGGGTCTCGGAGGAAGGCACCCGGCGGGTAGCTCTGCAAAGCGATTTCTCCTACTACGAGACGCGCATTCCCAAGGGACTGCGCGCAGTGATGGGAACGCCGGAAACCTTGGAGGCCGAGCGCGCCAACCTAGGGCGAGTCCACCGGGAAACGCTCGCTGCTGTCGGCGCCTGGCCGCTGGAGCGGTTTGAGGAGGAGCGCGTCCACGAAGGGCTCAAGTTCCGGCGCAAGGTTTACACCCTCCTGCTGGGCATCAACGAACACACCATCCACCACCGCGCGCAATTGATGACCTACCTGCGTCTGCTGGGCCACCCCATCCCCGAGGATGTGGCGCGACGCTAGGCAGCGTCAGCTGCGGCGCTTGCCGCCGGCGCGACGGGCGACTTCGTTTTCCAGGTATTGCCGCAGGTCGGTCCGCAGGCCGGGCAGTCGCAGCAAATCGCGCAGATTGGGAAGAGTCAGGTCGGGCAGGAAGGCCAGCACGCGCGCCAGCGGCGTCAGCGGATGACGCACCAGCGCGAAGCGAATGTTCATGCTGTAGGACCACTTGGCATGTTTGGCGATGGCGGCAACGACTGCGGGCGCCAGGCCGGCGTGCGAAAGTACGCGCAGCAAGTGTGTCTCGTTCAGAAAAGCGTTGTCCAGCGCGAGAGGCACGGCCTGCGCCAGGCCTTCGACCAGCAGCGCGGCGGCGACGCGTCCCGAACCGCGGCGGGCCAGGGTGAGCTTTTGACCCAGCGGGAGCTGCGGGATGCGGTTGAGGATGATCTCCTCTGCCAGCCGGCGCACTTCCGCTGCGGCCGAAGGCAGCAGGCTGAGCTGCGCAAGATCGAAGAGATAAAGCTGGCGGATGATGGCCAGGGAGATGAGCCGCGGCGTGTGGGGATGCCGCGCCAAACGCAAACGCACAGCGTAAGCCTTTATCCATTCAGGTTTGCGCGCCACGCATTGCAGCAGCTCGCCGGAGAGGTTTTTGCGTTCCAGGAGACGGCAAAGCATCCCTTCATCGAGGCTGGGATTCTCGAGCAGCGCGGCGAGAAGTTCCGGGGATTCGGCGCCGAGCAGCGCGAGCAAGTCGTCGCGGGGCGCCGTACGGGCAACGACGAGGTCAGAGGGCTTGCGGGTCATGAGCGGGGCGGGAAGTCTGGCGATCGAGCAAGCGCTGCGCCAGCCGGGCTGCGCCATGCGCGGGAGATATCTCCAGCGGACGGATCTCCGCGCGCCGGGCGGCACTGCGGACCAGGGCTTCGAGCGTTTCATCGAGAAAGCGGCTGTGGCCGAACACTCCTCCGGCTTTGCCCAAAGTGAACTTCTTGTCGGCCAGGTCCAGGCGGCGCGCCACGCTGACCGCCAGCGCGGAAAGCCCGACCGCGGCGCCGTACAGGATCTCCTGCGCGGGGACGTCCTCGGCCTCGGCGGCTTCGACCACCAGCGGAAAGATTCGTGGAAGGATCTCGTCCGGGTTATCGGCAATGCGTTCGAGCAAGGTGGACCAGTCGGGACATTCCATCGCCGCCGGCACCATGTCGGCCAGGAGGGTGACCGGAGCCATAGCGTCGCGGGCGCGGGCCATGGCCGAGACCGCGCGGCGGCCGATGTCGAAGGCGCTGCCCTCGTCGCCGATCCACGGCCCATGTCCTCCGGCGCGCGCTGTGCGGCCAGAAGAGTCACGTCCAAAGGCCGCCGAGCCGGTTCCGGAGACCAGGACGACCCCTGGCCCGTCGCCGACGGCAGCTTCCAGCGCAACCTCAAGGTCGGTGGTGACGTGAACGTCAGCCGCAGGGAAAGTCTCCACCAGGTAAGCCATCATGCGCTTGACCACGCGCGCACGGCCCGCACCAGCCACACCGGCACAAACTGCGGTGACTTCATTCGCCTCCACGCGCGCGGCGGTAAGCACGTGCCCGGCGGCGGCAGAGAGCGAGGCGAAGGCCTGGTCGAAACCCACGCGCAGGGGGTTGGAGGGCCCGGAGACAGCCTGGGCCAGCACCGCGCTGGTGCGCGAGAGCAGCACGCATTCGGTTTTAGTCCCGCCGCCGTCAAAACCAATGGCGTAGTCACCGGAGGCGCGCATCTTGGCTGTTCCCATTCTTTCTCTTTCGGGGCCGCGGGGCTAGCTTGACAGCGCGGCGGCCGGCTCGTTAGTATCCCGCAACTTTCGTGAACACGGAATGAGAATACGACTTGTAGATCTCGCCGTGATCCTGCTCTATCTCGGCGGGATCACCCTGTTCGGAATCCGCTTCCGCCGGGGACAGGCCAGCATCCGCGATTACTTCCTGGGCGGGCGCAGCGCGCCGTGGTGGGCGCTGGGCGGTTCGATCGTGGCCACGGAAACCTCGACGCTCACCATCATCAGCACTCCGGGGATCGCCTTTGCCGGCAACCTGGGTTTCCTGCAACTGGCCATGGGATACCTGGTGGCCCGGGTGCTGATCTGCCTGCTGTTCATCCCGCAGTTTTTCCGCGGAGAATTTTACACGGCCTACCAACTGATCGGAAAGAGATTTGGCGCGCGAACGAAATCGGTGGCCGCGGCGACGTTTTTGATCACGCGTGCGCTGGCGGAAGGCGTACGCATCAATGCCATTGGGAAGGTGGTCAGCGTGGCGTTTGGCACCGGCCAAAGGCTTTCGGTCGCGGCGATTACCGCGCTCACGCTGATCTATACGTTTGAAGGTGGGATGAAGGCGGTGATCTGGACCGATGTGATCCAACTGGTTCTCTACCTCGCCGGGTCGGTGACGGCATTCTTCGTGCTGCTGGACCGCGTTCCCGGGGGATGGGGGGAAGTCACTCGCGTCGCCGCCGCCGCAGGCGGAAAGTTGCAGGTGTTCGACTTCACTTTCGACCTGACGCGGAGCTACACGTTCTGGTCCGGGGTGATCGGCGGCACCTTTCTTACCATGGCCAGCCACGGCACCGACCAAACCATGGTGCAGCGGCTGCTGGCGGCGCGGTCCGAAAGCGACAGCAAAAAGGCTCTGCTGCTGAGCGGCGTAATCGTGTTCGTCCAGTTCGCTCTTTTCCTGGTGGTGGGCGTGATGCTCTTCGCGCTCCACCAGCACGCGCCACTGGAAATCCCCGGCGGCGACCCCGACCGCATATTTCCTGCCTTCGTGGTCAGCGCCATGCCTCCGGGGATCGCCGGGCTGGTGCTGGCGGCGATTATTGCCGTGGCCATGTCCAATGCCAGCGGCTCGCTGAATTCACTGGCGTCTTCGAGCATCGTGGATTTTCAGGTGCTGTGGGGCGCGGACCTCTCCGCGGCCGGCGACGCAGCGGCGCTTTTACGGTCGTCACGGCGGGTGACACTGTTCTGGGGCGTGATTCTTGGAACGCTGGGCCTGCTGCGCTGGGGGCCGGTGCTGGAGGCCGGGCTGACCATCGCTTCGATTACCTACGGCAGCCTTTTGGGCCTCTTCCTGCTCGGGATATTGAATCGCCGCGCGACGTCCCGCGGGGCGGTGGTGGGCATGGCGGCAGGGCTCGCACTTCTGCTTTACGTCCACTTTGAGACTAAGCTGGCCTGGACCTGGTATGTGCTGGTGGGCACGGCGGCGACATTTATCGTAGGCTCGCTGGTGAGTTTGCTCGATAATTCCAGCGAGCGACCTTCCGCGACTCGCGGAGCACAATGAGCAAAGTGAAAACAGCGAAATCACCCGACGGCGAACGGTTCGATCTGATCCGCGGGCTGGGCCCCTGGGCGTCAGCCGCGGTGGTCGTGGGCACCATGATCGGCACGGGCGTCTTCCTGGTGCCGAGCACCATGGCGCGCAACGCCGGCTCGGTGGGACTGGTCTTCTTGGTGTGGATCCTGGGTGGCGTGCTCACCCTGTTCGGCGCCCTGAGTTATGCAGAGATGGGCGCGGCGATTCCGGAGGCGGGAGGGGACTACGCCTATTTGCACCGTGGATTTGGGCCGCGCTGTGCCTACATGTTCGGTTGGATGCATACGATTGTAGGGCGGCCGGCGTCGGCGGCGGCGATCGCTGCCGGGCTGATGCGCTTCTCCGGTTTCTTATTTCCTATTCTCTCGCATCCGGTAATCACCTACCCCATCTGGCTGCCCTTCCGGACGGTGCCATACAATTTCGTCATCACTCCGGCGCAGCCCATGGCGGTGACGGCCATCGGGTTGATCACCATCGTGAACTACCTGGGAGTGCGGCTGGGCGGCCGGGTGCAGGTCTTCCTCACTGCGCTCAAGATCGGGGCCGTGCTGGCGGTGGTAGTTTTTGGACTTGCGCTGGGTCACGGCACGACGAAAGGCTTCACCATGTTCCCGCCAGGAGCGATGGGGCTGCGGACGGTGGGCGGATTCCTGGCGGCGATGGTGGCGGCGCTGTGGGCCTATGACGGCTGGAACGATTTGAGCCTGATGGGCTCGGAGGTGAGCAATCCCCAGAAGAATATCCCGCGCGCCCTGGCGGGGGGCGTGCTCTTTGTCGGCGTGATCTATCTGCTCACCAACGCGGTGTACTTCTATATCCTGCCGTTCGTCGCCGTGGCCCATTCCACATCCGTGGCGTCTGATGCGGTGGCTACCTTCGCCGGATTTTCCGCGGCGAAGTGGCTGACCGTGGCCATGATGGTCTCCGCGCTGGGGACGCTGAATGCTTCGCTCATGAGCGGGGCGCGGGTGCCCTATGCCATGTCCCGCGACAATCGGTTCTTCAAATTTGCCGGCGAAGTGCATCCGAAGTTCCGCACACCGGGCGGCGCGCTGGTGCTGCAAGCCTACCTGGCCGGCGCGCTGGCGCTGACCGGAACATTCGACGAGCTTTTCTCGCTGTTCATTTTTGCGCAGTGGGTTTTCTATGGGCTGGTCGCGGCGGCGGTGATCGCGCTGCGACGCCGCGAACCGGACCTGCCGCGCCCGTATCGCACCTGGGGCTATCCGTACGTTCCGGTGGTGTTCTGTATCGGCGCGGTGGCGGTGACCATAGCGTCGTACATGGAGCAGCCAGTGCGTTCGACCATCGGCCTGGTGTTTATCCTGCTCGGTCTGGCTTTCTACAAGCACTGGCAGACACCGAAGGATGCGAGACCGGCGGCCGGCGAAGGCGCGGCGTAGATTCCGCGTGCGCAAGGCCGGGTCAGCCTGCGGCGAGGGCTAGAAAAGAGGCCGCCGGCAATACAGCAGGAACACATCCCGGGTGCAGGATTTCCGCGAGGATTTCCACACCGCACGCCAGGCGCGGGCCGGGCCGCGAAAAGTAAGCAGACGAATCAGCCGCGAACACTCTGCCGCAGCGTACCGCCGGCAACTCCGACCAGCCTGCCGGCATTTTCATGTTTCGGTATTCCTGCAGGACGGCATCCAGGGCATAACCGCAGGGCATGACCAGCACGACGTCCGGCTGGGCGGCGAGCGCCTGCTCCCAGCCGATCTGGAACGAAGGCACACCGGCACGGTTGATGGCGTCCACGCCGCCTGCGGCGGCAACCATCTCCGGCACCCAGTGGCCGGCCACATACGGCGGATCGAGCCATTCGAGGCACAGCACCCGCGGCCGGGGAAGTCCAGCGACTGCCCGTTTCACGGCAGCGACGCGAGATTCCAATCCGCCGGCGAGCGTCTCCGCCTGCTGTTCCCGTCCGGTCGCCTTCCCCACCGCGCGGATGTCGTTCCAGACATCGGCGAGGGATTGGGGCGAGAGGGTGAGAACCTGGGGAGGGCGAGCCATCCTGGAGAGCGCTGCGGCGAGGTCTTGGGGCGAGGCCGCGCAGACGTGGCAAAGGTCCTGGGTAAGGATCAAATCGGGGGCGATGCGGCGCAGTGCGTCGTCGTCCACCACGTAAAGGCTTTCCCCGCGCGCCACGATCTCCCCTACTTGCCGGTCAATCTCCGCGGCACTGGCGCCAAGCTGCGTGCGCGGGCGGATGAGCGCTGGTTTGGCGCGGGCCTCGGGCGGGAAATCGCATTCGTGGGTGACACCAGCAAGCTGCTCGCCGAGCCCCAGGGCGTAGACGATCTCTGTGGCGGAAGGCAGCAGCGAACAGATGCGCATGGAGGCAGCGTAGCCTGCGCCGCAGCGTGAAGCAACTGCGGCCACAGTCCTGGTTCTGTTCTTTCTCTTCTCTGTGCCCTCTGTGTCCTCTGTGTTAAGTCTTCGTCTTTTCTTTCTTCCCTCGCCCTGCTTCCCTACCGATAAATCAGATACTTCTCCCGCAGTTTCCGGAATGCCGCCAATTCTTCCGTCCAGTCTTCCAAGATCCGCGACGGCGCATCGCCGCGCTGAAGACGTTCCACCGCCGCTGCCGAACCCAGCAGCTCGATGATCTTCCCCAGCGCGAAGTGATCGGGGTACATCTTCGCCAGCGCAGCAGCAAGCTCGAGACCCACCAGCATCGAATAGAACGACCCGCGGTCGGTGATCTCGAGCGAGAGCCCCTCGCAGGCCTGATCTTTATAGAGCCCGGAGCGCGGTGTAAACCGCGTGGGCACGAAGCGCACACCGGGCAAATAACGCTTGTTCAAATACGCGGCGAATTCGGCGGCATGAATCCACGGCGCGCCCATAAGCTCGAACGGCCGGTCGGTCCCCCGGCCCACGGAAACGCCGCCGGCCTGAAGAATCTCGAGGCCCGGGTAGAGCTGGGCCGCCTCCAGCGAGCGCAGGTTGGGCGAAGGCGGAATCCACACCAGCCCGGTGGAATCGAAGGTATCGCTGCGCCGCCAGTCCTCCATCGCAATCACGCGCAGGTCCGCGCCGAGGTGCTTCTCCGCGTTGTACATCTGCGCCAACTCGCCAACGGTCATCCCGTGTCGCACGGGCATGGGGAAATATCCGACAAAGCTGAGCTTGTCGGCATCGAGCAGCGGACCTTCCAGGATTTCACCACCGAGCGGGTTGGGCCGGTCGAGAACAAAGAAGGCGATCTTATGCTTTGCGGCCTCCTCCATGGCATAAGCCATCGTCGTGGGGTAAGTGTAGAAACGCACGCCGGCGTCCTGGATGTCGAAGACCATTGCGTCCAGGCCGCGAAGCATCTCTGCGGTTGGCCGGCGAGAATCGCCGAAGAGGCTGTACACCGGCAGCCCGGTGGCCCGGTCGGTGGTGGATGCGACTTTTTCGTCGGCGACACCGGCCAGACCGTGCTCCGGGCTGAACAGGGCGACCAGGTGCACACCCTGGGCATGAGCCAGGAGCTGGACGGTTGTATTCCCATCGCGCGCCACGCCGGTGTGGTTGGTGATCAAGCCGACGCGCATGCCTTGCAGCGGAGCAAATTGTTGTTCGACCAGGACATCTATCCCCGTTCGCGTCTCCCCGTTGCGCCAAGTGGGCCTTACCGCGCCAATGCCGCGCCACAAGGCGGATTCATCCCCGGCTGGAAGCTGGTTCCCGCCTTGGGGTATGGCGACGTCTTCGAGGGCCCAGGCCACAGCCGTGGAAACGCGCGAGCGCAGGCCGGAAATGCGGGGACGCACATTGGGGTGCACGCTGTTGGCCAGCAGGATTACAAACGTGTTGCTTGCCGGGTCGATCCAGACACTGGTGCCGGTGAACCCGGTGTGACCATAGGATTGATTCGAAAAAATCTCGCCGCGCGGCGCTGAAAAAACGGTGTCAATGTCCCAACCGAGGCCGCGGATTGACGGACTCCAGGGCGGCGTCTGAGGGCTGGCGGCTTTCTCGAGGATCTGCGGGGAAAAGAGACGCTTGCCGTCCTGGGTTACTCCGTGGGCCAATAACATCCGGCAGAAACGCGCCAAGTCGTCCGCAGTGGAGAAAAGTCCAGCGTGGCCCGCCACTCCTCCCATGCCGCGGGCGCGCGGGTCGTGCACGACGCCGCGAAGGACATGTCCCTTCCCGCTGCCGGGCTTGGCGCCCTCCGGCAAATCAATTTCCTCGGTGGGGGCGATGCGGCGGATCCAGTCCGCAGGGGGCAGAAAGCGGGTCTCGCGCATGCCGAGCGGCTCGAAAAGATTTTTCTGCGCAAACTCGTTGAGCGGCACCCCGCTTACTCGCCGGACCAACTCGCCCAGGAGAATGAAATCGCAATCGCTGTAGAGAAAGCGCGCGCCGGGAGCGGAGGCCAGCTCGGCGTCATAGATGGATCGCAGGACAACGTCGGAGGAGGCGCCGTCGGGGACATGCGGTATCGCCGGCAGGCCCGCTACATGGGTGAGGAGATGGCGGACGGTGATCTGGTCTTTGCCCTTGGAGGCAAACTCGGGAATGTAGCGAGCCACAGTGTCGCTCAGCCGCACCTGGCCGCGCTCGATGAGAAGAAGAATGGAAGGTGCGGTGGCAAAAACTTTGGTCAGCGAAGCCACGTCGAAGATGGTGTCCGTGGTCATGGCTTCGCGCGCGGGAACCAGGGCGCGCGCGCCGTACGCTTTGCGGTAGACGATCCGCCCGTTCTGGCCTACCAGAAGGACTGCGCCCGGCAGTTCGTTGGCGGCGATGGCTTTCTCGATAGCCTGGTCCGGCGCGGAGAAATCCGCCGGGGGGGGAGGAGATTTTTTCTGCGCCAGGGCGAGCGGCGGCGCGAGCGCGGTAAGGAGCATGAGTGCGGCGAGCCGGCGACGGGTGGACGATGCTGCTGCAGCCAAGTTGTATGCCATAGGAGCGTGTGTTATATACAGCGAAGACATGATAGCTGCAATCGGCGCGGCGGCCGCGGAGGAAAATGCTTAGCCGGCGTGTCGCTTTATTCGCCCTCCTGCTGTTTTTCTCGACTCCCTCATCGCACCCGCAGGATACGCCGCATAAGCTCAAAATGCTCCCGGTCACGTCGGAGCGCTGGGTGGAGCGGACGCTGCGGCGGATGACCACCGACGAGAAAATAGGGCAGGTAGTCTTCCCCACGTACTTTGGCGGATTTACTTCGACGGAGAGCGAGACCTACCGCGAGCTGCTGCGCCGCGTCGAGAAGGACCACATCGGCGGGTTCATTCTGGCCACGCGCAGTTCGCCGGGTGGCATCGAGCGCAGCCAGGTCTACGCCACCGCCGAGCTGACCAATCAACTTCAGAAGAAAGCGCGCGTGCCTCTGCTCTTCTGCGCGGATTTCGAGCGCGGCGCGGTGCAGCGAATCGTTGAAGGCACGCCCTTTCCGCACTTGATGGCCGTCGCCGCCGCGGGGCGCCCGCAGGATGCCTACACTATCGGAAAGATCAGTGCGCTGGAAGCGCGCGCGGTGGGCATCCACTGGATTTTCGCGCCGGTGGCCGACGTCAACAGCAATCCCGACAACCCCATCATCAACATCCGCTCGTTCGGCGAAGATCCGCAAAAGGTGGCGGAATTCGTCTCCGCGTTTGTGCGTGGCGTCGAGGAAAACGGCGCCCTGGCCACGGCGAAACATTTCCCCGGGCACGGCGATACGGGAACAGATTCCCATCTGGACATGGCCAAGATCGGCGGAGACCGCGCGCGCCTGGAAGG
>JBGPJC010000091.1:0-15907 GCA_041485165.1 Terriglobia bacterium | reverse complement strand
CGTAACAGCCGGGAATGACCCCCATGCCATGGCGGTGAACCCGGTGACGAACCAGATTTACGTGACCAATGCGGGCAGCAACAACGTGACGGTGATCGACGGGGCCACCAACACCACGAGCACCGTAGCAGCCGGGTCGGGACCCGTTTCCGTGGCGGTGAACCCGGTGACGAACAAGATTTACGTGTCCAATGGGAGTAGCACCACCGTGACGGTGATCGACGGGGCCACCAACACCACGACCACCGTAACAGCCGGGAATGACCCCCATGCCATGGCGGTGAACCCGGTGACGAACCAGATTTACGTGGCCAATTTCAACAGCAACACCGTGACCGTGATCGACGGGGCGACCAACACCACGAGCACCATAACTGCCGGGTTGGGACCCAATGCCGTGGCGGTGAACCCGGTGACGAACAAGGCTTACGTGGCCAATTTCACCAGCAACAACGTGACGGTGGTCGACGGGGCCACCAACGTCACGAGCACGGTAACTGCCGGGACGCAAACTGGTGCTGGCGTGGCGGTTAACGCGGCGACGAACAAGATTTACGCCGTCAATCAGAATCTTGGCCAGCCCCCCGGCACCGTGACGGTTATCGACGGGGCCACCAACACTACGAGCACCGTAACTGTCGGCACAACGCCGTTTGCCGTGGCCGTGAACCCGGTGACGAACAAGATATACGTGGCCAATTTCAGCAGCAACACCGTTACGGTGATCGACGGAGTGACCAACACCACGAGCAGCGTACCGGTCGGGCTGAGCCCTATTGCCGTGGCGGTGAATCCGGTCACTAACCAGATTTACGTCCCCAATGCGAGTAGCAACACCGTGACGGTGATCGACGGAGCGACCAACACCACGAGCACTGTAACAGTCGGGAGTTTCCCCGGTTCCGTGGCCGTGAACCCGGTGACGAACAAGACTTACGTGGTCAATCTGGGCAGCAACACCGTGACGGTGATTGACGGGGCCACCAACACCACGAGCACCGTAACAGTCGGGAGTAGCCCTGCTTCAGCGGCGGGACCACCTACCGTGGCGGTGAACCCAGTGACCAACCAGATTTACGTGGCCAATTCCAGCAGCAACACGGTGACGGTGATCGACGGGGCGACCAACACCACGAACACCGTATCGGTCGGGCTAAGCCCAATTGCCGTTGCGGTGAACTCGGTGACGAACAAGATTTACGTAGCCGATAGTGGGGACGGCACTGTAACGGTGATTGACGGGGCTAGCAACTCCACGAGCACTGTGGCAGCCGGGGGTTTCCCCGATTCCGTGGTGGTGAACCCGGCGACGAACAAGATTTATGTGCCCAGTTTCAACAGCGGCACCGTGACGGTGATCGACGGGGCCACCAACACCACGAGCACCGTAGCAAGCGGGATTGGCGTCCGTGGTGTTGCAGTGAACGCGGTGACCAACCAGATTTACGTGGCCAATGTGAACCTCAACAACGTGACGGTGTTGGCTGAGGAGCAGGTACAGGCGATACCGCTGACCACAACCATCGCGCCCATTCCCGGCGGCGTGACTACCAACACCACGCCAACTTTCAATTTCACTGCGGCTAGCACCTTCTCTCCCACCGCTCCGGCGGTCGAGAACGTTTACTTCCAATTGGATACCTGGCAAGGGCCGTGGATTGCCGCCACGGCAAGTGGTGGTGGAAACTTCACGGGAATAGCACCTTCCGCGCTGCCGCTGGGGACACACATCGTCTACGCCCTTGCCACCGATGGGCAAGACGCGAACTCCACGGGCGTGGCGCAGGAGCTGACCGGACAAATCGCGGCGCAGGTTTTCACTGTTACAGGGCCGACGGCTGCTCCGGCGGTGAGCTTGTCTCCAACCAGCCTCACCTTTCCGTCGCAGACCGTGAACACCACCAGCGCGCAAATGACCGTGACGCTCACAAACACCGGCAGCGCGACGCTGAGCATCAGCACGGTGTCGCTCGGCGGGACGAATGCTGCGGACTTCGCCATCGTTTCCGCGACCACGACCTGCACAAACGGCTCGATGGTCGGCTTCCCGAACGGGACCTGCGTCATTGATGTCACCTTCACACCTTCCGCGACCAGCACGCGCTCGGCCTCGCTTTCTATCACCGATAACGCCACGGGCAGCCCCCACATGGTGTCGTTGTCCGGGACGGGGATAGGGGTGCCGGGGGCCACGCTTTCGACCCCCAACCTGAACTTTGGCGTGGTGGGAGTAGGAAACACCAGCCTGGCACAGACGGTGACGCTGACGAACACCGGCACCGGCGCGCTGAACTTCACCGCGGTTCCGAACATCACCGGGACGAATGCGGCGGACTTCGCCATTACCGCGAACACTTGTCTCATCACCGTGAGTGTATTGCCCAGCGGGAATTGCACGGTCACTCTGACTTTTGCTCCGACGCTCACCACCCTCGAAAACGCTTCGCTGAATTTCGCCGACAACGCCGCGCCCAGCCCACAGACGGCTATGCTGTCGGGGTCGGGATCGACGATGGCGGATCTGGCGCTCACCGACCTAGCCAGTCCGAGTGCGGCAGAGAGTGGGGCCAACGTGACTTACACGCTGACGATTACCAACAACGGCCCGGCCAACGCCACGGGCGTGATGTTAATCGAGACGCTGCCAGCCAGCGTGACCTTTGCCGCGGTCCTTCCCAGCCAGGGCACATGCAACGGGATGACCACGGTCACCTGCAGCCTGGGAACCATCAGCAACGGGAGCACGGCCACGGTGATGGTGTGGGCGACACCCAACACGGCGGGGACGATTACCGATAACGCGACGGTGACCGCCACCCAGACCGACCCCACCCCGGCCGACAATACGGCTTCACAAACCGCAACGATCACCACCGCCGCGCGGGCCCGCACGGGAGCGGTTCGCCGCCTGCCGGGATTCACTACCAACGTGCTGCCGCCAAACGATGACAACTCCACCGGCGCCGTGCCGATCGGGTTCACCGCCCCGATCAATTTCTTCGGTACGCCCTACAGCACGCTGTTTGTGAACAACAACGGAAACGTGACCTTCGGTACGCCGCTGGGGACGTTTACGCCACCCCCCCTCGTGAATAATGCGCTGGTGATCCTGGCGCCATTCTTCGCCGATGTAGATACTGGCGCGCTGGAATCCGGAGTCGTCACGTACGGAAATGATACCGTCAACGGGCGGCCGGCCTTTGGGGTGAATTGGATCAACGTGGGATATTTTGACGCCAGTTTCGACAAGCTGAACAGCTTCCAGTTGGTGATCATCGACCGCTCCAACGTGGCCCCTGGCGCGTTTGACGTGGAGTTCAACTACGACAAGATTCAATGGGAGACCGGAGATGCCAGCGGCGGGACGAACGGCCTGGGCGGCAGCTCGGTGCGCGCCGGCTTTTCCAGTGGCACTGCCGCTCCGGGCACATCCTTTGAACTTCCCGGCTCGGCGGTGAATGGCGCATTTCTCGATTCCAACAGTTCCACCGGGCTGATCTTCCTCAACCCGGGCAGCGCGCAACCCGGGCGGGCCATTTTTCAAGTGCGCGGGGGCAGCGTGGTGCAAGCCGATCTTGCGCTGACCAAGACCGCCGCGCCTTCGCCGGTGACCGTGGGCAGCAACCTGACCTATACCATCACCGCCACCAACAACGGGCCGACGGCGGCCACGGGGGTAACGGTAAGCGACACGCTGCCGGCGGGTGTGACGTTTGTCTCCGCGACACCAACGCAGGGAACGTGCGCCGGCACGGCAGCGGTCTCCTGCGCACTGGGAGGACTGGCCAGTGGCGCCAGCGCGACGGTGAGCCTGGTGGTGACGCCCTCGGCGGTGGGAACACTCACCAACACGGCCAGCGTGACGGCGAATGAGCCGGATCCCAACCCCGCGAACAATTCCGCGACGGTGACGACGAGTGTGGTCGCGGGCGGCTCGACCGCCGGCTTCACCTTCGCCCCTGCTCCCGGCACCGGCATCACCGTCACCGTCAATCCCGGTGACACCGCGCAGTTCATGATCGTCTTCCAGCCCAACCCCGGATTCGTCGGCACCGTCAACTTCACCTGCGCGGCGCCCGTCCCGCACACCATTTGCACCATCACTCCGGCCACGGTGAGTGTCACCACCAACGCTCCCATCACGCTTACCGTCACCTTGCAGACCAACTGCGTCACCACGTGGCTGCCCGGGCCTACGCCGCGGTCTCCTCTGCCGCCAGGGTGGGGCGCTCCGCTGGGGATGTTCTGGCTGTTGGCGCTGGCCGGGTGGCTGTGGAGCTTTGCACGCAATGGCAAACTGGCGCTTCATCCGGCGGCATCGCGGCGGATGGGGTGGGCGGCATCGAGCATGGCGGTGGTGCTGCTGGTGGCGTCGTGCGCGGGGTGCGGCAACAGCGTGTTCATGCCGCCGATCTTCCCCAACCAGCCGATTACGCCTCCCGGCAACTACACCATCACCCTGACGGGAACGGCCGTTGGCGGGGGCACGGCGGCCCTCAACCTCAACGTCCGCGTGATTTAAGGCCGCGCCGCTGTCCTGGGCAGCCGCCGATTCGCCGCCATAATGGATGTTGACCAGGCTGGGGCGAATTGGGGAAACTGTATGTCCACCTGCGGTTGCCCTGCCGCCGCAGACCCCCGAGGTAACGATGAATACGCCGATTGGTGAACTGCTCCCGCCGCCGCGCCTGATGCTGACTCCCGGGCCATCGAACATGGACCCGCGCGTCTATCGCGCCCTGGCCACGCCGCTGGTGGGTCACTTGGACCCGTGGTTCATCGGCATGATGACCGACGTCCAGACGCTGCTGCGGCAGATTTTTCAGACTGAGAACCGCATGACCTACCCGATCTCCGCGTCCGGCTCGGGCGGGATTGAAGCCACGGTGGTGAATCCGCTGGAGGCGGGCGATGAAGCCATCGTCTGCTCGAACGGCTGGTTCTCCGAGCGCATGGCAGTGATCGGCGAACGCACCGCGGCGAAAATCCACCGCGTCGAGGTGCCCTACGGGCTGCCGGTGGATCCGGAAGACGTGCGGCGCGCCGGTCGCGGCCGCAAGATCAAATTTGTCGGCCTGGCGCACGGAGAAACTTCCACCGGCGTGGTGCAGAACATAGACGAGTTCCGCAAAGTCGCCGACGAGCTGGGCGCCATCCTGGCCGTGGACGCGGTGGCGACTCTCGGCGGTGTGCCGCTCAACGTGGACCGCCAGCGCATTGACATCTGCTTCAGCGGCTCGCAGAAGACGCTCAGCGCGCCGCCGGGCATGGCGCCCATGACTGTGAATACGCGGGTCGAAGAGATTGTGCGCAACCGCAAGACGCCGGTGCAGAGCTGGTACTTCGACATGATCCCGATCATGAATTACTGGGGCAAAGAGCGCACCTACCATCACACCCCGGCGGTCTCACTGATCTTCGCGTTGCGCGAGGCTATGCGCCTGGTGATCGAAGAGGGGCTCGAAGCGCGCTGGGAACGCCACCGCCAGAACCAGCAGGCGCTGATTGCCGGGATCGAGGCCATGGGCCTCGAGCTGTTCGTGAAGAACCCGGCGCACCGCCTGCCCACGGTCACCGCGGTGAAGGTGCCGCAGGGGATTGACGACTTCAAAGTACGCAAGCAGCTTCTGGATGAATTCAACATCGAGATTGCCGGCGGATTTGGTCCGGTGAAAGGCCAGATCTGGCGCGTCGGCCTGATGGGATATTCCTCGCAGAAGACCAACGTGCTGCTGTTCCTCGCCGCGCTGGAAAAGGTGCTGCTTGACCAGGGCTTCCGCACTCCGTCCGGCGCGGGTGTGGGCGCCGCGGTGCGCAGTTATGCCGACGCGGGCGCGGTCGCCGCGCATAAATAGGCCGCAGAGGCTTCACATCCTGCTTACATGACCGCAATCATTTACAACGCGGGCAAGATGAGCGAGTTTGTGCCGGCGTTCCGGGTGCGCTCGAAGCTCACCGGCCAGAATTACCAGTGCCGCTTCTCGCACCTGTGGAACGGCATCGCCACTCGCCACAGCGACACCATCGACACTAAGTTTTTTGTCGAGGGTCGAGGGACGGTGGTGGGGATGGCGCACACCGCGTTTGTCGAATTCCGCAGCCGCCATGGCCGCGATCTTTCCGACCGTGAGGCCAGTTTTATCGCCGCGAAATACCTGGCCGAGCAGCTGGAGCAGGAAGACGAACACGAGCTGTACAACGTTTCCCATGCCGACGTGCTCCGCCTGATCGACAGCCTCGAAATCCGCTAGGAATACCAAATCAGACTTGGGGTTGGATGCGGCCTCGGCACGCCGTCCGAGAAGGACATCGATCAAGCGTCAGAGAGCGATTCGTTGAATCCGGAAGATTCGTTCAGCTCTTCTTTCTCGAGGATGGTGCCGCAATCGAGGCACTCGACGTACTCGGCGTCCTGGTCTTTGGCGACGAGGCGACGGCGCGAGTGCGGGCAGGGAGTGGGATCGGTCATGAGCTTTTCAGCGTGTATTTCCCCGAGCATACCACAGGCCTGCGCCGAGGTTTGCGGAGCGGGAGGTTCGATGGTGATCGAGTTGCCGTCGGCAGCGTGGTTGCAGCTTCCGCCGAAGGCGAGAGGTCGTTGAGGCGGCCTTCATTTCCCGGGCGCGAATCAGGGTTGCGCGGAGGTTTCAGGGGCAGGGTGGTGATAACTGGAGAGCGCGGGATGGCGAAGTCCGTCGCGGCGGATAAAGAAAATCACCAGGAGGAAAGAGAGCGAGCCCACCGCCATTACCGCCACGGCGAGGCGCAGCGCCAATTGGAGGTCGAAAACGTCAGAGACTTCGCCCACCAGTTGCGGTCCGAATGCTCCGGCGAGCTGGGTGACCAACATATAGAGTCCGACGGATGTGGCGTGCGCGCGCGGGGGCATCATGTCGTGGATCACTGCGGTCGCCGGGCCGTGGTACCAGGAGAGGAAGAAGCTGGCCAGGAAAAACGCCACCAGGACGGTGCTTTTCTTTTCCGCTGCCAGCGCCCAGAGCAGGAACGGTCCGGCCAGCAGGAACGCCGCGGAGATGGCGATCACTCTCCCGTAGGCAAAGCGCCGCTGCAAGAAGTCCGCGATAGCCCCGCCGGCCAGCGCGCCGCAAACCAGCGACACCAGTCCGGTGGCCCCCAGAAGCACACCGGCTTCGCGGAGGTTAAAGTCCTTGTAGCGGTAAACGAAGTCGGGGCCCCAGGTGACGAACGAGACGCTGGCAAAAGTGATCAGCACGCCGCTGAACATCAGCGCCAGGAAAGCAGGCACGCGCAACAGATGGCTGACCGGCACCACTTCCGCGCGCGGGCCGCGCGGAGGCTCCTCGAGGCGCAGCGCCGCGAAACCCAGCAGCAGACCAGGGATCCCCACGATAAAGAAGGCATGGCGCCAGCCGCTGGTCTCACCAAAGATCCCGCCGAGAGCCTGTCCCACGGCTCCGCCCAGCAGCATTCCCGCGGCAAAAAAGGCCTGGGCACGCGCGCGCGCCGCGGCAGGGAATGCGCCGGAAATCATAGACTGGGCAGCGGGGCCGTAGGAGGCCTCGCCGATGCCCACCAGCGCTCGGGCCACCAGCAGCAGCGTGAACGTCTGCGCGGTACCGCTCAGAAACGTGGCCGCGCTCCAGATGGCCACGCCGGCGCAGATCACTTTTCTCCGGCTCAGGCGGTCGGCCAGCAGAGCGAAGGGCACCGTGGAAACGGCCAGAACGATATGCAATACCGTTTGCAGGCTGCCAAGCTGGCCATCGGTGAGCGAGAACTCGTCGCGCAGCAGCGGGAACATGGGCACGATGACCAGGCGGTCGGCAAAATTCACAAAGTTGATCAGGCCAAGCGTCGCGAGGAGGCGAATCTGGGAGCCGCTGAGGGAGTGTTGCGGCGCGGGAAGTGTCTGCTGGTCGGACAGGGCGATGCGATCCTTACACAATGTTGCGGACATGCACATTCTAATATATAGAGCAGTGGAGTTGTCATATCAATGAAGGAAACCGAACAACAGCAGCGGCTCTTCTCCGTACTCTATTACGGCGTGGTGGCGCTGCTGTTCTATCTGACCTATCGCGTCTTTGAGCCCTTCCTCGCGCCGCTGGGATGGGCGGCGGTGCTGGGAGTGTGTTTTCTACCGCTCCACGCGCGGCTGGAAAAGCGCATGGGAAATGTGCGCGCGGCAGTGATGAGCACGATTCTCGTCACCTTGCTCCTGCTTGTCCCCGCGCTGTTCCTGGTGGAGGGTTTCGTCAGCCAGGGCATGCAGGTTGCCCGGACCATTGCGGCGCAGCGTGCTGCTGGCCAATCTACCCTCCCGGCAGCGATCGAACGCGCCGATGCCTGGGTGCACGCTCACTTCCCGGGTGCGCCCAAAATTGATCCGCTGGAAGCGTTGCGCCAAGGCACCCAGAAGGGCGCCGCCTTCCTGGTGGACAAGGCTGAGGTCGCGGCGGCGAATGCGGCGGTATTCCTGCTTCACGTCTTCATCGTGGTCTTTGCGCTTTTCTTTGTGTTTCGCGATGCCGATGCCATCGTAGACCGTATCCGCGCCCTGCTCCCGTTCGAAGCGGCGCAAGGCGAAGCCATGCTGGCGCAGGCGCGCGACTTGATCTTTGCCAGCGTGACGGCCAGCCTGATCATCGGCGCGATTCAGGGCGTGCTGGGTGGAGTCTCCTTTGCCCTGGTGGGCCTGCCTTCGCCTCTATTCTGGGGCGCGGTGATGGGCCTGCTCGCCCTGCTTCCGGTTATCGGCTCGTGGCTGGTGTGGGTTCCGGCGGCGGTTTGGCTGCTCCTGCGCGGAGAGTACGGACACGCCATTCTGCTGGCGGGGGTCTGCGGTGTGGCCGCGGGGATGCTTGACCATTTCGTCCGGCCGCTCCTGCTCAGCGGCCGATCGCAGATGAGCGCGCTGCTCCTGATGCTCAGCGTGCTGGGCGGCATCAGCGTCTTCGGCATTCTGGGATTTATTCTCGGGCCCATCGTAGTTGCCCTGGCCTCCAGCATCATCGACGTGTACACCGCGGCGGGGCAGATAAAAGGTGCGCGCGGTTGAGAGAAGCAGGCCCCCAAATCACCGCTTGAAAACTCGCGCTCAATTGCCAATACTCTGGCCTTCTCTTTCTGGTAAACGGACACTGTGTCATCGATGCGTAGCCGGCACCTGGAGAGGTGAAAATGCGGATTGTATCTGACCGGAATCCGATCGCCCCGGTGCTGGCTGGCGCCATGCTGGCGTTCTTGCTCTCGGCAGCTCCGGACACCCGGGCGCAGAGTGAACCGTGGGACGCGCCGGCATTCACGGTCGAACCGGGGGTCTTGCTGCGGTCTGCAACTGCAGTCCCTGTTCCGGAAGGCGCCAGCGTTTTGGTGCTGCTCGTCGAGCATCACATTACTTTTGACCAGAAAGGTCGCGCGAGTTACGCGATTCATACCCTCTATCGCATCGTGACGCCGGCCGCAGTCGAGGGTTGGTCTTCGGTCGAGACCGGATGGTCGCCCTGGTATGAAGAAAAGCCGGAAATTCGCGCGCGGGTAATTACCGCTGATGGGGTTGAGCATCCGCTTGACCCCAAGACAATTGGAGAGGCAACTGCCAGCGAAAATGATCCAGACGTTTACACCGACCGGAAGATTCTACGCGCTCCACTGCCGGCGGTGGCCGCCGGAGCGGTGGTAGAGACCGAAGAGGTGATCAAGGATTTCGCTCCATTTTTCGATCGCGGACAATCCCTGCGCTTTTTCCTGGGGAGAGCCGCCCCGGTGCAACGCTATCGAGTCGTGCTTCAAGCGCCATCCGAGTCACCACTCCGCTACCGCACGCGCAAGCTGGCGGAATCAGAACCCCGCAAAACGGAATTCGGCGGAACGACCCAATTGGTTTTCGAAGGCGGGCCGCTGGCAGCCGAGGGAGAGCGGTTGCCTCTGTTGCCCGACGAGGGATCCGCTGGGCCGGGTATCTGGATCTCGACGGGGAAGTCGTGGCGCGAAGTTGCCGGCCGTTACGACGAAATCGTAGAGGAGCAGATTCGCGGCGCCGACCTCGGCGCGCTGGCAGCAGGAGCATCTCCAAAGAAAAAGGGACGCGCCGTGGTCGCCGATCTGTTAGCCAGGCTGCATCGTGAAGTGCGCTACACCGGCGTCGAGTTCAGCGAAGCTTCCATTGTGCCGCGCCCTCCCGCGGAGACCTTGAAGAGAAAGTATGGCGACTGCAAAGACAAATCAGCTCTGCTCGTTGCCATGCTGCGTTCCGCGGGAATCCCGGCATCACTCGCCCTGCTCGATACCGGACCCGGAGAGGACATTGATGCCGACCTGCCGGGCCTTGGTCAATTCGACCACGCCATCGTATATGTGCCGCGCTCCCCGCAGACCGGCGAAGACATTTGGATTGATGCTACCGCCAAATTCGCCGCGGCGGGACAGTTGCCGATCGCAGACCAGGGCCGCCTGGCGCTTATCGTCAGCCCGGGCACAGACCGTCTGTTGCGCACTCCGGAAAGCAATTCCGCCGAGAATCGAACCGTAGAAACGCGCGAGTTTTTCCTCGCCGAGAACGGACCGGCCCGGGTGATCGAGGCCACCGAGGCATGGGGATCGATTGAACAGTTCTACCGCCGGGATTTTGTGGATCTCGATGCCGCCAAACTGAAGAAGCAGATGCAGGATTATGCCAAGAGCACTTACCTCGCCGAATCGCCGACCACGCAGGAGTTCTCAGATCTCCGCGACGTTTCCACGCCGTTCCGGCTGCGTCTGGAGATTGTCCGCGCGAGGCGAGGGAGCACCGACCTGTTCGGGGCTGCGGTAGCCATCCGGGCTTCGGACATCACCGACAGACTCCCCGATTTTTTCAAGAAAGAACAGGGCGATGTGGAGAGCGGCGAAACTGGCGGGGACGCGGTTCGCAAACCCGCCAAACGCGTTGTTGATGTTTTTCTCCGCGAATCTTTTTCGGTCGAGTGGCGTTATCGGATCAAGCTACCCTTCGGATTCCAGGTCAAGCAGCTCCCCGATTCCGTCACCCAGCACATGGGAGCGGCGCTCCTCAGCAAGGAGTTCGCTGTGGGCGCGGACGGGGTGGTGACTGCGACGCTGCGCTTCGATACCGTAAAGCGGCGATACAGCCCCGCGGAGGCCGAGGCGTTGCGCAAAGGCGTGACGGAGCTGCGCAGCGCTCCGGTGCTCCTGCTTGCATTTGAGTCCATCGCGGAATCATTTCTCGCCGCGGGCAAAGTCCGCGAAGCCCTGGCGGCGCAGCGGGAGTTGGTTGCTCTCCACCCCAAAGAGGGTTTGCACCACGTCCAGTTGGCGAGGACACTCCTGGCAGCGGGGATAGGCACCGGGGCGCGAGAGGAGGTGCGCCGGGCAATCGATCTGGAGCCGTCTTCCGCCCTGGCCTATGCCAACCTTGCCTGGATCCTGCAGCACGACCTGGTTGGCCGCCGCTTCCAGAAAGGCTTTGATTGGGCCGGTGCCATCGAGGCCTATCGGAAAGCAAAGTCTCTCGATCCTTCCGATGCCACCAATACCGTAAACCTGGCCATCCTGCTCGAACACGACGCCAACGGCACGCGCTACGGCCGCAAATCGAAACTGGATGATGCCATCGCCGAATACAAGAGCCTGGGCGATAAACTCGCCGACCAGAATATCCCCTTCAACCTTCCCTTCGCCCTGCTCTGGGCGCACCAGTTCGAAGAGCTGAGGGAATTGACCACGACGATGAGTAATTCCCCCACGCGGAATTCCCTGCGCATGGCGGTGTTCGCCGCGGCCGATGGAGCGGCTGCAGCCGTGAAAGAGGCTTCCAAGTTCATCTCCGACTCCGAGGCCCGGCGAGCGGCCCTGGAATCGGCCGGAAACTTGCTGCTGCAAATGAGGTATTACGCGCAATCCGGCGACCTTTTGGCGGAGGCTGCCAAGGGCTCCAGCACTGCTGCGCAGTTGATCTCCCGGGCGGAGGTCATCCGTCGCGTGCGCCGCATTGACCCCGACACCCTCCCGGAGGACGACCCGCGAACTTCGGCGATCAGGTACTTTGTCGCGGAGTTTTCGACGGAACCCCTGGAGCGCACTGTTCCACCCCTGCTGACGCGTGAAGCGGCCGAGGAATTCCTCACTCCGGACCAGTTGGAGCGCGAAAAGAGTGTGGGCCGGGCCGCCAGAAACTCCGTCGTCAAACAAGGACTCTCCACGGACTCCATCGCGGAGATCTCCCTGACCGCAATGCAGCTAACCGTCGACGGCGACGCAGATTCCGGGTTCCGCATAAAAATGCTGACTCCCGGAGCGTCGGGCGCCAGGAATCTGACCTTTTACGTGGTCCGTCAGGATGGACACCTCCGTTTGTTGGATACCAGTGACAATCCGACGCAGGTCGGCGCCGAAGCTCTGCGGCGGCTGGAGGCGGGAGACCTCGCCGGGGCGCGCCGCTGGCTTGACTGGGTGCGCGAGATCAGGTCGTTGGGTGGCGGCGACGATCCGCTTTCCGGCACTCCGTTTGCCCGCTTGTGGACCCGAGGTGTTCCCGGCGATGAGCTAGCCATCCGTGCCGCCGGGGCGTCGTTGATGGCAGCCTCTTCCGCGGAAGCCGTCTTGGAGCGTAGCATCCCCATCCTCCTCGCCTGCCGTGAAAAGTCGGATAAAGATGCTGTGCGCACAAGTCTGGACCTGGCCCTAGCGCAGGCCTACCGTAGGCGCAGGAGATATGGCGATCTTCTCCCCGTGGCCAAGCGGCTCCTCGATTCCGCGCCCACCTCAACGACCGCATTCCAATATGTGACCGCCGCGCTGCTCGGCCTCAAACAATATGCAGAAGCGGAGCACGCGGTTCTGGACCGCCTGCAGCGGCTTCCCGATGACGCCGATGCCATCCGTACGCTCGCGCACGTCCACGGCGAGCAACGCCAGTGGGACAAGGCGGAGAGCGACCTGAAACGGCTGGTGACCCTGGGAAATACAGCGCCTGCGGACTGGAACCTCCTGGGTTGGTTGGCACTCTTCCGGGGGACAGTCGGCCCCGAAGATATCGAGAACGCCCGCCGGGCAACTACGCTCACCCAGAACAACGATTTTGCTTCCCTCCACACTTTGGCAGCTCTCTATGCTGAGGTGGGGAAGACCCGCGAAGCTCGGGAAGTCTTGTTGCAGGCTATGGAGAACGCGGGCATGGACGAACCGAATGAGTCCTGCTGGTATGTCTTCGGGCGCCTCGCCGAGCAGTTCGGTGAGAATGCAGTGGCCGAGGACGAGTACAGGAAAGCCACACAAAAAAGCAGCGAAGACCCCTCGACGATGTCAACCGCGCGTCTGGCCGAACAGCGTCTGGCCGCTCTCGAAGCCAAACAGAAAAAGTAAGCTATAGGGTCTCAACCGGCGCGAAGTCCGGTCACGTATTGGATGCCATCCTGACAGATACGCGGCGGCACGGTTTGGGAACCGGCGCGGGGGTGTGCTAGAGTCTGCCCGCGGGCGCGTCTGGCCTGCCAGACGCAGGGGAGCGATGGACACAAAACCTCTCGCCGAAGTCGCCGCATTGCCGCCGGAGAAACTCCGCTGGCTGTGCGATCCGGCCAAAGTGCCGTTTGAGACCACCGCCCAGGCGGAGCTGGCCGAAGGCATCGTGGGCCAGGACCGCGCCATCCGCGCGCTGAAAATGGGCATCGAGCTGTCCGCGCCGGGCTATAACGTGTTTGTCTGCGGGCTGGCCGGGAGCAGCCGTGGCGGGCTGATCTCGCGGATGATCGAGGAGCTCGAGCCGGTCACGCAACTCGCCCCCGACCGCTGCTACGTCCACAACTTCAAATCGCCGGACCGTCCGCGGCTGCTGACCCTTCCGCGCGGGCAGGCCAACTCCTTCAAGAAGGAAGTGCAAGCGGGGATCGACTTCCTCAAGCGGCGCATCCCGCAGGTGTTCGAAGGCGAGCCGTTCCAGCGGCAGAAGTCGCGCATCGTCGAACGGTTCACGGTGCGCGAAAAAGAGTTGATGGATGACTTCACCCGCCGCATCGCCAAGGAACAATTTGCGCTGGGCCGAATGCAGGTGGGCGCAGTGGCGCTGCCGGAGATCTTTCCGGTGCTGGAAGGGCAGATGGTCCCGGTCGAGGAGCTGCCCAAGCTGGTGCAGGAGGGCAAGCTCGACACCGGCGTCGCCGAACAGATCGAGAGGAAGTACGACCAGTTCCGCCAGGAATTCACCGTGGTCTACCGCAAGACGCTGACGCTCTCCCGCGAGCTGGCCAGCGAGATGAGCTACCTCGAACAGGAAGCGGCCTCCGTGCTGGTGGATGGATTCATCGAAGACCTGAAGGAGAAATATCCCGGCGCGGGCACCAGCGAATACCTGGAAGAGGTTCGCCACCACATCCTGGACAACCTCGAGCAGTTCAAAGACCGCGACACCGACGAGGCCGAAGGAGAAGCGGGCGAGGGAGGCGATCGCAGGGTGTCCGGCGAGCGCGATCCTTTTCGCGTGTACGGCGTAAATGTTCTGCTGGCACACGCGCCGGAGGACTCCTACCCGGTGATCTTCGAGACCACGCCCACGTTCGTCAACCTTTTCGGCAGCATCCAGCGCAACTACGACACGCGGGGTGGCTGGAATTCGGACTTTATGGACCTCCGCGCGGGCTCGATGGTGCGAGCCGACGGCGGCTTCCTGATCATGTATGCCATGGACTGCCTGACCGAAGCCGGCGTGTGGCGCACACTGAAGCGCACGCTGAACCACGGACGCCTGGAAATCCAGCCGCTCGATTTCCTCTTTCCGGTGAGCGGCTCAGGGCTCAAGCCCGAGCCGATTGATCTGAAGGTAAAGATCATCCTGATCGGGGATCGCGAGCTGTACGAGCTGCTCCACGGCTATGAGGAAGATTTCCGCAAAATATTCAAAGTGCGCGCCGAGTTCGACGAAGAAATGGATATGACCGACGAGGTCATCGTGCAGTACGGCGGGCACCTGCGCAAACTCTCCGAGGACGAGGGACTCTGCCCGTTCGACCGCACGGCGGTGGCCGCGCTGATGGAGCATGGCGTGCGCTGCGCCGGGCGGCGCAATAAGGTGACGGCCAGGCTCAATGACATCCTCGACCTGGCGCGTGAGGCCTGCTATTCGGCGCGGCAGGAAGGCGAGACGCCGGTGACCTCGGCGCACGTTCGCCAGGCGCTGGAGGCCAAGGTCGAGCGCCACAACCTGGTGGAAACCAAGATTCGCGAAATGATCGAGCAGGGCATGATCCTCATCGACACCGAGGGCGAGCGGGTGGGCCAGGTGAACGGCCTCAGCGTGTTCGATTACGGCGGGCACCTGTTCGGCAAGCCCATGCGCATCACCGCCTCGGTGGCCATGGGCAAGGGCGGCCTGATCAACATCGAGCGCGAGGCCAACCTCAGCGGGCGCCTGCACGACAAGGGCGTGCAGATCATCGCCGGGTTTTTCCGCTCGATGTTCGCGCAGAACAAGCCGCTCTCACTGTCCGCCAGCCTGTGCTTTGAGCAGTCCTACTCCGGCGTGGACGGGGACAGCGCCAGCTCGACGGAAATTTATGCGCTGCTCTCGGCGCTGGCCGGCGTGCCGATCCGGCAGGACATCGCCGTCACCGGCTCGGTGAACCAGCAGGGCGACATCCAGCCCATCGGCGGGATCAATGAAAAAATCGAAGGCTTTTTCGACATCTGCCGCATCAAGGGATTTAATGGCCGCCAGGGTGTGCTCATGCCCATCGAGAACGTCGAAGACCTGATGCTGCGCGATGACGTGGTCCAGGCCGTAGCCGAAAACAAGTTCCGCATCCTCCCCATCCGCCGTATCGAGGAAGGCATCGAGATCCTCACCGGCGTGCCGGCGGGTGAACGCGACGCGGCCGGCCGATTTGCGGAGGGCACAATGTTCGGTCGCGTGGACCAGCGTTTGCTGGAGATG
>JBGPJC010000090.1:0-16137 GCA_041485165.1 Terriglobia bacterium | reverse complement strand
CGTCAGGAAGCGCGCCTCCGGGAAGGCGATTACATAAACATTCCTGAAAGCTCAGCTCGCAATTCGGAACTGCGCATCATCAGAGCCCGCTACGGCGCAGGGAACAGGTGGATGGACGTCACCGGCAGGTTGCAGAATCTGGTCAACAATGACCGTCTGAACGCCAAAGTAAACGATAGGAACATGGGCGGCAATCCTGCCGGCCATCAGCACAAGCAGCTGGAAGTCGAATGGGAGTTCCAGGGGCGGCGTCAGGAAACGCGCCTTCGGGAAGGCGATTACATAAACATTCCCGACAACAGAGGGAGCTATTCAGACCTGCACATCATCAGAGCCCGCTACGGCGCGGGGAACAGGTGGATGGACGCGACCGGCGCGTTGCAGAATTTGGTCCGCAATAACCGTCTGAACGTCAAAGTAAACGATACCAACATGGGCGGCAATCCTGCCGGGCATCAGCGCAAGCAGCTGGAAGTCGAATGGGAGTTCCAGGGGCGGCGTCATGAATCACGCCTCCGGGAAGGCGATCACATAAACATTCCTTGATCGATTGAATAATCGGCGGTCGTCAAACTCTAGAGTTACCTTAGAAGAGTGACGGCGCTGCCGATTACCGCGCGGCTTTAGCCTTGGCCACCACGGCGGTATTGGATGCCGGAACAGCAGCCGGGCCTGGCGCCGATACCCCGATGTCCAGTTCTTTGCGCAGCGCAGCTTCCAGCTTTTCGGCGATATCTTTTTCCCAAACAAGATTGGTGCATTCTGGTGCAGAATGGTGTAGACTGAAGCCCATGGCGCAAGCGGAAAAAACTGTTCGTCAAAGCGTGTCGATTCCGGCCAGGATCGCCCAGCGCGTGCGTGCCCTTGCTAAGAACGGCAAGACGAGTGCCAATCGAGTGCTTGTTGACTTGATCGAGGCGGGTCTCGAGTCCCAAGAACAAGAGAAAGTCCGCTTCTTCGCGCTCGCCAATCGCCTCGCCGATTCCCCCGATCCCGCCGAACGGCAGCGACTCAAGGAAGAACTGGCCCGGATGACGTTCGGCGCCCCATAGGGTTCGCTGAGCGATGCCGAAGATCCAATGGACCAATCTTCCTCGAACTCTTCGTCAACACCTTTTCGATCGGCTCGCGGAACGCCGGATATCTGCGGAAGATCTCTATGAGCTCAAACTGTGGCGCGAATCCGAGCCTGACGCTCCCGACGGACCCTGGTACAAGGATTTTGGCTCGTTCAAGATTTGCGGAGAGGGTAAATTCCCCAGGACATTTCTTCTAAAGGGACAAGTCGCAAGAGGGAAGCCATTATAGCGTCCACAAAGCCGATTACCGCGCGGCTTTGGCCTTGGCCACCACGGCGGTGTTGGATGCCGGAACAGCAGACGGGCCGGGCGCCGTGACGCCAATCCCCAGCTCTTTACGCAACGCAGCTTCCAGCTTTTCGGCGATGTCCGGGTTCTCTCTCAGGAAGAGCCGAGTGTTCTCCCTGCCCTGTCCCAGGCGCTCGCCATGGAAAGAAATCCACGAGCCGGACTTCTCCAGGACTCCCTTGTCGGTCCCCAGATCAATCAGGTCGTTCTCCCTAGATATCCCTTCGCCGTAGATGATGTCGAACTCCGCCTCGCGGAACGGCGCGGAGACCTTATTCTTGACGATTTTGGCGCGCGTGCGCGAGCCAATCACTTTGTCCCCTTCCTTGATGGCCTGGATGCGGCGGATATCCACACGGATCGAGGCGTAAAACTTCAGCGCGCGGCCCCCGGTGGTGGTTTCCGGATTGCCGAACATCACGCCAATCTTTTCGCGGATCTGGTTGATAAAAATCAGGCAGGTTTTGGACTTGGAGACAATGCCGGTCAGCTTGCGTAGCGCCTGCGACATCAGCCTGGCCTGCAAACCCATCTGCGGATCGCCCATATCGCCTTCCAGCTCGGCCTTGGGCACCAGCGCGGCTACCGAGTCCACCACCACGATGTCCACGCCGCCGCTGCGGATCAGCGTCTGAGTGATTTCGAGGGCCTGCTCGCCATTGTCGGGCTGCGAGACCAGCAGGTTGTCCACGTCCACGCCCAGTTTGCGCGCGTAGTTGGGGTCCAGCGCATGCTCGGCATCAATGAACGCCGCCTGCCCGCCCATCTTCTGCGCCTGCGCTAAGACATGAAGAGCCAGCGTGGTCTTTCCGCCCGATTCCGGGCCGAAGATTTCGATCACCCGCCCGCGGGGCATGCCGCCTACTCCCAGCGCGGCGTCAATGGAAAGGGCCCCGGTGGGGATGACACTGACCGGCACAAACACGTCTTTGCTACCCAGACGCATGATCGAGCCCTTGCCAAACTCCTTCTCGATCTGGCTGATAGCAGCTTCCACCATCTTCACTTTATCGTCCGACATCGTTCCACCTCGGCCTGCCCGGAGAGATTGTTCCCGCGAAGCCAGTTGGGGGAGTGTACAACAGCCGCCCCTTCCCGGAACGGGAATTTGACCCGCCCACACTAACCCATAGGCGAAGAAAAAGCAAATAGATTTTAACGCTTCTGCAAACCAAGTTTCCACCGCCGCCGAACGGTGAACTTTCTGCCCTAAGGGGCGATTTCAGAGGTTCGCGCCCATCGCGCTATTTCGTCAGTGGTGGGCCTTCATAGCTGGTCAGCATGATTTTTCGATCAGCCGCGTCCAGGGTTATCGCCAGAAGCAATCCGGAATCGGACATCCACAAGTCCTGGCCGCTCTTAGGGGCATTTGGCGCTTTCATCCGGAACTTGTGTGCCAGTATTTCTTGGTGCAGAACTTCTATCTTTTCCCGGCCCAGGTATTCGACTTGCTGAGTTTCTACGACTTCAAGTTTGATGCTGTTCCTACGCTCACCGTCTCCGATGCTGATGACAGGTATGGTTGTCGTTTGCCCGATGGTACGCTCGGCCTGCACGATGAACATTTGAGAAGCCCATGCCAGGTCAAATGTTGGTGCTTGCGCAGATGGGAAGAACGCATAGGGCATTTTTTGAGCGAGCGTCGCAGATGCGGAATGTGTACCGGAGACAGCACAATTGATTTGTTCTGATCCATAGTCACAATGAATCTTTAAGGATGCGATGCCGGCCCCGTCCTTGATCGTGGTGCTCATCTCAAAACCTTTAGGCTTCATGGCGCTGGTAAAAATATGGCGCTCTTGCAAGCTCGAACTCGGCCCCGGCGTGACCAGTTCCACAACGATAGAATAGTCTCCGTCAGGCGTGACCTTCATGCGCCATGCATCTCTCTTAACAACTTTTGCTTTGCCCTGGGGATCCTTGCCCACCGCGGAGTATTCCCCCTGGCAAACCAGCCGTCCCTTCATCTGATCCCGGGCACCAGGGAACACAGTGACCAGCAACATTGCCCCCATCACCGCAGCGATGCTCTTCACAGGTCCTCCTTTAAGTTTGCGCCAGTGCCTTGCCCGCCCAGTTCATGCATCGACGGCCGGTTCCGCCTTCCGCAGCACGGAACTGCAAATCGCACCGATTTTCAACAGGATTCCGGACACCGCTGCGAACGAGCTCATCTTCCACACCAAAAGGTTTTCACCGGATACTTTTCAAATGCCCGATCTGCTGTCAGCAACACCATCTCTTCCATCCTAGCCTGCGCAATCAAGATGCGGTCAAATGGGTCCTGATGATGCATGGGAAGATCGCTGAGCGCCAGCGCATGAAGGTGCGAGATTTCCAGCCCGCGAATGCCCCACTTCACCATCCACGCGGGGATGTACTTTGCGGGCGGTTCGGGCAGCTGCAATTTCCCGAGTCCGAACTTAACGCAGATTTCCCAGGAACTGGCCGACGATAAATACATCCCCTCGCGCTGGTTGGACAAAAGCTCGCGCGCGCGGCGATTCAACCGATTAGGGACAGCCAGAGCCCAAAGAAATACGCCCGTGTCCAGCAGGTATTTCATCGTCTCGCGCTCTTGGGTTTCTTCTCTCCGCCTAGAAAAGCAGCCAAAACGCCCGCCGGAAGCGGCGCGTCGAAGTCCTCCGCAATTTTCAGGCGGCCGCTCTCCACACCGAGCTCGCGATGCACCTTCGGCCGTGCTGCCGGGACCAAGTGCGCCACGGGAACACCGCGATTAGCGATGGTGATTTCTTCGCCTGCAGCAACCCGCTGAAGCAGCCTCGACAGATGGGTCTTCGCCTCGTGAACGTTGACTTCTTTCATGGCCGACTCCTCTCTACTATATAGTCTAGTCCACTTGACTAAGTCATGTCAATCCTTGTTGGCCTCCGGCAAGCCTTTTCCCTCGTGTGGTGTCCCACAAATAGCTGGCAATTCCGAGGGGCTCCTGGGCGGGGCAAGCCCCGCCCCTACGACCTGCTTGACACGCGGAATTGTCGTCCGGGACGGGACACTGGCTCATCGCGCAGGGTGCAGGTTAATAGTTGTAAAAGCCGCGCCCGGACTTTCGCCCCAGCCAGCCTGCCGCCACCATTTTTCGCAGCAGAGGCGCGGCGCGGTATTTGGGGTCGCCAAAACCCTTGTAGAGCACTTCGAGGATGTCGAGGCAGACATCGAGACCGATCAAATCCGCCAGCTCGAGCGGGCCCATGGGATGGTTCGTGCCCAGCTTCATCACCGTGTCCACGGCTTCGGGCGCGGCCACGCCTTCCATCACCGTGAAAATGGCCTCGTTGATCATAGGCAACAGGACGCGGTTGGCGACAAAGCCCGGCGAATCGTTGACGGACACGGGCTTTTTTCCCAGCCGCTCGCACAGGGCCATGGTAGTGGCAAACGTCTCGTCGCTGGTGGCCAGGCCGCGGATCACTTCGATCAGCGTCATCATCGGCACCGGGTTCATGAAGTGCATGCCCAGGAAAAGACCGGGCCGCGAAGTGACCGCGGCGAGCTGGGTGATGGAAATTGAAGAAGTGTTGCTGGCCAGGATGACGCCCGGACGCAACGCGCCATCAGCCTCGCGCAGGACGCGCGTCTTGAGCTCGAGCGACTCAGGCACGGCCTCGACGGCGAAATCGGCTTTGGCCAACGCCGCGGGATCAGTGGTGGGAAGCAGGCGTCCGAGGATGGCGGCGCGGTCACTCTCCGCGACTTTCCCTTTCTTGATCTCGCGGTCGAGATTCTTGGTGATGGTCTCGATCCCGCGGTCGAGAAAACGCTGCTCGACATCGCGCAGGATCACCTGGTAGCCGCAGCGGGCGAAAACGTGAGCGATGCCATTACCCATGGTGCCCGCTCCGAGCACAGCAACCGTGCGGATCTGATCGGGGTTCATGCTGCCTCCTCAGGATTTTGAGGGGAAGAGCGTTCCCCGCGCGCCAGCGTGGCCGCCGATGGGTTTGGGGAGTGCGAAGACCGTGCCCGAGCCAGGCCGCGTGTGGCCCACTCCTACTTCATATTCCGCAGGAGCACATCAGCCTTGGCGGGGTCCAGCCTCTTCAGCGTGTCGTACTCCGCCTGCGCGCCGCTGCGGTTGCCCATGGCGGCGTAAGTCAGTCCCAGGTTGAGATGCGCCAGGGCATTATTGTTGTCGATGCGCAGCGACTGGCGGAGGGCGGCGACGGACTCATCGTAGCGGCGCAGGCCGCGGTAGGAATAACCCAGCATGGTATGGGCGTCAATCATTTGCGGATTGAGACGCGTAGCCTTCTCCAGGGCGGGGAGGGATTCGTAATATTTCTCGAGCAGCGCATAGGCCAGGCCGAGGTTGAAATTGTTCACCGCATTTTCCGGCTGCAGGCGCACCACCTGCTCGTAGGCTTCCGCGGCTGCGGTGTAATCTTTCAGCCCGCTCAACTCCGTTTCGCCCAGCCCCTGATAGGCTTCCAGGTATTTCGGCGAGAGGCGGACGGCCTCCTTGTATTCGCTGGCCGCCTCGGTGTACCGCGCCAGGGCGTTGTAGGCCTCGCCCAGGCTCTTGTGCCCGAGGGCGTAATCGGCCTTGATGCGGATGGCCTCCTGGATGGGGAACACGGACTCCATATACTTGTTCATGTTGATATAGGCCATGCCGATGTTGACGTAGGCGATGTGGCTCTTGGGATCGTAGCGCAGGCCCTGCTGGTAGGCGTCAATGGCTTGCTGATACTGCTTCAGATTCAAGAAGTAGACATCACCCAGCCCGAAATAGCCCTTCGCGCTGTCCGCCTTCAGGTTGGTAGCCTTGCGGTACTCAGCGATGGCTTCCTGGCTGCGATTGAGCTCGCGGTAGGCCCCACCCAGCTCGAAGGCCGCGTCGAAATTCTTTGGATCCAGCCGCTCGGCCTGCTCCAGAGGGCCGACGGCCTCCGCCGGCTTGTCCAGGGAGCGCAGGGATTTTCCCAGCATCACGTTGGGAGTGGCATCGTTGGGACGCAGGCGTGCGGCCTGGCGATAAGCGTCGACCGCCTGATTGTAATCCTCGGTGCCGTAGTAATAGACGTTGCCCAGCTCGGAGTATGCCGGGCCGTAGTCCGGCTGACTGCTGATGGCCTCTTTGAGCACGCGCACGGCTTCCGTAAAGCTGTTCATGTGGCGGTAGGCATATCCGAGCTCGACCTGCGCGGGCACCCGATTCGCATCCCCACGGGGCACATCCTGGAGCGGGGAAATGGCGTCAGCCCACCGCCCCAGATCATTGAGCGCAAAACCCAGGTTGAAAGATGCCTGGTTGTTGCCGGGCTTGTAGCGCAGTCCCAGTCTGTAGGCTTCCACGGCGTCGGCGTACTTTTTCAGCTTGTAGTACTGCACGTCGCCCATGGCGTAATAGGCCTCGGCGTAATCCGGCTTGAGCTGGATGGCCTGGTTGAAGGCGTTAATTGCCTGGCTGTACTGTTCGGCCTTGGCGTAGGCCTCGCCCTTTTCGAAGTAGGCTTTGGCCGGCGTGCCTTTTCCGGAGGGGGTAGTTGACGGGCCCGGCGCGGGCTTCACCGGAACCGGGGTGCTGTGGGAAGACTGCGCCGCGGCCGGCCGGACACTTCCACCCAGGAGCAACACAGCACCAGCTAAAACCCCTGCGGCTTGCAGCAAGCGACGCTTCGTCATTTTCCACCTCGTAATGCGCACTTCATACCACAGGATTGGGCATTGCGGGGCCGGAACTTGGAGATTTGCGGCAAAAGAAACAGTAGCCAGCAATGAGGCGAAGCTACGGCAGCGCCCTTAGCGTTCCACGGCAAGCGCCACCGCATTGCCTCCTCCCAGACACAAAGCCGCAATACCCCGCTTCACATTCCTGCGCTCCATTTCATAGAGCAGCGTCACCAGAACGCGCGCGCCGGAGGCACCAATGGGATGTCCGATGGCCACGGCGCCGCCATTGACGTTTACTTTTTCCGGGTTGAGGTGGGTCTCGCGCATCACCGCCACCGCCTGCACCGCAAACGCCTCGTTGAGCTCGTAGAGGTCCACGTCGCGGTCGCGGTCCCACCCGGTCTTCTTCAGGATTTTTTCAATGGCCTGCACCGGCGCCATCATCACCCACTTGGGCTCGACGCCGCTGACCGCCTGCGCGACGATGCGCGCGATGGGCGTCTTTCCCAGGCGCGAAGCGGTCTTCTCGCTGGTCACTACCACCGCTGCTGCGCCGTCGTTGGTTCCCGGCGCGTTGCCGGCGGTGACCGTGCCGTCCTTCTTGAACGCCGGCTTCAGCCGGGCCAGCGCCTCGAGCGTGGTGTCTTCGCGCGGCGATTCGTCTTTGCGGAACACCACCGGCTCGCCCTTCTTCTGCGGCACTTCGACCGGCAGGGTCTGCGCTTCGAAAAAGCAGGACTTGATGGCGCGAATGGCGCGGCGATGGCTCTCCACGGCGAAGGCGTCCTGCTCCTGGCGGGTGATGCCATACTTCTCCGCCACCAGCTCTCCGGTCAGACCCATGTGGAAGTTCTCGTAGACGTCCCACAGCCCGTCCTGCAGCATCGAATCCAGCATCTGCGCGTGGCCCAGCCGGTAGCCGGTGCGCGCCTGCGTCAGCAGGTAGGGGCAGTTGGACATGGACTCCATCCCCCCGGCCACCACGATGTCCGATTCGCCGGTCTGCACGGCTTGCGCGGCCAGCGCCACGGCCTTCAACCCCGACCCGCAGACTTTGTTGATGGTCATCGCCGCGACGTGCGGCTGCAACCCGCCGCGCAGCGCCGCCTGCCGCGCCGGGTTCTGGCCCAGCCCCGCGGAGACCACGTTGCCCATGATGACTTCGTCCACCTGCCCGGGCTCGACGCCCGCGCGGCGAACGCTTTCCGCCACCACCTTTGCGCCCAACTCGGTGGCCGAGAAAGACGAAAGACCGCCCTGAAATTTTCCCACTGGCGTGCGTACCGCGCTCAGAATGACGGCAGAATCCATCGGAGTGCTCCTCGGCGAAAAACCTTGCTCACGATTGTTCATACTACTCCCGCGCCAAGCGCCGGTCAATTTCCGCGCCGGCATAAGCGCAGCCCGAAGGCCTTGGAGTGCGGCCGGTCGCTGCGACGCGTCGCCCTCCCGCTCGACCGCACGTCAAGGTTCAGCTACCATCGCTAATGATGGGCACCCTTTTCGACTTATCTCCCGCACCGCATTCCGACGACTGGCTGAATGACCAGCAGCGCGCCGCAGTCCGCCACGGCGAAGGCCCGCTGGTAGTGGTCGCCGGAGCGGGCACCGGCAAGACGCGGGTCATCGTCGAGCGCATCCGCCACCTCCTTGAAACCAATCGCGATCTTTCCCCCGGAGAAATCCTCGCCCTCACCTACACGCGCAAGGCCGCAGGCGAAATGGCCGGGCGCGTCCGAGCGGCGGTGGGCGAGCGCGCCAAAGGCATCGTCTGCGGAACTTTCCATTCCTTCTGTTTCGACCTGCTGCAGGAAAGAGATCCCGCACTGCAACTGATTGACGAGGTGGACCACTGGATCCTGCTGCGGCGAAATCTGGCGCGCTTGAATCTGCAGATATTTCGCCGTCTGGCTGAGCCGGGACAATTTCTGAGCGACTTCACTAAATTCTTCTCGCGTTGTCAGGATGAAGTGGTCACTCCCGAGGAGTATCAGAACTTCGCCGACGCCCTCTCCCGCGCGCTCGAACAGGAGGGGTCCGCGCTCGACGCCGAGGAGCGCGCCAATCGCCAAGAGGAAGCGTCGCGCCAGCAGGAGATCGCCCGCGCCTACCGCTCGAGCGACCTGCTGTTGCGCGAGCGCAAGCTGCTCACCTTTGGCGCCCTGTTGCTGGAGACCTATCACCAGCTCCGCGACGACCCGGCCATGCTCGAAAAGCAGCGCCGGCGATTCCGATTCGTCCTGGTGGACGAGTTCCAGGACACCAACATCGTTCAGCTCCGGCTGCTCGAGCAGCTCGCCGGCCGGCACGGCAACATTTTCGTCGTCGGCGACGACGATCAGGCAATTTACCGATTCCGCGGTGCGTCTTTCGGCAGTTTCAAGCTCTTCGATCAGTGGTTCGTGGGCGCCGCCCAGCCGGGCGCCGCACCCCGCGAGGCCGAAGTGATCCTCGACCGCAACTACCGCTCCACGCAGCGCATCCTGCGCGTGGCTGAAGCCACCATCCGCCAGAACGGCGACGAAAATCGCTACCGTCCCGGCAAACGGCTCACCACCGGCAACCCCGCGGGAGAAAAAATCAGCCTCGCTGAATTCGCCAGCCCCGGCGACGAAGCCGTGTGGATCGCTGGACAGATTGAAGAACGCCACCGTCGCGGCCGGCCGTGGAGCGATTTCGCCGTGCTCTATCGCGCGCACGCGCATCGCGATCATCTGCTCGAAGAGCTCCGCCGCCGCCGCGTCCCCTTTGTAATCCGCAACCTCTCTATCCTCTCCAGCAGCTTGCTGCGCGACGTGCTGGCTTACCTGCGACTGGTCGATTCGCAGCACGACAACGTGGCTTGCGAGCGTGTGCTCGCCGCGCCCGCCTGGGGAATGAAACCGGAGGACCTGGTGCGCCTAGCCGAGCGCGCCGCGAAAGGCAAAGGGATGTCGCTGTGGGACGCTCTGCGCTCCGCCCCGGAAGGAAAGCAGCCCGGCGCAAATGTGGACGCCCTGGTGGAGATGATCGGAGAGCTGCGCGCGCAGGCACGGCGGTTGCCGGTCAGCGAGATCTTCGACCGCCTAGTCGCGGCCGCGGGGCTTGCTCCGTACCCGGCGGGCGGTGACGGCCTGTGTCTGGCGCGCTTCGCCGCGTTCCTGCGCGAGTGGGAAAAGAAAAGCGAGACCCAGCACCTGGCGGAGTTCATCGAGTATTTCCATTACTACGAAGAAGCCGGCGGCAAGTTGCCACTCGACGAGCCGGCCCCCGGCGATGCCGTGCAGTTGATGACCGTTCACGCCGCCAAGGGCCTCGAGTTCGAGCACACGTTCGTCATCCATCTGAGCCGCGGAAAATTCCCCGCCAAACGCCGCCACCCGGTGTTGGAATTCCCCACCGCCCTGATGAAGGAAGAAATGCCCCGCGGCGACTTCCACATCCAGGAAGAGCGGCGGCTGTTTTACGTTGCGGTGACGCGCGCCCGCGCGCGGCTGACGCTGACCACACTGGTCGGTAAAAGGCTGGCGCCGTCGGAGTTCCTCACCGACATCCTTTCCGAGCCTGCGCTGAAAGCAGCGGACATCCAGCAATCTGCGCCGCAGGTTGTCGCGCCCCCGCCTGGCGGAGCGCCCCCCGATACGCAAGCCGGTGCACAAGCCGGTGTGCCGCGCGAGGCGCGCTTGTTCGATTCCGGCGAGGTTGCCGGCCTGATGGGCTCGCGCATCGCCGGCTGGGCGCAGACCTATCGCCCGCCGGTGTTCGAACCGTTGCAGCTCAGCGCCTCGGCGGTAGACGCCTACCGCACCTGCCCGCTGAAGTTCCTCTTCGAGAGCCGCTGGGGGATCCGCGGAGGGCCGCGCGCCGCCACCACGTTCGGCAACGTGATGCACACCACCATCAAACATTTCATCGGCGCGCTGCGCAAGGCGGCAAGGGTCACATGGGAAGACCTCGCCGCAATCTTCGAGCGCGAATGGTCGCCGGCGGGCTTTGAGGACGAATACCAGCAGAAGAATTATCGCGAAGAAGGGCTGGTGCAGTTGCGGGCGTTCCACGCCGCCAGCATCGCCGCGCCGCCTGACGTCCTGATGCAGGAAAAGGTTTTCGAGCTGCCGCTCGACGCCTCCATTTTAGTGACCGGCCGGATGGATCAGGTGAATCGCAGAGAGGGCGGCGGAGTGGAAATCGTGGACTACAAGACCGGCCGCCCGCGAAACCAAAAGGACGCGGACAAAAGTTTGCAGCTCAGCCTTTATGCCCTTGCCGCGCGCGAAGTGCTGGATCTCGAGCCGAAAAGCCTGGTGTTCTACAACCTGGCGACGAATGAAGCCGTGCGCACGACGCGGACTCCAGCGCAGTTGGACAAGGCGCGCGCCGAGGTTATCGAGGTCGCCCAGAACATCCGCGCCGGCCACTTCCCCGCCACCCCCGGCTTTCCGTGCCGGACCTGCGAGTCCCGCGCCATCTGCCCGGCGCACGAGCAGGATGTTCCGCTGCTCTCCGCGCCGAGCCGCTGACCAATCCGCCCCGCGGTTCGCGGTAGAGCACACGAGGCGGAGCGTACTCATCCCATCGAACTGGCCCGCTCGGCCTGAATTTTGTACATCACGCGGACTTCCTCCGGCTTGCGGAACGGGTAGCTGTCTTTTCCCAGATACTTTTTGGCCAGGAGGTCAATGTGCTGGTCGGCACCCTGCTCGGTGATCTCCACCACGCGCCCGCGGATCTCGAGATAGCGGTAAGGGTTGTCCGGGTCCACGATACTGAGCGAGACGCGCGGGTCGCGGCGCATGTTGCGGTCCTTGACACGGCCTTTGGCGCTGTTAATGCGGAAGTATACGCCGTCGCGGTCCACCCAGACGGGAGTCACCTGCGGGCTGCCGTCGGGCATCAGCGTGGCCAGATTGGCGAATGCTTTCTTGTCGAGAAGATCCAGGAATTCTTGCGGGATGGCTTCCGGCATTGTTTCCTCCTCAAAGTGCTGGTGCTTGCTGACTCTTGGATGATCGCAGCCCTGCCGCCGTTTCCTCCGCGCGGTGGCGGCTGCTGGTTCGCCGCGGGAGCCGGCAAGAAAAACAAAAGCGGGGCGCCGGCAAGCGCCCCGCTCTAAAAAGACCCAGGACGGGCCGCTACTTGCCCGTTTGCCTCGAGGTCTTCTTGTTGGCCTTCTTCATCCGCGCATTGCTCTCCGGTTTCCCCTCGCGCTACGCTCCCTTCTCCGGAACATCGCGCGAAGTGTGACTCCATCTATACGAGCGCGGAAATTCGAAGTCAAGAAAAAATTATTGGAGAAACAATCCGCCGCCGCGCATCAGGGCGTGACCGCGAGAAAATATCCGTCGCGCGTCAGGACCGTCAGGCTCGCCCGCCGCGCGCGCACTTCCAGCGCATGGTACTCCTTGGCGCGGTCGTTGCCCTGCGGCGTGTACGCCAGGGTGTACTGGTTGCGCGCTTCGTCCAGAACGCGGCTGTAATTGTTTTCCAGGCCGCCGCGCCCCGGCGCGTAAAAAACGTCGCCGCCGGTCGTGACTGCGTACTTGGCCAGCGCGCTGGTGCCCCGGTTCAGCACCGCCTCGCTGACTCCCACCGCGTAGACGGAGATGTCCGAGGAGAGCAGCACGCGCATGACATCCTCGCGGCTGGCGGTGTTGTTGCGCGAGTTTTTGCCGTCGGAAACGATGAGGATGATCTTCCGCCGGTCGCGGCCCCTCTCGCGGAGCATCTGCCCCGCCGCCAGGATGGCGTCGTCCAGGTTTTTCGACCCCTTGTTGGCCACTCTCGACGCGCTGGGCACTCCGGTTTCGATCGGTGCAGTGTTGAGCCGCGGCGGGCCATTCAGCGCCGGGGACTCCTGGCTGGCAGTGTGCTTGACCAGTTCGACGCGTTTCAGCGCATCGTGGAACTTGTCGTTGTCGGCGATGAATTCGACCACGGTGCGCGGGAACTGCTCAAACAGAATCACGGCGGCCTCATCGCGCGGCCCCAACCCGCCGCTGACCGCGCCCAGGCTCTTGTCCACGAAGTCGGCGGTGCGCGGCGGCAGATCGTCATCAACCAGTAAAACCACCGAGAGCGGAAAGGGCTCGGCGGAAAAAACGCTGATTTTCTGCTCGACTCCGTCGTCGAAGATGCGAAAATCTTCCTGGCGAAGGTCCAGCACCGCGTTTCCCGCCGAGTCCTTCACTGTGACCGGCACCAGCACCAGCTCCACCGTGGTGCGCAGCCGCTTGACGGGCTCCTGTTTTTCCTGGCCGGTCCCGGCAAGCGACAGGGAAAGCATCAGCGGCAGCAGCGAGATCACTCTTCGCATGGTCATGGTGTCGCGCTCCGGCCCGGGGAAGCTGGCCTTCCCCCGAGCCACCACCACAGGCGGCAAAGCGGCCAGCGCGGGCATCCAAGAATTTGCTCCATCGGGTCGAGGTGATTATACAATGTCTGTTTCGATGCTTCGCGTCTCACTCCTGGTTGCCGTTCTGATCGCGGGCCTGGTCCTGCCGCCGGGGCCGCCTCGCGCCGCCGCGCAGCAGGAAGCGCAGCGCCCTCTGAAGGTGCAGGTCAACGAGGTGAACCTCTACGCCACCGTGCGGGACAAGCAGCACCGCATCATCCCCGACCTGAAACAGGACGACTTCCGCATCTTCGAGGACAACCAGGAGCAAAAGGTGACGTCTTTCCTCCTCGAAACCAACCTGCAACTCACCCTGGCCATGCTTCTCGACACCAGCGGGAGCGTGGAGCGCCTGCTGGGCGCCGAACAGGAAACCGGCATGCGCTTCCTGCGGCGGGTGATGCACAAGGACAAGGGCGATATGGCCATGCTGATCACCTTCGACGTGGACGCCGACATGTTGAGCGACTTCACCGAGGATATTTCCGTGCTCGATCGCGCCATCCATCGCGCCCGCATCAACGCCGCCGGGCCCCCGGTCACCCCGGGAACCATCCCGCAAAGGGGCCCCAGGGGGACCGTGCTCTACGATGCCGTCTACCTGGCCTGCCGGGAAAAACTGTCGTCAGAAGCGGGGCGCAAAGCCATCATCCTGCTCACTGACGCGGAAGACAACGGCAGCAAGATTCGCCTGGAGGGCGCCATCGAAGCGGCCCAGCGCGCCGATACCGTGATCCACATCCTGTTGCAGGCCGACCGCGCTTTTAGCGGACCTTTCGGTTCGGGCGCGGGCGTTGCCAACAAAATGGCCGGCCAGACCGGCGGGCGGATGATCGAAGTGAATAATGAGAAGAAACTCGAGGAGGCCTTCGACCAGATTTCAGAAGAGCTGCGCAGCCAGTACAGGCTGACTTACACGCCAACCAATCCCGCCAAGGATGGAAAGTTCCGCCGCATCCGGGTTGAAACCAGGCGCCCTGACACCAAGGTCCTCGCCCGCCAGGGATACTACGCACCCCACGAATAGCCGAACTGGAATATTCCTGACTCGGGCCGGAAGAAGGAAAGAACGGCCTGGGCCGGCCTCCGCCCGCAGCGCACACGCCGGGTTTACTGCAGGTTCCCGGGGCCGGACGGAGTGAGGCCGGCATCCGCCCGTTGCGCAAAGTAGCCACGGCGCGCGCGGACAATCAGACCCTTGCGGCCCACAGTCACCTTGATGCGGCGGAATTTTCCATCAAACAGCTTGTTGACCGGCGAATAGGCGAGCTGGTACTGGCTGCGCAGCTCGATGCCGATGTCCTGGAAAGATTGCGACAGGTCGTCAAGCTTGTAGGGGAAGAAGGACCGGCCGCCGGTCTCGTCGGCAAACTGGTCGAGGACCTTGTCACTGTCTGACTTGTGAATTTTCCGCTCGACGCGCTTCACCGCATCTCTTTCCTCGCTGGCCGAAACCCATTCTGTTGAGCTGCTGATGCAGTAGACGGCCACTTCTCCGCGCGCCGCCATCTCGATGGCCTCGCCGCGCGAACGATTGCTCAGGTTGTCGTCGCCGTCGCTGATCACCACCAGCACGCGCCGCACATCGCCGTAGGTCGTGCCCGGCGGGGTGGGAGCCTCGGCCAGCTTCTTCGAGGCCAGGGCGATGGCGTCGTAGAGCGCGGTCCCGCCGCCGGCGCGCTGCCGCAGGATGGTCTGGGTCAGCACGTCCAGGTCGTCGGTAAAGTCCTGTACCACCGACGGCTCGTTGTCGAAGATCATCAGGAAGGCCTGATCTTTCTTGCGGCGCAGCGTATTGTGCAGAAAGTCGATGGCCGCCTCTTCCTCGAACTTCAACCGCTCGCGGATGCTGTTCGAAGTGTCCAGCAGCAGGCCCACGCGCAGGGGCAAATCGGTCTCACGATGAAAGAACTGGATGGACTGCGCCTGGCCGTCTTCGGCGATGACGAAGTCCGGCTTCTCCAGATCGGTGATGAACTTTTGCCGCGAGTTCACCACCGTGGCGATCACGTTGACCAGCTCCACGCGGCGGACCAGCCGCTGATCGCTTTTCCCCGGCGGCGCGGGAGTCTGTCCTGCGGGTGGATTGGGCTCTTGCTGGGGTTGCGGCTGTTGTGCCGGAAGGCGGCTCGCCGCCAGGGTCGCCGCCAGACCAACCAGCGCCACAGAAAACATGCGTATCATTGCCATTTTTTTCATCACCATAATTATAAGTAGGCGCGCAGCGCAGCGTCAATCTTTGCGGAATCCGCGCCTGCGGCCTGGGCCAGGCGCAGCAGCCAGTCGCGCAATTGGCCAGGCAGCGGCGCGCGGATCTCGACCGGCTCCTTCCGCCGCGGGTGCTCGAAAACAATGCGCGCGGCATGGAGGAAATTGCGTCCCAGCGGCTCGAGCGCCTGCCGCCCGGCGCGGGGTTCGCGTGGTGCGCCGTACAGTGTGTCGCCTGCAACGGGATGTCCCAGCGCGGAGAAATGCACGCGAATCTGGTGCGTCCGGCCAGTGTGCAGCTCGACCTCGACCAGGGTATAGCCGTCCACTCGCGCCAGCACGCGCCAGTCCGTGCGCGCCTCGCGGCCCTGCTTGCGGCGGGTGGTCATTCGCGTGCGCCGGTGCAGGTCCCTGGCAATCGGCAGTCCCACGCTGCCGGAGTTCTGTTCCAGACGGCCGTGGACCAGCGCGACATAAATCTTGTGGACGCGGCGCTCGGCGAACTGCGCCGCGAGGGCGGCGTGAGCGGCATCGTTCCGCGCCACCAGCAACACTCCT
>JBGPJC010000089.1:0-16240 GCA_041485165.1 Terriglobia bacterium | reverse complement strand
TGACCCACGGAAGATTCAGCCAATGGAGGGCACCGCTTTGGCAAACGCCGTCAAGCTGACGTCCGCAGCCAAAGCTGCTGGTTGAGCGGCCAAGCTGAGTCCCGGGACGCTGGACTCGGTGTTGAGCCGCCTGCCGCGGCAGATAGATTCGAACGTGCTCGTAGGGTTTGACACCTACGACGATGCCGGGGTGTATCGTCTCAGCGACGAACTGGCCATGGTGCAGACCGTGGACATCCTCACGCCGATTGCCGATGACCCCTACGTCTACGGGCAAATCGCCGCGGCCAATTCGCTCAGCGATGTGTATGCCATGGGCGGGCGGCCGGTCTCGGCGCTCTCCATCGTTTGCTTCCCGCCGCAGGGCGACACCGATACGCTCGGTGAGATCCTGCGCGGCGGCCTGGACAAAATGATTGAAGCGAAGTGCACGATTGTCGGCGGGCATTCCATCCGCGACGATGAATTGAAATTCGGCTATGCGGTCACCGGCGTAATCCACCCGCAGCGCATCTGGCGAAACATCGGCGCGCAGCCCGGCGATGTGCTGCTGCTGACCAAGCCGCTGGGCACCGGATTGATCTCGACCGCACTCAAAGCCGAACGCGCTGCTGATGCGGATGTTGCCGCCGCCAATGCCTCGATGACACGCCTGAACCGCGCCGCCGCCGAAGCACTGCTGGAACTGGCCGCGGATCGCGGAGCATCGAGCCCCATCCATGCGGTTACCGACGTGACCGGCTTCGGCCTGCTTGGCCACGCTCGGGAGATGGCCGCAGGCAGCGGTGTATCACTCGAAGTGGATCACGGCAACATCGCCGTTCTCTCCGGGGCGCTGGAAGCCTCACGCGGCGGATTCCTCGCCGGTGGTCTGAAGAACAACCGCGAATTCGTGGGCTCTTGTGTTGGTTTTGCCGAAAGCATTCCGTCAGAGTATCGCGACCTACTTTTCGATCCGCAGACATCCGGTGGCTTGCTCATTGCAATCGCCCCTCAATCCGGCGATGCGGCAATCGCTGCGCTGCAACGCCACGGCGTGACGGCACAGCGCATCGGCTGCGTCCTGCCAAAAGGATCTCCTCTGCTCCGGGTTGTGTAACTCCCGCCCGAAGCCCCTGCGATGGACCCTCTCACTCACGCCCTGTCCGGCGCACTGGTTGGCGAAAGCTTCTTACCGAGGGCGGAGCAACGCGTCAGCCGCTGGGCTCTCCTGCTCGGCTCGGTCTTTCCCGATCTAGACGTCGTACTGAACCCCTTCGAGCCGCACGACGTCGGCACCATCCGCTGGCACCGTGGAGTGACGCATTCTTTGGTGTGTCTGCCGATCTGTGCTGTCGCGCTTGCCGCTTTGGCGCGGTGGTTCTGCCGGCGCCGCGGGATCCCATGTCCCGGATGGGCATCGCTCTCGGGATTTATCGGCATCGGCATCGCCCTGCACATCGTGTTTGACCTGATCACCTCTTTCGGAACCATGGTGTGGAGCCCGCTCGATTGGACGCGCTTCTCCTGGGACATCACATTCATCATCGATGCGTTTTTCACCGCGTGCATGCTCTTCCCGCTTCTGCTGGCCTGGATTTACTCCGACCGGGAAAGGCGGCATCGCCGCGCCATGCTGGTTTGGATCGCGGCCGCACTGTTTTCTACCTTCGTGGCGTGGTCGGTGCGCACATTAGGTGTGCCGTCGCTTTTCCCTGACGCCCTCATATTGACCGCCCTCCTCGGGGCGCTCATTCTTGCCACCAGATGGCGCGGTTGGGGCTATGGTGTGAGCCGCGCGGCGTGGTGCCGCGGAGGCTTGGTGGCGACGACGCTCTACCTGGTTCTATGCTTCGCCGTACACCAGCGGGCCCTGGAAGCTGTCCGGCAGTTCGCCTCCTCGCGCCGATTGCAGGTGGAATCGCTGGCCGCGCTGCCCATGCCTCCGAGCCTGCTGGACTGGTCCGGGCTGGTGCGCACTCCCGAGGGAATTTACCAGGCCTACTTCAGCGTGCTGCAGTCGAAGGAAGCTTCCTACCGGTTCGTCTCTACGGGACCGTCCAATCGTTACGTCGAGGCGGCCCGCCAGTTGCCTGCCGTTCGTGCCTACCTGGAGTTTGCGCGGTTTCCGTTTGTTGTTGGAAGGGAAGAGCGCGGAGAGTACATCGTCGAGTTCAAAGACATGCGCTTCTCGCCGGGAAGAGAGACCAGCCCGTGGTTCGTCTACCGTGTGACACTCGACGCCGCGGGAAGAGCGCAGACAGAGCGCTGGGAGCTCTCCTGCGATGTATCCGAGACCTGCCGCTGAGAAGCCGGGCCTCCCGGCGCAGCACCCGGCTTACATTCCGACATTCCTACATTTGCACTTCGCGTGCCGAGCCCACCACGTGAGAGATGGCGCAGACGCGATCGAGCCGCGCCCACAGCGCGTGGACTTCGGGGTCGGCATGAGCACGGTCCGCGGCGTCGCTGCTGGTCCAATCGCGTATGTCAAAAAAGAGATTGGGTTTCTTGCTCGAGCGGATCAGGCGGTCGCTGCCGTAGCCTTTGCGCCGGATCAGCGCGAATAGCTCCCGCGACAGATTGAGGAATTCTTCTTCCGACCCCGGCCGGACCTCCACCGAAACGATTGCCACCATGGCCTCAGCCATCTTCGCCTCCGGCATGCTCTTGCCGGCTACTTCGAATCTGCGGGGTAAATGACCACTTGGCGGTGCTCGCCTTCCCCTTCACTTCCGGTGCGGATTCCGGGCTCGTCCTTCACGGTCAGGTGAACGATGCGGCGCTCGCGCGGGGCCATGGGGTTCATGCGGAACGGCTGGTGCAGCTCGCGGACGCGCTGCGCGGCGATCTGCGCGGCCAGCTTGAGCTCGGCCAGCCGCGTGGCGCGGTATTCGCCGCAATCGAAGCGGATGCGGTCGTACGCCATGGGGTCCAGGCGCAGGCAGCGCACCGCGAGGAATTCGATGGCCAGCAACACCTCGGCGTTGTGCTGCAGCAGCAGCTCGGAATCGCGCCCGCTGAAGACGACCAGCACCTCGGGAGCTTCAAATTCGGAGGGCTTCGCGGCGCCAGCAGTGATCTCGAAACTGACGTCGAGTTTGGCTTGCGGTATCATCCCGCGCAGAAATTTAGTCAGCTCGGCGACCAGCGGCTCGACTTCCAGATGTCCATCACTGTAGAAACGATAGGCCATCAGTCTTCTTTCTCCCGCCGCCCCGCTCCCGGAACGGCAGGGACACTGGGCAAGAGCGGCGCAACCGGCGGACGTTTGCCGCAAGGGTGTGCTACTTTTTCGCGTTCTTGCCGCGCTTCCCTTTGTCGCCGTTCTGCACGGGCGTACTCCGCTGCAGAAACCACTGCTGGGCAATCCCGACCAAGTTGCTGGTGAGAATATACAGCACCAGGCCGCTGGAGACAGGAAAAATGACGAACATTCCGCCAAACATCAGCGGCATGAGGGTCATCATGCGCTGCTGCGCGGGGTCGGTGGTGGTCACCGGAGTCATCTTCTGCATGGCGTACATGGTGACGCCCATCAGGACGGGGATGATGTAGTAGGGGTCGGGGGCGGAAAGGTCGCGGATCCACCAGATCCACGGCGCGTGGCGGAGCTCGATCACCAGGCGGAGCATCTGGTAGAGTCCGATCCAGATGGGCATCTGCAGCAGCATGGGCAGACAGCCACCCATGGGGTTGACGCCCTCGCGCTTATAGACCGCCATCACTTCCGTGTTCATTTCCTGCCGGCGCGGATCACGCATCGAGTACTTCTTGTAGCGGTCCTGGATTTGGCGGACTTCCGGCGCCACTTTCTGCATCCTCTGCATGGACCGCCAGCTCTGCAGCTTCAGCGGGAAGAGCACGAAGTTGATGCCCACGGTCATCAGGATGATGGCCCAGCCGTAGTTGGGCACGTAGTGGTAGATCCACTTCAGCAACTGGAAGAGCGGGACGGAGATCAATCCGAACCAGCCGAACTGCACCAGGTCGGTGAGCGGAGGCTTCACCCGGGCGAGCTCGTCCAGGTCCATTGGCCCCACGAACAGGCGCAGCCGCAGCGGGTTGTCGGCGGATGTGCTGACGGCGATTTCCGCTACCGGCTCCTGGGACTTTTTACCCTCGACTTCAACCTCGCGGTCCAGCTTCCAATGACGCAGAGTCAATCCGCCGCCGTTGCCGGGAAGGAAGGCGGCGGCGAAGTAATGGTCCACAATCCCGGCGTAGTCGGAGAGACCAGGCTGGGCGGCGCGCTGCTCGGGACTGCCGGCTACGCCGAGCTTCTTGGCCTCGAGCTCGTTAAGCTTCCCGCCGATATGCTGTACCACGCGCACCTGGTCGGCGGCGTGGTAGACGGTGGCGTCGCCGAAGCCTCCCAGCCAGGCGACGGAGTGCTGAACCGGGAGGCCATCGACAAGCAGGGAAGTCTCGATCTCCACCAGGTAATCCGCGGTGAACTTCAGGCGCTTGGTGACCGCGATCTTGCCGTCACTCCAGGCGAACTGGACCTCTGCCGGCGCGTTGAGCGTTGCCCCCGGCGGGGTCACCAGATACAACGCGCCATTCGCGGACGTTTCGATTCGCCCGTCATCCAGGGCCAGTGCCAGCGGCCAGCCGCCGAGTTGTCGCCCCGCATCGCCATGCACCAGGTCGAGCGTCCGGCCCTTTTCGTCGGTGTAGTTCTTCAGCTCCCAGCTCCGCACCACGGCGCCGCGGTTCGCGAGCGTCACGCGGTAGAGCTTGTTTTCGACCACCAGAGTTTCTTCCGCCTGCGCGGAGATCGCTGGAGTGCTTGTGGGCGGAGCTTTCTTGGAAACGGCCTTGCTTCCCGCGCCACTGGAGGGCTTAGGGGCGGGAGGTTGTGTCTGCGGCGATGTGGCCGGAGCCTGCTGACTAGAGGGCGCGGAGACTGGCTTTGGGGGCGCTGCGGGCCGGTAGAAATAGTCCCAGGCGGCGATCACCAGAACGGCCAGCGCCGTAGCCATCAGCAGCCGCGTTTCGTTGGAGAACTCTTTCACGACCGCGACTCCTCTTTGACGGGTACGGATACATCCGGCACTGGGTCGAGGCCGCCCGCAGAAAACGGCCGGCAGCGCAGCAGACGGCCCGCGACCAGCCGCGCGCCATGCTTTGGGCCATGGCGTTCAATGGCCTCGACGGCGTATTCCGAGCACGAAGGATAGAATTTGCACGCCCCGCCAAGAAATGGAGAGAGCAGCGCCTGGTAGGCGCGCACGGCGGCAATAAGCCCGCGCGAAATCATCCCGCGGTGTGCGGGAGCGCGGGAGGCGCTGTGGGCACGGCCGCTCCAACGGCGCTTTGCAGCAGGCTGATCAGCTCGTTGCCCAGCTCCGCAAAGTTCACCGTGGCCACCGTGCCACGCGGGTGCAGAATGATGTCCCATCCGGATGAAATCTCCTGGCGGCGGTGCCGCAGAATTTCGCGGACCCGCCGGCGAATTCGATTCCTGAGCACCGCGCCACCCAGGGCGCGGCCCACGCTCATGCCGAAACGGCTGCACTCCAGGCCATTCGGCGCAAAATGGAGCGTGAACAGGCGGTTCGAGCGGCGCTTGCCGCTCCTGTAGACCCGCTCGTACTCGGGCCGGTGGAGCAGCCGGCAGGCGCGGGGAAAGCCCGGCCGGGAACGGTTATACGGGCGTGAGGCGATGGCGTCCCTTGCGGCGGCGGTTCGCCAGAACTTTTCGTCCACCTACGGTCTTCATGCGCGCGCGAAAGCCGTGGGTCTTATGACGGCGGCGCACCTTGGGCTGAAATGTACGCTTTGGCAAAGAACTCTCCCCCTATCCGCATCGGCGGACCTAAACCAAAACAACTAGTGTAAACGGCTGGTGGAACGCGGTCAAGAAAACTCAAAGTGAGCTAATATCCGCAGGTATTGGCGAGCCACCGGGGCGTCCGCCATGCCACGCAGCAGCATTTCCTCCTGTACAAAAATAAATTTTATTTACAGGAGCCACTGGGGCGTCCACCATGCCACACAGCACTATTCTCATGGAATCGACCCGAAAGCGCTGAGCGATTAGCGAGGGCGCGTGACCAAGGAAAAAGAAGAGCTCCGCGATTTGATGGCGGAAGAACGCAGCCGAGGCACGAAGCGCCCGCGGCGCGCAAGACACATAGAGGCCGATAGGCTGATTGTCGCGGGCGTGGCCAAAGCTATCGGTCAGCGCGACGTGAGACCTTTGCTCGACGCCCTCCGGAAAGCCGGCTGGAAGGACGATTCGCCCGAATTTTTGCGGGCCGTGAAGTCGTTTGAAGAGGCTTTGAGCCAATCGCGTCAAAAATAACGTGAATCTCTTTTCGCCGCTGTGCGCGCACTCGTGGCGGGAGCTGGTGGAGCCCTTTCTCGATGATCGCCGCAATCTCTCTGGCAGCGTTCTCGACAATCTTGTTCTTTTTCAAGAGTAATCGTCCTGATTAAACGATAACAGCAAGCGCCCACTCACTGCAAGGGCGCTGATAGATCGGATTGCAGTGCGCGTGGCGCGCGACTAAAATGAAGGTTTGCACGGGGCGCTGTGTGTGGCACCGTGCCAGTCCACTATGTTTGAATCACTCACCGAAAAATTCCAGCGGGCGTTCAAGAACCTCCGCGGCCAGGGCAAGCTGACCGAGGAGCATCTCGGCGCAGCCTTGGGAGAGATCCGCGAGGCGCTGCTCGAAGGCGACGTCAACCTCACCGTGGTGGACGAGATGCTCGAGAACATCCGCACCAAGGCGCTGGGCAGCGAGGTGATGCTGCAGCTTTCGCCCGACCAGCAAGTCATCAAAATCGTGCGCGACGAACTGGCCGCGCTGCTCGGCGAAGGCGTCAAACCCAAATTCGCCTCGCGCCCGCCCTCGGTCTGGCTGATTGTCGGACTGCAAGGCTCCGGCAAGACCACCACCACCGGCAAGCTGGGCCGCTGGCTGGGCCAGCACGGTCACCGGCCGCTGGTGGTTTCTACCGACGTCTACCGGCCAGCGGCGCGCGAGCAGCTCGCTCAAGTGGCCAAAGGCGCGGGCGTGCCGTGTTTTCCTGCGACCGGCCTGGACAAGCCGCTGGAGATTTCCAAGGCCGCCATCCGTGAAGCCAAGCTCTCCGCCAGCGACGTCATCCTCGTGGACACCGCCGGTCGCCTCGCCATTGACGACGAGCTGATGAACGAGCTCGGCCACCTGAAGCGCGAGCTCGCGCCCTCGGAAATTCTTTTCGTTGCCGACGCCATGATCGGGCAGGATGCAGTGCGCTCGGCGGGCGAGTTCCACCGCCGGCTGGGCCTTTCCGGTGTTGTGCTCACCAAGCTCGACGGCGACGCCCGCGGCGGCGCCACACTCTCCATCCGCAAGGTGACCGGCGCGCCGGTAAAGTTCGTGGGCGTGGGCGAAAAGTACGATGCCCTCGAGCCGTTCTACCCTGAGCGCATCATCTCCCGCGTCCTGGGCATGGGCGACATGCTCAGCCTGATCGAAAAGGCCGAGCAGACCCTGGACCGCAAGAAGGCCGAAGACCTGGCACGCAAGCTGCACCGCAACGAATTCACACTGGCCGATTTCCGCGACCAGCTCCAGCAGCTCCGCAAGATGGGATCGCTCCATCAGGTTATCGGCATGCTGCCCAAGATCGGCCCGCTGGCCAACCTCCCCAAGGACACCCACGTGGACGAGCAGCGGTTGAAGCGCGTCGAGGCCATCATCAACTCCATGACCGCGCGCGAGCGCGATGACCACTCGCTGATCGACGGCAAGCGCCGCAAGCGCATCGCCCGCGGCAGCGGCACCTCCGTCCAGGAGGTCAACCAGGTGGTGAAGCAGTACCTGGACATGCGCAAACTGATCAAGCAGTACGGCACCGCCGCCAAACTGCGCATGCGCGGCCTGGGAAAGCTGGGCGGACCGGCCTGAACGGCGATTGATTGGGCACTGACCGGGGCCGGGGACGCGCCGAAATCTTCAATATCCACCGGGGCGATTCTCAGTTAAACTAGTCGGGCTAAAGAGGAGGCAAGATTCCGTGGTATCTATTCGCCTGGCAAGAATCGGTAAGAAAAAGAAGCCGTTTTACCGCGTGGTGGTGATTGAGAAGCGCAACCCGCGCAACGGACGTTTTGTGGAAATCGTGGGGACCTACGACCCGCTGAAGAATCCGGCGGAGGTCAAGCTGAACGCCGAGCGCATCAAACACTGGCTGGGCCAAGGCGCGCAACCCAGCGACACGGTCCGCAGCTTCATCCGCAAACAGAAAATCGCTTAACGTGCCCGCGCCTCCCGCGGAGGCAGAGGTCTCGATACGCGTTCCAGCAGGGGATCCGCAAACTCCCGCGGTTAGTTTGAGTAGACCTCATGAAAGAGCTGGTGGAAACAATCGCCAAGGCGCTGGTGGACAATCCCGACCAGGTTCAGGTGCGCGCCGTCGAAGGGGAGCAGGTCACCGTGCTTGAGGTGCGCGTGCACCCCAGCGATCTGGGCAAAGTGATTGGGCGGCAAGGGCGCACGGCCAAGGCCATCCGCACGCTGCTCGGCGCCGCCGGGATGAAGGTCAAAAAGCGCTTCACGCTGGAGATCCTCGAGTAGTGCCCGCCGAACCGTGGCGCGGCGTCACCCTCGCGCGCATCCTGCGCGCCCGCGGCCGCAAAGGCGAGGTGGCCGCGGAAATCTTCACTGATTTTCCCGAACGGCTCAGCAATCTTCGCGAAGTCTGGCTCTCGGACGGAAGCAGTTCGCCGCGCCGCGCCGCCATCCTCTCCTGCTGGCTGCACAAGGGCCTGGCCATCTTCCATTTTGAGGGTTGCGACTCGATCTCCGCGGCGGAAAAGCTTGCCGGACTCGAAATCCAGGTGCCTTTCGCCGAGCGCATGCCGTTGCCTGCGGGGAGCTACTACGTTACCGATCTGATCGGCTGCGCTGTGTGGGAAAAAAGCTCCGTTGGCAACGCTTCCTCTCAGCTCGGCACGGTGCGCGACGTCCAGCTAACTGGCGAAGGCGTATCCGGCGTGCCGCTGCTGGTGGTGGATTCGGCCTCCGGCGAGCTTCTGGTCCCGCTTGCCGAAGAAATCTGCACGAGCATCGATCTCCCGGCGAGGCGGATCGAAGTTGTCCTGCCGGAGGGCTTGTGGGATCTGAATCGCAAATAGGACGCCGGGCGCTTGGAGCTGCATCCGCGACCTAACCCCGCGGCGGCGAGCCGCTGCACTCCAGGAAAGCAATCCCGCACGCCGCGCGGAGACATAGGCGCGCCGGTGGCGGTAGACTGGGCAGGCAATCGCCATGCGCTTTGACATCATCACGATTTTCCCCGGCTTCTTCGCCGGGCCACTCGAGCACGGCATCCTGCGGCGTGCACGGGAGGCCGGCCTGGTGCAGGTCGCGGTGCACGATCTGCGCGCCTGGACGCAGGACCGCCATCGCACCGTGGACGACCGTCCATTCGGCGGCGGCGAAGGAATGGTTCTCAAGCCCGAGCCGCTGTTTGACGCCGTTGAATCTTTGCTGAGCGGCCCGCGGACGGGCCTTGCGCCGGGGACGGAGATCGTCCTTCTCTCAGCCGGGGGCCGCCTCTTCAGGCAGGAGACGGCGGAACGGCTATCACGGCTTGATCGAGTGATCCTGCTCTGCGGGCGTTACGAAGGGGTGGACGAGCGCGTGTCTCAGCATCTGGCCACTGCGGAAATTTCCGTCGGCGATTTTGTTGTCTCCGGCGGTGAACTGCCCGCGGCGATGATCGTGGACGCGGTGACTCGCCTGCTTCCCGGGGTCTTGGGCAACGAAGCTTCGTCAGTCAACGAATCGTTCAGCGCTACGGGAGGGGTGCGAGAACCGGATCGCGCACCCACCCGCGAGGAAGGCATGGCAGCCCAGCCTGCACCGGACGGCAATGCCACGCGCTCGGGCGGCATTCTCGATTTTCCCCACTACACCCGCCCGCAGGTCTATCGCGGCTGGGAGGTGCCTGAAGTGCTGACCAGCGGGCATCACGAAGAAGTGCGCCGCTGGCGCCGGCGCATGGCCCTGGCGAAAACTCTGCGCAACCGGCCGGAATTGATGGCCTCAGCGACGCTCAGCGAAGAAGATGCGGAACTGCTCGACGAAATCCGCGGCGAGTTCGAAGCGCGGTAATAAAAAGGGGGCTCGATTCCGAGCCCCCCGCAATCACCCCAAACTTCCGAACGAAATCACTGACTCACCCAGAACGTTCCACCAAGACCCCGGTCCGGAAGCCCCGAGAAACAGCAACTACTCTGTTCAAGAACGGAGCAATGAGAAGACCATTTTGCTGGTTCTCTGAAACCTAAGTAACCCCTTGCACAGCAGTAGGTTACGAGATTTGGATGGCCGAGAGACAATCTAAATTGAGGGTTGGCTACGATTTATCACACCCTTCGCTTGGATGACCTACAGCGTTTGGGATATGGACGGCGCTGGCCTTGTTCCGGCGGCGACGTTTTTCTGCGGTTCTAGGCTGCGCGGGCCAGGATGCCGCGCAGTTTCCGGAAGGCAAATCGCACCGGCCAGAACAGGACGGCGACGCAGAGCAGCAGGCTCGGGGAGGCGCTTAGGACCACCACCAGAACGCCGATCACCAGCTCGTATGCGACCAGGAAGCCTTCCACCACGGCATTGCGCAGGCGCACAGCGGTGGAAGGCGTGGCATCGTCGAGGACCGCTTTGTATTCCTCGGAGAGGCGCAGGTTGATGGAAGAAAACTGCACCGAGCTCTCCATGTTTTTGCGCTGCGCATCCATTTGCTCGATTTCGCCGCGGACGCGCGCGATCTCCTGCTCGACTTCGAGGACATCAGCAACTTTGCCGGTGCGCTCGCGGAGGACATTGATCAACCGCGCTTCGGTCTCGCGGGCGTTGTGTAGCCGCGCGGTCAGGTCCACATACTGGCGGGTGACTTCTTCGGCCGTCTGGTTCTCGCTCTGCACCTTTCCCAGTGTCTTGAGCGCGGCGAGCACGGCATTGAGCTGTCCGGCCGGTACTTGCAGCGTGACCGTCAGCAGGCGCGCCGCACCGGGAGGCGTAGTGACGGTGAGTTGTGCGACGTAGCCCTGGTGATCGTGCAAGATCTTTTCCATCGCCGCGCGCGCGTTGTCGAATTCGCGGGTCTCGATGGAGAGCGCGGCAGTCCGCGCGATCATGGGACTAGTGGACGTCCCTTGCGACGGTAAGATCTTCTTGCGTTCGCGGTTAGCGGTCCCCGCACTCATTTCCTTCTCAGCTGCGGTGGTGTTTGGCGAGGGGGAGTCACCCTGGCGCCTCGAAGATTGAGATACTTCATCCCGAGATTCGGTTTGCGTGCTCGTGGGCGGGTTTGCCATACGCGACCTATGGAGAGTCGGAATGGATAGAGCGAAGACGAAGAGCATTGCGGCCACCGCGGAGAATCCCCAGGCCAGGTGCCGCATGCGGAGGGCGCGCCACCAGTTTGATTTCTCTCTGCTGAGCGCCGCAGAACCTTTTGCCGGTTCCTGAGCGTGCTGCTTCAGCGCGGCAAGGACGCCTTCCTCGATTCGCTCGGGCGCGGGCGCAACCTGCCATTCGGTCATCTGCCGTGAGACGCCGCGCAGACCGGCGGCAATCGCGCGGCATTCGGCGCACTGTTCGATGTGCGCAGCGGCCGCAGCGGCGCGCTCCGGCTGGAGTTCGCCGTCGAGATAGGCCATCACTTCTTCGGGTTGCAGCGGATGCGTTGTCGGGCTCATGGTGGTGTCCTCAAATCCTCAAATCTGCGCGCGCTCGGCACGCTCGCTGGGAGCCGAGAGCAAGTCGCGGAGCGCCATGCGCGCGCGGAAAAGCCGCGAGCGCACCGTATTCAGCGGGAGGCGCAGCACCGCGGCAATCTCTTCGTAACTCAGTTGCTCGAACTCGCGCAGGAGCAGCACCTCTCGATCCATGGTTTCGAGGCGAGCCACCGCATCGCGCACTGCGATTCCGGCCTCGGGTCCGGCCTGCGACTGTGGGTCTACCGGCTCTTTGACTTCCTTCGTTTCCGAACCCTGCCGCCAGGCCTTGCGACGCTCGCTAGCGGTCAGCTTCACGGCAATCCCGTACAAGTAAGTGCGGAAGAGAGCGCGCGGCTCATAGCGATGGATCCCGCGCAGCACGGCCAGGAATGTTTCCTGGGCCAATTCTTCGGCCCGCGCGGGGTCCTGCAAGCGGCGGCGGAAGAAGCCGTAAATGGGCTCGCGGTAGCGGCGGAAAAGCTCTTCAAATGCCTCTCCCGAGCCGCTTTGGAACGCCAGGATCAGTTCTTCGTCAGTAGTCATCTGCGCCGGGCCTGTGAGAATGTGATTCTCTCACTACCTGTAATGTCGCCAGAGGCGGAAAAGTTCCCGGGGGGGGCAGGCGCTCAGGCGGCGCCGATGGCGGAGCGGATGGCGGAAGCGATAGCTTTGGTCCAGCGCTCAACCTCTTCAGGGTGCTCGGCTTCCACCATCACCCGCGCGAGCGTTTCCGTCCCCGAATAACGCAGCACGATGCGGCCGCGGTTCCCCAGCGCGTGGTTGGCCTCGGCGAGCGCGCTGGCCACGCCGGGCAGGGTATCGAGGGGCGGCTTTTCCCGCACGCGGACATTCAGGATTTTTTGCGGGTAGATGGCCAGGCCCGCAGTGAGCTCCGCCAGGGGCCCGTGCAGCGAGATCAGGCTGGCGATGAACAGCGCGGTGAGCATGCCGTCGCCGGTGACGCTATGATCGAGGAAAATGATGTGGCCGGACTGCTCGCCGCCCAGGTTTGCGCCGGTGCGCTGCATCTCCTCGAATACGTAGCGGTCGCCCACGGCGGCGCGCAGCAGGCGCACGCCTTCGGCCTCCAAGGCGCGCTCGAGACCCAGGTTGGACATGGTTGTGCCCACCACCGCGCCAGCCTTGAGCGCGCCGCTTTGTTTCATGTACCGCGCGGCGGCCAGCAAGACGCCGTCGCCATTCACCAAATGCCCGGCGGCGTCTGAGAAAATCGCGCGGTCGGCATCGCCATCGAAGGCCACGCCAAACTGCGCGCCAACTTCGACCACCTTCTTCTGCAAACTCTCCGGATGGAGCGACCCGCAACCGGCGTTAATGTTGCGGCCGTCGGGGTGATTGTGGATGGGCGTCACCTCCGCGCCCAGCGAGCAGAACAGCGCCGGGGCCAGTTCGCTGGCCGCTCCGTTGGCGCAATCCAGCACCATCTTCATCCCGGCAAGACGCGCGCCGGGAAGAATCATCGCGCGCAGAGCCGCCAGGTAGTGGCTGTCCAGCGAGGGATCCGCTTGGAGAGCGGCGGGCGCGGGCTTTCGCGCCGAATCGCGGCGCGCAAAAATTTCACCCTCCAGGCCCTGCTCGACCAGATCGGAAAACTTGGTCCCTTGCGGCGAGATCAGCTTGACGCCGTTGTCGGTGAAGGGGTTGTGCGAAGCGGAGAGCACCACGCCGGCCGAATAGCTTTTCTCGCGCACCAGCAAGGCCACACCGGGCGTCGATATCACTCCCGCGAAGGCCGCTACGGCTCCAGCCGCAACCGCGCCCTGCGCCACGCACTCGGCCAGGTGCGGGCCGGAGAGCCGCGTGTCCATGCCCAGCAGGATGCGCGGATGTGTTTCACTCGAGCGCAGGTAGGAAGCCAGCGCGCCACCGATGGCCACCAGCGTGGCGTCGTCCAGCGGGTATTCGCCGGGGATGCCGCGGATGCCGTCTGTGCCGAAAAGCTGTCTGGTCATGAATTCGACGCACCGTCGAGAGAAAATAGCAGTTTATCACACGCAACTGCGGCGCCCCGCGCCTGCCGACTGAACGGTAAGTGTGTTATCGTCAGCGTGTATCCCGGTCACAAAAATGACCACAATAACCCCCAACATGAGTGGCGCCGATCTTCGCGTCCGGGCGCGCAGCAATGCCAGCCAGCGGATCATTGCAGCGGGGATCGTGCTGGTCTTTCTGTACTACGCGGCGAACGTTCTGATGACCGTGGTGCTGGCCATGCTGCTGGCTTATTTTCTCGATCCCCTGGTCGAATGGCTGGAGGGGATGAAGATCCCGCGCGCGCTGGGGTCGCTGCTGATGGTCCTGCTGATGGTGGCGCTGGTGGCCGGGATTCTCTCCGGCATTTGGTACCGCGTGACCGACTTTGCCAACGACTGGCCCAAGTACAGCGGAAAGTTGCGCGCCGTGATCCAGGGAGTGGAAAAGCGCATTCAGGAAATTGATAAACGCGTCGCGCAGATCGAGCCCGAGGATCCCCGATCCCGCAACGCCATCCGTATCGAAGAACCGCGCACATCACAGGTGCGCTCGCTGCTCCTGCAGGGCCTGGGATCCATCACCAGCGTGCTGGTGGTGGCAAGCTTCGTGCCATTCCTGGTTTTCTTCATGCTCAATTCCAAGCGCGACGTCTGGCACGCCACGCTGCAGTTATTCCCTCCCACCAAACGGACGCAGGTAAAGCTGACTCTCGAGGAGGTCGGCGGGGTGCTGCGCGGCTACGTGATGGGGAATTTCTTTGTCGCGCTGATCCTGGCCGGAGCCAGCGCCGCATTGTTCTGGCTGATGGATCTCGATTATCCCTTTCTGGCCGGCGGCATTTCCGGGGCGTTGAACCTGGTGCCGTACTTCGGGGTGCTGCTTTCCTGGATCCCGCCGGTCGTGCTCGGGCTGACCAAGTGGAATTCCCTGGGTCCCTTCCTGGTGATCATCGGCGTGCTCTCGTTCTATCACTTGCTGGCGCTGAATATTCTTTTCCCCGCGCTGGTCGGGCGCAAAGTACAGTTGAATGCGCTGGCAGTGACGCTGGCGCTGCTCTTCTGGGGCTGGCTGTGGGGCGCCATGGGCCTGCTGCTCGGCATTCCCATCACTGCGAGCATCAAGGTGGTGTGCGACCACGTGGAAGGCTGGGAGCCGGTGGGGCGCTGGTTGAGCGCGTAACATTCCCTGGAATTCGTAGAGGCGGCTTTACGCCGCCATGGCGGCCCGCCGCGGCGGGCGCCGCTACTTCAGGAGTTTGTGAGGGCGCGCAGCGCTGTGACCACTTCGGACACATCCTCCGCATCCTGAAACAATCGAATGGCGGCAATGCCGGCAGCGCCGGCGCCGAGGCACTCCGCAGCGTTCTCCAGCGTCACGCCGCCGATGGCCAGTACCGGCACCTCCACCGCTCGACAAACCTCCGCAAGCAACCCCGTGCCCTGCGCCGGGCCGTAGCTTTGCTTCGATGGCGTGGGGAATACCGGCCCGAAAAATATGTAGTCGGCGCCGTCGCGCGCCGCGGCGATGGCCTCGGCCGCGGAATGGCACGATCTGCCGATGAGGAATCCGGCTGGCACCAGCCCGCCTAGCTTGATGGCGGGCCAACTCGCGACTTCCTGCACAGGCAGCGACTCCCCGCCCAGGTGAACTCCGGCCGCTCCGGCGGCAAGCGCCACATCCAGGCGATCGTTGATGAAGATGCGCGAACCGGGGCCGGCGGCCTCGAGCGCGGCTCGGGCCATTCGGCTGAGCGCGCGTCCCGCGAGATCTTTCTCGCGCAGTTGCACCCAATCCACACCAGCGTGAGCGGCCGCGGTAATCTTTTTGAGCAGGCAGGCTTCTGCTTCGCCAGGGAAGGCGCGGCGGTCGGTGACGTAGCAGAGGATCGGTTTCAAGTGAGTGTGCGAATCCGCGTTACGCGGCAACGCGCCGCGCGGCTCAGGCCACCGCGTCGCGGTTGCGCGAGCTCAGCAGCATTCCCGCGGCGATGCCTACGTCAAGCAGCCCGAGACCTGTGACGGCGCCGCGGAGGTACGGGTTGAGCAGGTAAGGGAGCAGCGCGGGGAATCGGTCGAGAAAAAAATTGCGCTCCCAGTAGCGCGACCACGGAAGAAAGAAGAGCAGCACGCCGCACTGCATGCAGGCCAGCCAGAGAAAGAAACGGACCAGGCGTTGCATGGCGGGCCGCAAAATCTAGCGCCGCTTCTGCAGGCCGGCGATGCGGTCGGCGACGTCCCGGTAGTCAATATTAATGGCGTAGACCTGCGTGAAACTGTCCAGGGCCGCGGCCTTTTCCCCGGCCAGTTCCTGCGCCACGCCCAGGTCATAGCGCAGTGCGAGGATGGATTCCTGGTCCAGGCCGGAAACGCCCAGCGCTTTCTGATACCACATGGAAGCGATCTTGGGTTCGCCCCTATCCATGAAGGCGAGACCCAGCAGCGTGTAGCATTGCATGGCATAGCGGAAAGGCCGCCCGCTCTGAATCAGCTTGGCTACTTTCTGGAATTCCCCGATGGATTCCTCGAACAGGTCCATCTC
>JBGPJC010000088.1:0-16442 GCA_041485165.1 Terriglobia bacterium | reverse complement strand
GAAGAGTGCGCACGGAAAACTGGTGCGGCTGGTGAAGGCGCTGCGCGGCAAACGCATCGGCGTGCTCGGCGACTTTATGCTCGACCGCTACGTCCTGGGGACAGCTTCGCGGCTCTCGCCCGAAGCCGCGGTGCCGGTGGTTGAGTTCACCGCAGAGAGCGATTGCCTCGGAGGGGCCGGAAACGTCGCGGCGAATCTGGTCGCTCTGGGAGCGCGCGTGCAGTGCTTTGGCGCCGCGGGGAACGATGCCAGCGCGAAGAAGCTGCGCGAAGCTCTGCGCGCCATCGGCGTCACAGACAAAGGCATCCTGGCCGACCCCAGCCGTGCCACCACGCTCAAGACGCGCATCATCGCGCGTCACCAGCAAGTGGTGCGCGTGGACCGCGAGACGCGAGCGCCGCTGCGCCCCGCGCTCGAGGAGTCGCTGGTCCGCAAGGTCATCGCCGCGCTGCGTGGCCTCGATGCCGTGGTGGTCTCCGACTACGACAAAGGCGTGGTGACCCAGGAGGTGGCCGCGCGCGTTCTTGGCGCCTGCTCCAAGCTGGGCATCCCTGCGTTCGTCAAGCCGAAGTGGTCCATGCTGGCGACCTATCCCGGCGCGACCTGCATCGTCTTGAACCGCGGCGAGGCCGGCTTCCTGGTCACGCGCCCGCTCGACAACAATGAAGCGGTGGAGAGTGCCGGAGCGCAGTTGCTCGAAGAATTCGGCTGCGATGCGGTGGTCATCACGCGCGGCCCGCAGGGGATGAGCGTTTTTGAGGGCGGCGCCGCCGCCGCGCACATCGCCGCCATGCGCCAGGAGACTTCATTTGGCCCCGGCCTGGACCGCTCCGCCGCGGGGCGCCAGGTATTTGACGTCACCGGCGCGGGCGATACCGTCTTGGCAACGCTGGCGCTGGTGGTAGCCGCGGGCGGTTCGATGCGTGAGGGCGCGATGCTCGGCAACGCCGCCGCCGGAGTCGCCGTCGGCAAACTGGGCACCTCCACAGTTTCCCCCGCCGAGCTGCTTGCAGCACTCGGCGACGCATCAGGTGGCTGATTCCATGGCGCCCGCGGAACGGCCCAACTGGCTTGCGGCCATGCGGCGCGACTGGGACGCGCGCGCGCGCGAAAATCCCCGCGCCTACATCAACTGGCCGGACATCGCCGACCAGGAAGAAGCCTTCTTTGCCTCCGGCCGCTCCGACTACGCCACCTACGTCGGGCCCTTCCTCAGCAAAATGCAAATCGACCCGCGGGGCAAGACCGCGCTGGAAATCGGCTGCGGCATCGGGCGTCTTTCACGCTGCCTGGCGGAAGATTTCGAGCAGGTGATTGGCGTGGACGTTTCCCCGGAGATGGTGGCCAAAGCAGATTCTTACCGGCTGCCACGCCTGACATTCCACGCCGTTTCCGGAGGAGACCTGGCCGGCATCGCCGGCGCCAGCGTGGACTTCGTGCTTTCCTTTGCCGTCTTTCAGCACGTGCCGGACAAGAGCGCCATCCTGAAGTATTTCGAGGAAACCGCGCGCGTGCTGCGCCCGGGAGGCTTTTTCCGCCTGCACCTGAAGGGGCTGTGGACTCTGGCGCTGGGTCGCTGGTTGATCGAAGCCGGAATTTCCGAAAAGCGCGGGCGCGCCATCAAGTTGCCTTTTGTGCGTCTGCGCTACCTGGACACATGGCAAGGCCGTTCGGTCCCACTGCCGGAAGTGCGCCAGACGTGCCGCCGTTGCGGGCTCGAGGTCCTCGATGTGGAAAGCCCGTGGACCAATATGATGTGGGTGGGAGGGCGGAAGGGTTGAACGCAGGCCTCAGGGCGCGAAGCTGATGGCCTTGTCACTGGACTCAACCCACAGGCGAACTTCCTTGACCTGCTGACTCTCGCGCCCCTTGCTGTCCGCCGGAAACGGCTGGAACTTGCAGACCTCGATGACCATGATCACTCCGGAACCTCCGTTCGGTTTGTGCGCCCTCTCCAGCCGGTAGCTTCTCACCGGGCCGAACTCACCCTTCGGCCCCCAGTCTTTCTGGAAATCGTCGAAGGAGTAGGCGGAGTTGGGTTTCCAGATGCGATAGGCCTGCTGTTGGTCTCCGGCGACCAGGGTATCGAGAAATTGGCGAATGGTCCGCTTCTCCGCGTGGTTGCGGTAGAGGTAAGACACGCCGAGAGCGAGCAGCAAGGCGAAGACAATCCCGGTGATGGCGTAGCGCAAACGTTTGTCTACCGGTTGCTCGGCCTTGCCATCGAATAAACCCATGCTTGCCGCTCCTTGAACTCATTCCATGGACATCGTAGGGGCGGCTTTACGCCGCTTGGCCGCGGGCGGGGTAAACCCCGCCCCTACGTTTCCAGCGCCCCGGCGGCGCCCTCGGGCAGCTCGATTTCGTACTTGGTGCGCGCCTTCTCGGCGTGCTGTTCGAGCGCCAGCTCGATCAACCGGTCCACCAGTTGCGCATAGGGCAGGCCACTCGCTTCCCACATCTTGGGGTACATGCTGATGGAAGTGAATCCGGGGATGGTGTTGACCTCGTTGATGAAAATCTTGCCGGTCCGCTTCTCGAGGAAGAAGTCCACACGGGCCATCCCCCGGCCGTCAATTGCGTGGAACGCGCGCGTGGCGTAATGCTGAATTTTCTTCACTTGCTCCGGTTTTAGCCGGGCGGGGATTTCCAGGCGCGTCCCTTCCTCCAGATATTTGGCCGTATAGTCATAGAATTCGCGGTGCGGCACCACCTCGCCCGGCACAGAGACCTCCAGTTTCTCGTTGCCCAACACCGCGACTTCGATTTCGCGCGCCTTCACCGCTCGTTCGACCACGATTTTCTGTCCGAACTCGGCGGCCAGGTCCATCGCCGCGGGAAGCTCTTTCTGAGAATGTGCTTTGGTCATGCCCACCGACGATCCCAGCGTGGCCGGCTTGACGAACACGGGGTACCGGAACGCCCGCGCCACCGCAGCGGTTATCTTCTTCGGTTCCTTCTCCCAGTCCGCGCGTGAGACCGCCAGGAACTCGACCACCGGGATGCCCGCGTCGCGAAAGAGGCGTTTCTGCAAGTCCTTGTCCATTCCCACGGCCGAAGCCAGGACGCCCGCGCCGACATAGGGAATGCCGGCCAGATCGAGCAGGCCCTGCACCGTGCCGTCTTCTCCGAACGTGCCATGCAGGACGGGGAAGATCACATCCACGCGCACGCCCGGCTGGCCCGCGGTATCACCCAAAGGAACCAGAGCTGCCACGCTGGGGTCCGGAGCCAGCACCACGCGCTGTCCCTTCTTCAGGACTTCCGGGAGCAGCTTCTGCGCGCTTCCGCCCACCAGCCATCGCCCATCCTTGGTGATGCCGATGGGCACGGCTTCGTACTTCTCCGGGTCCAGGGCGCGCAGGACGGAGGCCGCGGAGGCGATGGAGACTTCGTGCTCGCCGGAGCGGCCGCCAAAGAGAACGCCGACACGCAATCGTTTGGGGTCCATCAGGGCAGTCTAGAGAATCTTTTTTCCCAGGCCGGAGCAGAGCAACTCGACGCCCAGCAGCGCCGTGCGGTTATGCTGGTCAATCACCGGGTTGACCTCCACCGCTTCGATCGAGGCCAGCGCCTTGCTGTCTGCGATCATCTCCATGGCCAGGTGCGCCTCGCGGTAGGTGACTCCGCCGCGCACCGGAGTGCCCACGCCGGGGGCGTCAGTGGGGTCCACGAAGTCGAGGTCCAGGCTGACAGCGATGGCGTCAGTTTCGTCGGTGGCAAAGCGCAGCGCTTCGGCCATCACTTCGCGCATGCCGCGTTCGTCGAGGTCGCGCATGGTGAAGACGTGCACGCCGGATTCCTTGATGATGCGCTTCTCTTTGGCATCCAGGTCGCGGATGCCCACCAGGCAGACGTTGCGCGGCTCGACCACGGGCTTGAAGCCGGCCATCTCGGTCATCTCCGGCGGGCCGTAACCGATCAGCGCGGCCAGCGGCATGCCGTGGACGTTGCCCGATGGCGAGCTGTCCGGCGTGTTCATGTCGCCGTGGGCATCCAGCCAGAGCAGGCCGATGCGTTTTTCTTTTTTGCGGAAGTGCGCCGAGACGCCACTCACGGAGCCGAGGGCCACGGAATGGTCGCCACCCAGGATCACCGGAACCAGGCCTTCGTCCAGGGTTTTCTGCACCATCTCGGCAAGTCCCTTGCACGTCTCCATGATTTCGTTCAGGTACTTGGCTTTTTTTTCGCCGTAGTGTTGCTCCTCGGGCTGCTTCACGGAGACGTTGCCGATATCTTCCACCTGATGGCCGAGTTGCTTGATGTGCTGGGCCAGGCCGGCAACGCGCAGCGCGGAAGGACCCATGTCCACGCCGCGGCGGCTGGCGCCCAAGTCCATCGGTACACCAATAATCCTGACTTTGTGAGGCATGTGCGCCTTTGCGTTTCCTTTGCGATCGAGGGCGGGGTAAACCCCGCCCCTACAGTTTTCGTTCGTGCATTGTCTTCGTAGGGGCGGCTTTATGCCGCCCGGCCGGGGGCGGGATAAACCCGCCCCTACGCTTCCCGCAGCCAGCTAAGGATAGATGCGATAGAGCAGGCGAGGGAAGGGGATCACCTCGCGGATGTGCGAAGTTCCGCAAATCCAGGCGATGGTGCGTTCGATCCCCAGGCCGAACCCCGCATGCGGCACGCTGCCGTAGCGCCGCAGGTCCAGATACCACTTGAATGCTTCTTCGGGCAAATTATGCTCGCGGATGCGCTTGACCAGCAGATCGTAGCTGGAAATGCGCTCGCCGCCGCCGACGATCTCGCCGTAGCCCTCCGGCGCCAGCATGTCGAAACCCAGCGCCAGCTCGGGGCGCTGCGCGTCCGGCTCCATGTAGAACGCCTTGATGGACGTCGGGTAGTGATGCACTATCACCGGGCGGTCGTACTGCGAAGAGAGCACGGTCTCATCATCGCCGCCGAAATCGTCGCCCCAGCTCACCGGCTTGCCGTTTTTCTGCAAGGTCTCGATGGCTTCGTCGTAAGTAATCCGCGGGAACGGCGGGAGGACCGCGGCCAGCTTGGCGGTGTCGCGCTCGATGGCTTGCAGATCCGCGGCGCGATTGCGCACCACCGATTGCACCATGTGCGATACCAGCCCCTCGGCCAGCACCATCGCATCTTCTATGTGGGCGTACGCCGCCTCGGGCTCGAGCATCCAGAATTCGGTCAGGTGCCGCCGGGTCTTCGATTTTTCCGCGCGGAAAACCGGGCCGAAGCAATAGACTTTACCCAGCGCCGCCGCAGTAGCCTCGAGGTAGAGTTGCCCGGACTGCGTCAGGTAGGCCTTCTCCTCGTCAATGTAGCTCACTTCGAACAGCGTGGTGGTTCCTTCGCACGCCGAGGGAGTAAACATCGGCGCGTCGGTGAGGGTGTAGCCCTGGCTGTCCATGAAGTTCCGTGCGGCGCGGACGACTTCGGCGCGAATGCGCAGAATGGCAGCTTGCCGCGGCGAGCGCATCCACAGGTGGCGGTTCTCGAGCAGGAAGTCGGTGCCGTGTTCCTTCAGTTGGATAGGGTAGGGATCGCTTTCCGCGACCCGCTGCACCACTTGCGCTGCGGTGACGTGCAACTCGAAGCCTCCCGGAGCGCGCGCGTCGGCCCTCACCATTCCGGTGACCACCACACTCGATTCCTGGGTCAGCCCTTTGAGCGCCTCGAACGCCGCCGGACTTTCTTTTAGTGATACCACGCCCTGGATGATCCCCGTGCCGTCACGGAAGATGGGAAACAGCAGCTTGCCGGATTCGCGAAGGTTGTAGAGCCAGCCCTGAATGGTGACCGGCTGGCCGTCATGCTGGTGCACTTGCTCGATGGTAACTACGGGCATAGGCCTTGATCCGTTCTCCTGCGGTGATGTTGTGCCGCCGGCTGCGCCTTCCGGCTCGGCGCGAGCTGCGGCAGTTCCAGAAGCGTCGCTTTCCATCAATCCGCCGCCACGCGCCCGGCGGCACGCTCCAGGCGCTCGAATGCAGCCACCGCCTGCGCCAGCGGATTTTGTTCCTCGGCGTGCGCGGCTGATTCCTTCGCGCTCCTGATTTCGAAAACGATGGGAAGTTCGCACGGAGCTGTGCGGAAGGCCGCCATGGCCGCATCCCAGTCAATGGTGCCCTGGTAGGGCAGCAAGTGCTCATCGTTCTCGCCGTGGTTGTCGTGGACGTGGGTGGTAACCACCAGGTCGCGCATGGCCTCGAATCCCCCAGTCACGCCATCGCCGGCATGCGCATGCCCAGTGTCGAAGCACAGGCGCAGCCCGGGCAGGTGCGTATCGGTCACAAATGCCCGCAGGGTTGCCGGCGCGGCGAACTCACCGGAAACGTTTTCGAGCGCGATGGTCACGCCGCGCTGTTTGGCGTAGAGGCACAGGTGCTCGAGGGAATTCATCGCCGCCTCCTGCTGCTGCGGCGTCATGGGATCGCGCGAAGTGCCCAGATGCTGCACCAGGTAGCGGTAGGGGATGGCATCGGCGATGTCCAGAGCGCGCTTGGTTTCTTCCACCGCGTCCAGCCGGCGAACGCGCTCGACATCGGAAAGCGAAATGGGGACGGTGTTTTCCCGCCGGCCGCTGGTTTCCCGCGTGGTGGGTGCGTGCAGGGATTCCACGCGCAAGCCGTGGCCCTTCAGCCATTCGGAGATCTCGCGCACCGCCGGCGATGAGCGGTAATCGAAATGCGAGCGCGCGCAGAACAGCTCGACCCCGCCGATGCCGGCGCGCTCGATATCTCCCAGCAGCGCCGTGGTCAGGCGGTGTTCGCGGAACAGATAGGTGGAGAGCACGCGCTTCATGGAACTGGGGATCTCCCTGCGACCTGGCCGATGCCGCTTCTATGGTAACCCAAGAGCGACGCCTTCCCGCCTGGGGTCCGCCGCGCCCAGGCGCTCGCCGGTCTTGGGGTCAATGGCGATGGCTTCCACCTGGCCGATCCAGGTACGCCGCGCGATCTTGTGGCCGCGGGCTTCCAGCGCGCGCACCGTGGCGTCGGGCATGATCTCCTCGACGTACAGCTTGTCCGGCATCCACTGATGGTGGAAGCGCGGCGCGTTGATGGCTGCCTGCGGGTCCATCCCCAGGCGCATCCAGTTGAGCACGGTGAGCAGCGTCGCGGAGATGATTCGCGGCCCGCCGGGCGAGCCGCTGAGGAAGCTGAGCTTGCCGTCGCGCAGCAGGATGGTCGGAGTCATTGAGCTGACCGGGCGCTTAGAAGGCTCGATAGCATTGGCGTCGGACTGCACCAGCTCGAAGAGCACGTTGGCCGAGCCGGGCTGGCTGGTGAAATCGTCCATGGTGTCGTTCAGCAGGAAGCCGCCGGAAACGGTCACGCCCGAGCCGTAGTTGTCGTTGAGCGTATAGGTGTTGGCCACGGCATTGCCCGCGGTGTCCACAATCGAAAAATGCGTGGTGTGGCCGGAACGCGCCGCCTCGCGCTCGACCCACTGGCTTGACGGGCGGCTTTCGCGGGCCGGGGGTTTTCCCGCACCGATCACCGAGGAAAGCGAGGCGCGCTGAGGATCAATCGTCGCGCGGCGTTCGGCGGTGTAGCCGGGATCGAGCAGCCCGCCCACCGGCACCGGAGCGAAATCGGAATCGGCCAGCCACGCAGCGCGGTCGGCAAACACGCGGCGCATCATCTCCACCACCCAGTGCGTGGACTGCGCGTCTTGCCAATTGCGCAGCTCGATGGGCGCCAGCATCTCCAGCGCGGAGATCATGGCGATTCCTCCCGAGCTTGGCGGCGGCGCGGTGATCACTTCCCATTCGCTGCCGCTCGCTTGCAGCTTGGCGCGCAGCGGCTCGCGGAATTTGGGCGCATAAGTTGCGAGGTCTTCAGCGGTCAGCAAGCCGCCCATCCGGCGCACTTCCTCGACCAGGCGCTGTGCCGTCTCGCCGCGATAGAACTCGGCTGATCCGCGGCGCGCGATGCGGCGCAATGTCTCCGCCAACTCGGGCTGGCGAAAGATTTCACCGGGTTGATACAGCGCGCCGTTATTTAGATAAATCCGGCGGGTTTCGGAAAAGCGCTGCAAGCGGTGGCGCTCGGCGCGGAAGGAACGCGCCAGTTTTTCACTCACCGGGAAGCCCTGCTCGGCCAGGGCGATGGCCGGCGCCATCACCTGCGCCAGCTTCATCGTGCCGTAAGTGCGCAGTGCGAGGTCGAGTCCCGCCACGGTGCCCGGGATGGCAATCGAGCGGTAGCCCGTGACGGCGGCATCGGCGTCGAGCGTGCCGTCGGCGCGCAGATACATTCCTCGCGTCGCCGCGTGCGGCGCGGTCTCGCGGTAGTCCAGAAACGCTGCCCGTCCATCAGCCATACGCACCAGCAGGAATCCGCCGCCGCCGATATTGCCCGCAGCGGGGAGCACGACGGCGAGCGCGAAGGCCACAGCCACGGCCGCGTCCACGGCGTTGCCGCCTTGCTTCAGGATGGCCACCCCAGCTTCGCTGGCCAGGCGCTCGTCGGTGACCACCATGGCCTGCCGTGCGCGAACCGCCTCGCTCGGCCAGCGCGGCTGAGAAACCTCTCCCGCGGCAATGTCCCGCTCCGGCTCGGTCGGCTCCTGCGCACGGAGAAGCGCGGGAGAGAAGAGCATTAGCAGGCTGGAGAATGCGAAGCACAGACGCATAGGTGAGATTGGCAGTCGCATCGGAAACTGGCCACTTTATGCGAAACGAACGGTGGGGTCAAGACAACCGCGGGGTGCAGAGGTTTCCTGGAGTGCGGCGGCTTGCCGCCGGGGGTTTTCGCCGTGGCCAGCTTGCTCACAACCCGCGGCAGCAAGGAGTCTGTCGGAGATAGATTTTCTTGAACGAAGAATCAACAACTTACAAATCCTGCATTCCCTGTAAGTGATTGATTCTTGGTTCCAAAAGTTTTATCTCCGACAGACTCCAAGCCGCCGCACTCCAGGAAACCTTTTCTTCGATCCGATTGAAAGAGAAGGCGTGATCGAGCGAATGCTCGAATCAGTTGCGGAAGGAGCGCGCGGCCTCTACACAGACGCGGAGTTTTTCTATGGCCTGGTCCACTGTGCGCGTCTTAAGCCCGCAGTCGGGGTCCACCCACACCTGTTCCTTCGGCAGGATGGTGAGCGCCTGGCGGATTCTCTCGCGCACCGTTTCCACGTCTTCAAGGACGTGCGAATGCACATCCACAACGCCGAAGCTGATGTCCTTGCTGAAGGGGTGGCTGCGGAAAACGTTGAGCATGCCCAGATCGCTGTTGGACATCTCCAGGTCGAAATTGTCCACCTCCAGCTCGAGCATTTTGGGATAAATTTGCTCGAACGCGCCGTAGCAGGCGTGCGTGACGAAATACGCGTCGAGCCCGCGCGTCACTTTCTCCACGGCTTCGAGCGCCACAGGCAGCTCTTCCGGCCGCACGGAAAGCGCCGGCTCGTCGATCTGCACAATCAGGCAGCCGGCGGACACCAACGCCTGCACTTCCTGCCGCAGAACATCGGCCAGCGCCATGCATGCCGCGCGCCGGTCGGGGTAGTATTCGTTGAAGCTCCAGTCCATCATCGTGTAGGGCCCGGTAAGCATTCCCTTGACCGGTTTTTTGGTCAGGCCTTGCGCATATTTCCACCACTCCACGGTGGTGTCGCCCGGCCAGCGGACTTCGCCGGTGATGATCGGCTTGTGGTAGTAGCGATTGCCGTAGCTGCGCACCAAGCCGCCTTCGGTGAACCCCGGCCAGCGCTCGGCGAAATAGGCCACCATATCGCCGCGATATTGTTCGCCGTCCACCAGGACGTCTATTCCCAGCTCTTCCTGTTTTGCGATCCAGAACGCGGTGGCCTGCTTCTCCAGCTCGGTGAGCTGTTGCGCAGTGAGCTTTCCCTTTTTCTGTTCAGCTCGGGCCTTTACCAGATAGTCCGGCCGCGGCAGGCTGCCCACCGAAGTGGTCGGGAACAGCGGGAGTTTGAGTCCGAGTTTTTCCAATTTCGCGCGGCTCATCGCGGTCCCTCGGGTGCGCCTAGGCTGCGGCCATCGAGCGCGGCGCGGACACGCCCCAGCAGATCGAGCTTGGCGTTGGCGCGGTCACGCGGCAGGTATTCGAGCCCGCTGGAAGGCGCCAGGTAAGCGCGATCGGCGGCGATCTTCGGCAGCATCCTCTCCAGTTGCCGCGCCACCGCCGCAGCATCTTCGATCTTGGTGTTGCGGGCGTCCACCAGACCCAGCGCCAACGGCTTGTCCGCGCCCGCTGCGGCCACTTTCTCGATCAGCCCGCTGCCGTAGGTGAAGTCGAGTCCCAGCACATCGGCCGGTAGATCGAGCAGCTTTTCATAGAGTGCAGTGGGGTCGTGAAAATAAACGTGCAACACCAGTTCGAGGCGCGCGCGTTTCTTCTTCGCCGCGTCGCGCGCGCCTGCCAGCATCCCAAATGTCCGCGCAAACAAGGTCCAGTCGCGAGGGTGACGCAGTATGGCCGGCTCATCCACCTGGATCATTTCCGCGCCGGAATCCGCCAGCGCGGGAATCTCCGCGGCCAGCACGGCGGCGTAGGCTTCGGTCCGGCTTTCCAGGTCGCTCATCGCCGGACCTTCCGCCAGCGAATACCTGGCCAGCGTGTACGGCCCGGTGAGCACCGCCTTGACCGCCAGGCGTCCGGCTTTCCCCGACGGCGTGGCGATGGCCCCCAAGGCGTTGCAGGCGAAGCGGAATTCGTCGGCAATCAAGGCGCCGGTGCGCTCCGGCCGCGCGGTGAGCACCGGCTGGCGAAAATAAGTGTTGGTGTCGAGAAAGCGCAGCAGACCGTTGAGCTTCACTCCACGGAGCTTGCCGGCCAGATGCGAGATGGGATCCTGCCAGCGGATCTGTCCATCGGTCACTACGTCCAGGCCGGCGCGCACCTGCTCTTCGATGGCGCGGCGCGTCATGGCGCTTTCCGCGTCGGCCAGGTCGGCGGCGGTCTTCTCCCCGCGGTCGGCAGCGGCCAGCGTGCGCCGCAGCAACTGCAATTCCGCGGAATCGCCGATGCGCGGATAGCTACCGGTGCTGGAGAGGATCAGCTTCATCGAAATTCATCTGGCTCCCAGGGGTCAAGTCAAGGGTATCCGCTGAATGGCCAGTCTGCAACGGAAGGCGGCTCGCGGACAAGGATTACTTGGGGTATCCCGGTCTTACTTCTTGGCGCGGCCCTGGCCGGGTTCTGCGGCGCCGAGAAATTCGATCTGCGGGACGGGCGGGACCAGGCCCGCCGCAGCGCCGCGCGCCAACAGCTCGCGCACCGCCCGGTGTCCGGTCTCACCCATGCTGAGAGTCCACTGGTTGACGTACATGCCCACGAACTTGTCAGCCAAATCGTAATCCATGTCGCGGGCGAACTGCATGGCGTAATTGAGCGCGGCGTCGCGATGTTCCAGCGCGTAGCTCACGCTTTCCCGGAGCGCGTCGGCAATTCTCTGGATGACCGCGGGCCCCAGCGCGCGGCGAACGGCATTGCCGCCCAGCGGCAGGGGCAATCCGGTCTGCTGCTGCCACCAGAGGCCCAGGTCGGCCACGCGATGGAGTCCCGAGCGCGAATAGATGAGCTGGCCCTCGTGGATCAGCAGCCCGGCTTCAACCGTGCCCGAGGTGACCGCCGCGATGATCTTGTCGAAGGGCATGGGCACCGCCTCGCAGCGGGGCTCAAACAGCTTGAGGGCCAGGTACGAAGTAGTGAGCAGTCCCGGCACGCCGATCCGCCGCCCGGCAAGCTGGTCGGCCTTCAGCCCGCGCGAGGCGACGATCAGCGGGCCGTAGCCGTCTCCGAAGCTCGACCCGCAATCCAGCAGGGCGTAGCGCTCGGCCAGCAGCGGGTAGGCCGAAAAGCTGATCGCGGTGATGTCATACTTCTCGGTCTGCGCCGCGCGGTTCAGGGTTTCGATGTCGGAGAGCGTGTGGATAAACTTTAGGCCCGGCGCCCGCACCTTGAGCGTGGCCAGAGCGTAAAACATGAATGCGTCATCGGAATCGGGCGAGTGCGCCAGAGAAAGCTCGCGCAATCCCGTCGCGGGGGGCGGAGACTCCACCGCGCCGCGCTCGGATTCGTCAAACTGGGGGTTCGTGGACATCTCTTTCATCGAGACAGAAGGCAGACACCTGGCCGGCGGCAGACGGAACTCCCCAGAAGCGGAGTTATCTCGGACGGGAAATCGATTTGCCCACCCAGCCGGCGGTACGCCGGGCCTTCTCGCCGGGAAGGGTGGCCAACAACAGCCCCGAGACTAGCACACTTGCCGGAGCGCGACAATCATCGCGCCTCGCTCACAGGTGGGCCACCAATTGTGTGATGGCCACGGAGAATCGGCTCTCGCCTTCCAGGTACGGACGCCAGAACTGATCGAGCGCGCGTTCGTAATTCTGCCAGTCACGGACGTAGAGCCGCTGCTGGTAGGCGTAGGGCTGGTAGCCGGTTTTTTGATCGTCGGAGAAGCCGGCCAGGCTGCGCCGCACCATCTCTCCCGTGGTGTAAAACAGCAAGGCATGCCAGAGATCGCGGGGGATGGGTTTGCCCTGCGCGCGGCACTCGCGGGCGATGGCGTCGCGCACCGGCTCGGCCAGAGCATGCGAGGCCTCGTGGAAGAGAATCTCCAGCGCCGTCTCTCCCTGGTTGCGTGAATCGCGGCTGGAGAGTGTGACGTCCAGAGGATCGAGCGTGGTGTAGCCGCCCAGCAGACCCGCGTACACGCTCACATCGACGCGGATATTTCCCGCCGGCCAATTGGCCCGGTAAACGATGGCCAGTTGCCGCGCCAGATGTGCGCCCAGCCGCTCGACCAACGGCGATACGCTCTGGATCCATTCGCGGTTGGCGCGATCATCGGCCGGCCACCAACGGGCGCGGTACACCGGAGCAGCCATGCGCAGCGCCGCGATCATGTCGGGCGTGAACCCGCTGGCCTCCGCGCTGTCCACATCGGCCATTTCCGCCAGACGGTCCTTCATGCGCACCATAGCGCTGTCGAAGAGCAGGTCGCGCGTCGCGGCGGAGCGTTGATACGCGCTCACCGCCTGCATCCAGGAGCGGCGCTCCTCGGCGGAGAGATCGCCCAGGGCCAGCGTATCGCCGGAGGGCGGCGGGGTGTTCAATTGCGAGCGCGTGGTCGGCTTTTTGGCCTGCAGGCGGGCCTGCTGGTAGAGGACGTGATGCAAATTCAGCCAGAAGCCGCTGTGGAATTCGAAGACCGGGAGCGGGCCGAGACGTCTCGGGGAATCGATGACCGGCCGGTCGGTGGAGCCCTGGCCGGGGACCGGCGTCTGCGCGCGGGCTGTGGGCGCGGCGAGCGTCAGGAGCAGAGCGAATAGAATGGCATGCGCGCGCAAGGTCCTTCCTGTGCCTGAGGAAAACTTTCCGCTGCGCTCAGCGCTGCCGGGCAGTCTGCAACCCGAGTGCAATGGTGATCACCGCTGCGATCTTGAGGACCTCTCCCGGAAGAAAAGGCAGCACCCCAAGCTGGACTGCGCGCGCCAGGCCCATGGACGTGGCCAGCCGGGCGCAACCCCCCACGAAAATCAGCGCCTGTCCGGGAAGCAGTGCCCCGAAAAAATAGAGCAGCTTGCGGGGAGTGGCGGCGCGGCCCGTCTTGCCATCACCTGCGGACTGAGGAATGCGTTCGAAAAGCCAGCCGGTCAGGAACACTGCCGGAGGATAGGCCCACAGATATCCTGCGGTCGGACCCAGCAGCCGCGCCACACCCGGCGCTCCGTAGGGTTGAAACACCGGCAGGCCGAGCGCGCCGGCAAAAAGGTAGAGCGCCGCGGCGATGGTTCCCTGGCGCGCGCCGAACAACACGGCAATCAGCATCACCCCAAACGTCTGGCCCGTCAGCGGCACCGGAGTCCACGGAAGCGGGATAGCGATCTGCGCGCACAGCGCCAGCAGCAAGACTCCCGCGGAGATGCGCAGCGCGTCCCAGCCGAGTCCTTCTCCAGGAATGGTGCGCGCAGCAAGCGTGGCGGTGGAATTCATGAGCGCTCCTCGATTTTCATCGGGCCAAGTCGGAGCTGCCAGTATAACCGGGCGGCGGGGCCGCGGACAATGATCACTGGGAGGATCTCCTGCGGCGCTCCTCGATGCGCGGGTCTGCGCCGGTGGCTACTGCTCCTTTTTTGTCGCCGCCGCGGAGGATGCCGCTGGCGTCCAGGAAGAATGAGCGCTGCCCGTTCCGGCCGTATTCCACCGGAGTGGCCGCCAGGTCGAAGCCGTCAGGGGTCCCCGACGGTCCGGGAAAGACGCGATAACGGAACTGGTAGTCGAACTTTGTCCCCGTAGCCAGTTGGTCATCCACCAGCTTCGCCGCTTCGGGTGAAGCGCCCTCATGCGGCGTCGCACCCAGTTGCGCAAGCACGTCGGGCAGTTTGCCAAAAGCCTTGCGGTAGGTGGAAACCGCTTCGGCGAGCTGTCGCAGAGCGGCAATGACCCGCGCCTCGCGCGCCTCGGCCTCCTGCGCTTCCCATTCACGGCTGAGCGCGGGAACGTCGAGCAGCAAAAGGCCGACGGAAAGTAAACGCCAGCCGCCGTCTTCGCGCACCAATCCGATGGTCGTACTCCCCCCATCGACGACCTTCATCGGGACGAAAGCGAGGTTCTTCTGCACGCGCTCGGCGCCCAGTCGCAGCTCGATGGTCTCCGCCGGCGAGTCGCAGCGCAGCACCGGCGTCCCTGCCGTGCTGGTGGAATGCAGCGGTGTGCCGGGGTCGGTCAGCGGGACCATGCGCTTCATCAATTCGGTTTTCTGCGTGGCGCTCAGCCCCCGGTAGGCTGCTGCGTTTTCGCCGGGGAGGTAGCGTGCAAAAATTTCCGCGTTACGGCGGCATGCGGCGGCCAGCGCGGCACTCAGCGCCGCGGAGGGACTCGATTCATTGGCGTCCTGCGCGCAGGCGGGGATCGACGCCCCCAGTCCAGGAATCAGGGCGCAGAGGAGGAGCAACGCTATTTCGAGTTTTCCGCGCCGGCCGTGCATTAATTTTCTCGCTTCTCCGGTGGGGCCCAGGGAGAGACCCTTGCTCATCCTTGTGTACTGGCTGGAGCTTTTGCCCGTGAGAGGATGGCCGCCAGATCCTGTGTGAACTTCGACCGCGGCATCACCTCGTTGCAGCCCGCCTGCCGCGCGCGTTCCGCCAGTTCGGTCTGCACGTGAGAAAAGAAGCCGACAATCGGCAAGGGGTTGTCCCGCTGGATTTGCTCGACCGCCTCGATCGCCCCGCCGCGGGCATTCAGATCTATGACCACCAGCGCCGGCGCCGCTCGCCGGGCCTCGTCCAGCAGCGCGGCGGCGGTGGCAACGCAGCGCAACTCCACGCCCACGTGCTTGGCCGTCTCCAGCAGTTTTGCCTGGAAGAACAAATCATCCACCAGTGCCAGCACTTGCGTCATGTTTGATTGCTCCCCTTCCGCGCCGTTTGCGATGCAGGTGAAATCTCATTATAAGATCTGCTGCACATGAATCCTATGGCTAGAATCGTTCTGGAGACCTTTGGCCGGTCGCGGAGCGAAATACTCGGCTTCGATGCCCTCGCCGGGGAGAACCCCGCAGCGCTGCGCGCCCTGCTGGCGGAGATGGTCCAACAGGGTTATTTGCTGGCCGAGGGCGAGGCTGCTTATTGGCGCACGGAGATGGGGCGCCTGGCAGTGGCTGGGCCACTGGATGTGACCCTGTACACCCGCGCGGGATGCCACCTCTGCGAGGAGGCCAAGACGCAGATGGCCCCGCTGCTGCGCAAGTTTAGCGCGCGGCTGCGCGAGGTGGATATTGACTGCGACGCGCAGCTTCGCGCGCTGTACGGCGATGACGTGCCGGTGATTTTTCTCGGCGAGCGAAAGGTCGCCAAGCACCGCGTGGACCTGGAGCAGTTAGAACGACAGCTCGCGCGGGCTGGGGGCCAAGAGGAGAGATAAAGAGAGAGTTGCCTGAGTGGCTTAGTGCTTTTCCGCGGGCTGCGCGCCGACTGTCTGGTCGGGGACATCCCCTGAGCGGCCCTTCACCCGGTCGTAGACCGTCAGTTGGCAGGTCGAGCCCAATGCGGAGTTGTAGTAGGTCGGTACGTCCAGCGCAGTTTGCAGTTCTTCCGTGAACCGGCGCAGGCCGGAGAGTTGCTCCGCCAGCGCGGGGAGCTTCTTGCCATCAGCGGAAAGTAGAAATTTCTGATACCCGGCGTCCCACAGGCGCGTGAATTGCCCGCGCACCAGGACTGAGGCGGGCTGGGTCATCTCGAACGCGCTTTCAGGCGTCCTGCGGAACTCTGCGGCGCAGCCGTAGCGCATCACGCGCACCACCCCGCCGGTGCTGCTCACGGTAAAGCCCGCGGCTGGCAGCGTGTTCATCTGTTGCTCTGAAAAATGCCCGGTAACCTGCCACATATCATCAGAATATGCGAGCCTGCCCGAGGTGTAAAGCACTTGCGGGTAATGCCGCCCGCTTGCGGCACTTCTCTTACCCCTGGGACAGTGCTCGCATCTTCCAGAATGCTT
>JBGPJC010000087.1:0-16989 GCA_041485165.1 Terriglobia bacterium | reverse complement strand
CTGGGTACACTCTGTCATGAAAAGGCCGCCTCTGTTCGGACATTCACTACGTCTCGACAACGCAGTTATGCCCGAAAAAGCGGCCTTTTTCTATTTCAATCAGCACATTTTTTCTATGCTGGTGAGATATCCGGGCTAGCCGATCCCTGCGGTTGGGTTTGCGCATGCTGCTACAAAGATGAATCAACTTGAACTCAGGCCAGTTTTCGGATGGCGTTCAACCGTTTTCGCCCTGCTGCTCTCGATCTCCGTCCTAAGTCTCTGCCAAACCGTGCCTACCGAACAATAGTTTAGTAACCGCACTGGTTTCCAGCAGCAAAGATTATACGGATGCGCGTGCGCCAGCTAATTTTGAGGATACTTCGTCGTGGAAGCAGAGTACGGGCAGAAACCGCCCGGCAATCAATTCTGTGGAACCGACTCGGTGGGCACGATCAGGTTTTCGCCCGCGCTTTCGTTCTCGCTCGAAACTTCGTTCTCGCTCGAAGCTTCATTCTCGCCCAAGCCTTCGTTTTCCGCGCGGTTGGCGAGTTTTTTCTGCGCGCGGCGTTCGTCCTTGGCGCGGCGCTTTTCCAGCCGTTTCATTTCCTTCTGGCGCTTTTGGAAGGTGGTGGCCATCGGGTCTCCTTGTGATCAGAATGCGGCGCTGAGCAGGCCGCGATTCGCAAAGGTCTGGTTGACGTTACCAGCGAGGTTCGCGCGGCTGGCGGGGGGCATCGCGGTAATCTTCATTCGAGAATCCGCCCTTGCCGCGGCCGCCACCACCGCCACCACTGCCCCGTGGCGCGCTGCGCTCGGTCTTGGGGCGCGCTTCGTTCACTTTGAGGTTGCGCCCCCCGACTTCTTTTCCGTCGAGACCGGCAATCGCCTTGGCCGCCTCGTCGTCATTGGGCATCTCCACAAAAGCGAAGCCACGGGCCCGGCCGGTCTCGCGGTCCGTCGCAACATGGACGCGGCTGACCTGTCCGAACGGCTTGAACAACTCTTGCAAATCGCTTTCCGTGGTCTGGAAGCTCATATTGCCTACGAACAGATTCTTCATTCCCAGTCTCCTTGACACTGTATAGCACCGGTGGTGACGTGTTGCAGCACCTGGCCGGTATGAGTTTGCATCGAAATGGCCGTGAGGAATCGGACGAAGTCAGGTAAGGCAGACCGCAAATACCGCCTTGCAGGGAAACCACACAATCCGACTTTCCTTGAAGCCCCAGGTAATATAGCACACTTACGGGACGAGACCCTACAAGCAGATATGCCCCGGTCAAAATTGCCTGGATCCAAGCCCCGGCGGGTTCCCCGCGCAAGCCATCTGGAAGTTGGGCAGGCTGCGCCACCTAACTCTTCCCGCTTGCAAAATAAGAGAGGCCCACAGAGAGGAGTTCCCTGCGGGCCTCCAATGACGCTCCCCGGTCAGAGCGAGCGCAGGAAATCCAGCAGCTCCTGTTGCTTGTCGGGAGGGAGAGTGTTGAAGATGCGCATGACTCCATTCGCTTCCGATCCCGGGCCGGCGTGAGGCTTGATAGCGCAGTCTTGAGCGCCGGGGTATGGCCGAGCGCGCAGCCGGTGGCGCTAACATCCATGCGGCCCGGGTGGTTCTCTGCTTGACGCCGGCGGTCTTCGGTGATACAAGGCCGCGAAAGCTCTTCTCCTTTCACCTTCCCCGATTGCCGAAAGCGAGCAGGAGCGTCCACTGGATATCTCGATCTTTGATTCGAACTGGGTGTTCACGTTTCAAGAACTGTGCGGGCCATGCTCTGAGACGCATCTCTGAGGGAGGAAACATGAAAAATCGAAAAGTGATTTTATTGGCGTTGGCTTTGCTGTGGAGTTTGGCAGCCAGCGCGCAGCAGCAAAAGCCTCAACCCCTTACCTTTTGGTACGACTATTCGGTAAAGCCGGGCAAGGAAGACGAGTTCATGAACCTGGTGAAAGCCATCGGCGAGCCGGTGCGCGACAAATTGATGGCCGATGGCGTGATCCTGGCCTGGGGCATCGATGTGCCTCTGCTACGCGCCCCGGGAGGCCACAATCGAATCATCTGGTATGCCGTCATGGACTGGTCCGGGATCGAGAAAGTGGACTCGGCCATGCGGGCACAACTTGCCAAAATCGCCGCCGATGAGGCCAAATCGCCCGAATCCGGAAAAAAGGGTCAGAAACCCGGAATGACCACCGCGCAGCGGGTTGCGGAGGTTTTTGATGCCAGCAAGACCCGCGACTGGCTGACGCGGGACATCGTGTTTGCTGTCGGCAACACCATGCCGCCCGCCGGCTTTCTGCCCTACACGCGATACAACTACACGAAAGTAAAACCCGGCAAGGCCGGGGCCTACCGCGAAACATGGGAGAAGTACAACCAGCCTGTGCTCGACAAGTTGGTCGCTGACGGCGTCATTCTCGCTTACGGCTTGTCCGTGGAGGAATTGAGAACCGAGGGCGATTTCACCCACTACACGTGGTACAGCGTGAAAGGCTTGGATGGATTTGACAAGGTTCGTGACGCATTCAACGCCGATCGCGACCGGAGATCGAAGGAAGAACGTGAGGCCATTACGGGGGCATTTCTAGCTGCAATTGACCCCGATGCTTCGCGCTCCGAGGTCGCACGCTCCATCGTGTTCAAACTTCCGGCACCGAAGAAATAAACCTGCCGATTTGATCCAACGGCCGAAAGGGGCTGCCGAAGGGCAGCCCCTTCGTTCATTGGGCAGCCAGGCATCAGAACCTGATTGATTCCCGCCGGCCGCACACCTAAAACGCGATGGCCGGGCGCTTCTTGCCAATTCCTGTGGCCTTCTCGAATGCGTGGGCGAGCTGCAACACTTCGAAGTCGCCATGGTTCCGGCCCACGATCTGAATCCCCACCGGCAAGCCGCCCGGAGCGAAGCCGCAAGGGACGGAGATTGCCGGAAGCCCGGTCAGAGTGATGTAGTAACAGCTCGCCATCCAATCAATGTAGGTGTGCATGGGCACGCCATTGATCTCGCGCACCCAGCGCACCTCGATGGGGAAGGGCGCTACCTGCGAGACGGGAAGAATCAGGAACTGGTACTTCTCGAGGAACCGCCGCACGCGGTCATAGATGATGCCGCGTTTTTTCTCGGCGTTGGCCACGTCCTGCCCGCTGAGCTTCAGTCCTTGCTCCGTATTCCAGATGACCGTGTCCTTGATCAGGTCGCGTTTCTGATTAAGTTCTTCTGTAAAGCCGGCAGCGAACACCCAGGCCCGCAGTACTTGGAAGGCCTCAGCGCCGCCGGAGAAATCAGGGTGGTCTTCTTCCACCACGCAGCCCAGGTTGCGGAAGGTTCCCAGCGCACCTTCGCAAGCCGTCACCACCGCCGGCTCGACCGGCAGGTGTCCCAGGTCGCGGCTCCAGGCAACCTTGACGCCTTTGAAGTCGCGATCAAGCGGCCGCAGGAACTGCGCCGGGGATTCCTCGATGGAGATAGGCGAGCGCGGGTCGGGCCCCGCCATCACTGACATGAGCAGCGCGACGTCCTCGACGGTGCGGGCCATCGGCCCGCTCACCGACAATGTGTCCCACGGCAACTCACTGGGCCACTCCGGCACGCGTCCCGGCGAAGGGCGCAGCCCAACCACATTGCAGAAGTTTGGCGGGTTGCGCAGCGAGCCGCCCATGTCGCTGCCGTCGGCGATGGGCATCATCCCGCAAGCCAGCGACACGGCGCCCCCGCCGCTGCTTCCGCCGCAGGTCTTGGTCAGGTCGTAGGGATTGCGGGTTTCCCCGAATACCTCGTTAAAAGTCTGCGACCCGGCGCCGAACTCCGGAGTGTTGGCCTTGCCGATGATGATGGCCCCTGCGGCCTTCAGTCTCTCTACGATCAGCGCGTCCTGATCGGGAATGAAGTTCTTGTAGATCCTCGAACCAAACGTGGTGCGGATGCCTTTGGTGAGGACCAGATCCTTGATGGCGATGGGAAGACCGTGCAACGCGCCAGGAGCTGAGCCCTTCTGTGGTGTGCGATCGGCTTTCTCCGCGGCTTCCAGGGCCTGCTCGGGCAAAAGCGTGCAGATGGCGTTGACCTGGGGATTGACGCGCTCAATCTGGCGGAGATGCGCGGAGACGACTTCCTTAGCCGAGACCTCACGCTTGCGGATGCGACGCGCGAGTTCTGTTGCGTTCTTGAAGCAAAGCTCGGGAGCTTGCTCCATCTTTCCTCCTTCTGCGGCCTCCAGCGGCGCCCCGGCAAAGCCTGCCGCGGCGGACACTGCGGCCGCGCCGATCACTTGGATCGCTTCGCGCCGGCTCACTGGCTTATGCGCGGCATTCTTTTTCTCGTCGTGGTTGTCCAAGTATCCCTCGCGATTCCTGCCCAATTAGGTTGCTGAAGAACTCCTCTGCGCCCCTCTGCGCTCTCTGCGAAGCTGTGAATTAACCCCTCTGCGGAAATCATCCTCAAACGCTCTCGCGTCCAGATGCCCTACAAACGATTTTTGGGGGGTGGGGATACATTTCCGGTCACCGAAAAACACACAAGAAATCAGCCAAATAGGTTTTTTCACAGCTTCTGCGTCTCTGCGTTATCTTCAAGCTTTTTCCTCTGAACCACCCCCAACTCTCCCAGCACTCTTCGACGCAGGAATTTTTCCGCATTTTACTATGCGAGGCGCGCGCTTCGCGCAACGCTGGCGAGTCTAACAGGTGTTCGACCACCGCGGAAAGGATGCGGCATCCTGATGCAGATCAGTTTCTCGATCATTTCTACGGCACCTGAGTCGCAGGACGTCCTGGTGGAGGTATGCAGACCGAACGCGCCGCCCTTGAATCCCTGGCGGCGCTGTCGTAAGGTCTCCAACGCCGCTCGGGAGGGTTTATGAAGTTGTCGCGCTGGCTTGTCGTGATTCCTTTGCTTCTATTCTGCTCGCAGACCAAGGCCCGTGCGGCCGATGCGCCGGCGGAACTGCGCTCGCTGGCCTCGGACTATTACCGCTGGCAGGCGGAGAGCGATCCGGTCTCGAGCAGCGACCAGGGCCTGCACACCTGGGACGCCAAGCTGGGGGATTACAGCGAACGCGCCATCGCCGCGCGCCGCCAGCATGTGCGCGAGCTGCTGGCCAAAGTGGTCTCCATGCACAGCGAGGCGTGGGTCAAGGATGACCGCATTGACTGGTTGCTGTTCCGCGCGCAACTGGAACGCGACGCATTTTTTGCCCGCGTGCTCGATTTCGAGCACACCAATCCCGGGGTGTACGTGGAGGAGTGCGGCAACGCCATCTTTTCTCTCTTAAAGAAGGAGTACGACACGCCGCGCAACCGCGCGCTGGCGGCGACATCGCGGCTCTCGCTGATGCCTGCACTGATGGAGCAGGCGCGGCGCAATCTGAATAAACCCGTGCGGCTGTATGCGCGGCTGGCCATGGAATCGGCGCGGTCTATTGACTCTCTTTTCCAGGACAGCCTGATGACCCTGGCCAAAGATCTTTCGCCGCAGGAGCGCGACGCCCTGGTGCGCGCGCGAGATGCCGCCGTGGCCGCGCTGCACGCATTTGCCGATTGGCTCGAGCAGGGCTTGCTGCGCATGGTCGAATTCACACCGATGGGGGAAGAGAACTACAACTACTTGCTCAAGCACGGCTACCTGCTGCCGCTCGACGCCAACCAGGTGGCCATGCTCGGCCAGGCCGAGCTGGCGCGCTATCGCGGCCTGGAATCGCTGCTGCCCGACCCGTCGCTCGCCAATCCCGATCCGTCGCGCAGCAAATCCATTCCCAAGGATCAGGCGGCGTTTCTTGCCGCCTACCAGAGCCGCGAGGCGGAGACCATTCGCTTTCTTCAGGAGAAGAAAATCATCACCCTGCCGCCTTATCTCGGACCGTTCCTCATCCGCCAGCTTCCTGAGGCCTTCAAGCCGACCAGCCCGGGAGGTTTCATGAATCCCCCCGGCATTTATGACAAGGACGACAGCGGTTTCTATTTCATTCCCACCTACAACCCCGCCAGCAAGAATTTCTACATCCGCGCGGCGATTGAAGACCCGCGTCCGATTCTCGGCCACGAAGGCATCCCCGGCCATTTTCTCCAGATCTCCATCGCCAACCACCTCAAGGATGAGATCCGCAGGCATCATGGCGACGGTGTTTTCGTGGAAGGCTGGGCGTTGTACACGGAAGAGATGCTCATGCGCACGGGCTTTTATCCGGAAAACTCCGCGGCGCAGGGACAGATCCTCCGCCTCTCCCGCTACCGCGCGGCGCGCATCGGCGTGGACGTCAATCTCCACACCGGCAGATGGACCTTCGAGCAGGCGGTGAAATACTTCATGGAGGCGGGGGGCCTGGACCGCGAGGCGGCGGAAGGCGAAGCCGCCGGCGCGGCCTCCTCGCCCACGCAGAAAATCACCTACATGGTAGGGAAGTGGCAGATCATGGGCCTGCTCGGCCGGTATCGAGACAGCCGCGGCAATGCTTTCCGACTGGGCGAATTTCATGATGCCCTGATCGCCCACGGAAGCCTGCCGCTGTCGGTGGTCACCTGGATCCTGCTCGACGATCCGGCCATGCTGAACTCCGTTTTGGAGTAAAACGCCCCGCCGCGAGTTGCGGCGGGCGCCGCGCCCGGCGCTCTAACGAAATAGCTCCACGCCGGCCTGCGTGGCAGCGGCGCGGAGCCGTTGATCGAGTGTCGCGAGCGGCAGACCCCCACGCCGCGCCGTGTCCAGATAAACTGCGTCATACGCCGATAGATGCGAGGTGCGCGCGGTCCCAAAGGCCTGTCGGACAGGAAATAATTCGGTTTCACTTTCGATGGTCTTAAATAGAAGTTGCTCGAGATGGACCAGACACCGGTCGGCGTCTGCCGCGGTAAGAATCCCGCGGCGTTCAGCAACCGCAATTCCATTGGCCATTTCGAGATGCCAGAGCGCGGGAACAACCGCGCGCGCGCCGTCGAGCAGGGATTGCTTTACGCGGCCGGCATACGGCGCGACGGGATGATCCAGGAACCAGCGCAGCGCCACCGCAGCATCAAGCACAAATCGCTTCAAATCCGCCCTTCCTCGATCAGGCGTTTCACGTTCACCCCTTTGCCTGGCCGGGCGCGCCGCCGGATCTGCTCGATATAGTCGAAGACCTCGCGCAAGTTTGTTTCCGGCTGCGCGGAGACAATCAGAGCGGCCAGCTTGCCGCGTCGCGTGATCCCGATGCGCTCGCCTTCCTCGGCGCGCTCGACAAGTTCGGAGAGTTTCTGTTTGGCTTCAAACAGCCCCACCGTGCGCATGGAATTCCTCCGCTGTTACAGGCTAGATGAATATCCTAGATGAATTGGGGATATAAGTCAAGGGTCCGGAGGGACGACGCGTGCGAAAACGAGAGCCAGCAGTCCGATCGGTCAGACCCGCGCACAGGTTGGGTGGAGCAGGACCGGGAATCGCGAGCCGATAAGACCGCGCGCCGGCCAAGATTCACCCGCGGGGGAGGGAATCGAAACTTATTCACAGACCCTTCATCCATTTGGAATCTTTGGTTGCGTATCATGTCTCTTTTGTGGTATTTGCTTGACCAATTCTGGGGTGAGGAGAGCAAATCGAATGTCAGAAAAGCGCAGCTATTGGCTCGCAGCAGCTAAGTTCCTTGCGTTTGCGATTCTCTGCGTATCAATCAGCGTGCCCGCGTTCGCTCAATCCACGACCGATGGAGCGATCGGCGGCACGGTAACGGACCCTTCGGGGGCCGTTCTGCCCAAAGCCGTTGTGACCGTCCGAAATCAGGGAACCAACGCCACCGCTTCGACAACCGCGGACGCGGGCGGCAGGTTCACGATTGCCCACCTGCAACCGGGGCTGTATACCCTCGAGATCACCGCCACCGGCTTCGGGAACTACACGCGGAGCGACATCAACGTGGAAGTCGGCCGAGTGACCGGGGTTGACGTGGCCATGGGCATTGCCGCGCAGAAGCAGACCGTTCACGTGACCGCGGATGCGCCGGTCATCAACTCGGACCAGCAGGACTTCTCCACGAATATCAACCAGTTCTCCATCGCCAACCTGCCGACCAACGGCCGCCGGTGGTCCACGTTCGCGCTGCTGACCCCCGGAGCCGCGGGTGACGGGAATTTCGGCCTCATCTCATTTCGCGGCATTTCCGGCCTGCTCAACAACAACACCGTGGACGGCGGCGATAACAACCAGGCGTTCTTCGCCGAAGAGCGCGGGCGCACGCGCATCGGCTACTCGATCAGTGAGGATGCCATCCGCGAATTCCAGGTGAACACTTCCAATTACTCGGCCGAATACGGCCGCTCGGCGGGCGGCGTGGTCAATGCGGTCACCAAGAGCGGTACCAACCAGTTCCACGGCAGCGTTTTCTACTACATCCGTGACAGTGCGCTCGCTGCTTACAACCCCTTCACCACACAAACGGTGAGTGTGGCCGGCACGAACAAGACGGTGGCCATCAAGCCCCCGGACCGGCGCCAGCAGTTCGGCGGAGTTGTCGGCGGCCCCATCTTCAAAGACAAACTGTTTTTCTTCTTCAGCTACGACCAGCAGAAAAGAAATTTCCCCGGCGTCGCGGCGCCAGCCAATCCGACGGCTTTCTTGGGGGCTTTCTTAGCTCCGGAAGTGACAATCTTTAACAATCGCGGCGTTACGGCTGCGCAGCAAGCTGCGGGCCTGGCGTTGCTGACCAACCTCACTGGGACACTGGCTCGCAGGGGAGACCAGACGATTGTCTTCCCGAAAGTGGATTGGAACATCAATTCCAAGCACACCTTTTCCGCCAATTACAACCGTTTGCGCTGGAATTCCCCCTTCGGCGTTCAGACCAGTGCCGTGGTTTTCCGCGGTGTGGACAGCTTCGGAAGTGACTTTGTGAAAGATGACTGGGGTATCGCGCGATTGGTTTCCGTAATCACCACGCACCTGAGCAATGAGGCACGCTTCCAGTACGGGCGCGACTTCGAGTTTCAAAACAGCCAGGCTGCCATCGCGGGCGAGCCTGTCTCCGCCAACGGCCGCTCGGCGCAAATTGACATTGGCCCATCACCGGTTTTCAATTTCGGAAAGCCCAATTTTCTGGAGCGCCGAGCGCTCCCGGAGGAGCGCAGGACGCAATTCACCGACATGGTGAGTTTCTCCTGGGGTCGGCATTTGTTCAGGTTCGGCGGGGACGTCAATCGCGTCCATGACCTGGATGACAACCTCTTCACGGAGGGCGGGGAATACGCGTACAGCAATCGCGTGGATTTCATCACTGATTTCGCGGCCAGCGGCGCTATGTTGTGCACAACCAGCCCTCCGCCGCCGGCTGTGGGCGTGCCGGAATTCTGCTACACCGGCTTCACCCAGGGAGTGGGGACTCCCGCGTTTACCCTTACCACCTGGGACTATGACGCTTTCTTCCAGGACGATTGGAGAATCCACCCGCGGCTGACGTTGAACCTCGGCTTGCGGTACGAATACGAGAAGATGCCCGATCCTCAGATTCCCAATCCCAGTTTGCCGGGCACGTCGTCTTTCCCGGATAATCGCAACAATTTCGGACCTCGTCTCGGCTTGGCATGGGACCTGACCGGAAAAGGTAAGACCATCTTGCGGGGCGGCTACGGCATCTATTACGGGCGCATCATCAATTCGACCATTTTCAGCGCCATCTCGGCCACCGGAGTACCTGCGAGTCAGACTACGCTCGCACTTTTGCCCACCGCCGCGGGAGCGCCGTTCTATCCCAATCTCCTGCCTGCAGCCACTGCTCTCGCAAAAGACGTCCTGCAATTCGCTCCGAACACCCAGCTACCGAAGGTCCACCAGTTCGATCTGATCTTTGAGCATGAGTTCGCCACCAACACGGCCATCTCATTCTCTTACATTGGAAGTCTCGGCCGCAATCTGCCGATTTTCGTCGACACGAACTTGAATCCGCTCACTACACCGGTCACCTATACGGTCAGCGGGGGCCAGTTCAGCGGCCAAACGTTTACCGTGCCGGTGTACAAGGCGGCGCGGCCCAATGCGAACTTTGGACGGATCACCAACATTTCCTATACCACCGGGTCGAGATACAACGGCCTGGTGGTACAACTCAATCGCCGGATAACCAGGGGTTTGCAGTACCAGGTCGCCTACACGTTCTCCATTGCCAGGGACGACGGCCAGGGTTCGACGACTTTCTCCTCCGCCAACAATATTCTCGATCCCTTCAATCTTCGTGGGGAGAATGGGACATCGAATTTTGATTTCCGCCACCGGTTCGTGGCCAACGCCGTCTGGCAGCCGGATTACTTCAAGGACAAGGGCGCTGTGGCCCGCGCTCTCTTTACCGGTTTCACTTTCTCCCCGGTCGTGTCCGTCTCCTCCGGAGCGCCCTTTACGGGCACCGTTAGTGGAAACGCCGCGGGAGGCACTTCCTTCGGAATCATCGGGGCGGGCGGCTCCAACCGGCCTCCGTTCATCCCCCGGAATGCTTTCCGGCTGCCGCATACCGCCGTGGTTGACTTCCGCATTTCCCGGCGCTTCGGAATCAAGGAATACGGGAAGCTCGAAATCCTGGGCGAGGCTTTCAACCTTTTCAATCACCAGAATTTCACTTCCGTTGGTACCCAGATCTATAGCATTTCGGGGACGACTTTGAACTTTACCTCCTCGTTTGGCAAACCCAACAATGCCAACAACACCTTCTCGTTCGTACAACGGCAGATTCAAATGTCCGCCCGCTTCATCTTTTAGCCAGACTACCAGGGCCTGAGAAAGCGAAGAGACGGCAGCCCCCACGGGCTGCCGTTTTTCTTTTTCCAGGGCTCGTAGGGGCGGCTTTACGCCGCCCGGGCGGGCCGCCCGGGCTGGGGCGGGATAAACCCGCCCCTACGGTGCCGGGACAATCCGCCCGCTAGAAATGCAATGTGCGAATGAGCAGTCCGGCGAGCGTGCCGCCGAGAAGAGGGCCGATCACCGGGACCAGCGCGTAGCCCCAGTCCGAGCCTCCTTTTTCCGCGATCGGCAAGAGCGCGTGCGCCATGCGCGGCGCCAGATCTCGCGCAGGATTGATGGCATACCCTGTAGTCCCTCCCAGGGAAAGGCCGATTCCCCAGACCAGACTCCCAACCAGCACCGGTCCCAAGCCTCCTAATGGCGCCACGGAGGCGACCGCTTTGGAGAAAATCGCGCCCACCACGAAAACCAGCACAAAGGTGGCGATGGTCTCGCTAGCGAGGTTGGCGGCAAAATTACGAATCGCCGGGGCGTTACAAAAGCACGCCAGTTTGAGCGCCGGGTTCGGTGTCTCGCGCCAATGCGGGTAAAAATGCAGCCACACCAGGATGGCGCCGGTGAAAGCCCCGAGCATTTGTGCGGTGATGTAAGGCACCAGCTTGGAAAAACTGCCAGAGGTGACGGCGAAGCCCAGAGTCACCGCCGGATTCAGATGCGCGTCCCTGCTCCCGCAGGCCATGGCTGTGAACACCCCGGCCATCACCGCGATCCCCCAGCCACAGGTGATCACCATCCAGCCCGACCCCTCAGCTTTGGAGCGCTTAAGCAGGACGTTGGCGACCACACCATTGCCAAACAGAATCAGCATGAGTGTTCCCATAAACTCGCCAAAAAATGAAGAGACCATCGAAATCAGACCTCCGCAGGCCGCTGTTGCCATGGACGCAGGAGAGATAATCGCATAGGTTCATCTACTTTTCGCTTGGCCCGCCGCAAGTTAACTGAATTCGATCCGGCCAGCTTGTTTTACTTTGACATTCCACGCGTGCCCGAAGTAGTTTTCATGGCTAGTGTTCGGCATAAGTCATCTGTTCTATCCCTGGGGATTCATCGTGCAGGTGCTGGCCCTGGTGCACTTCGCGCGGCGGCGGCCGGATACCTATTGGCTGTGGATTATTCTGATCGGCGGCTTCGTCGGCGCAGCGGCTTACATCGTGGTGAATGTGCTGCCCGACACGGATTTGTTGAAGGAAGTTTTCTCAGGATTCGGGCGCCGCTCGCGTATCGAGGCGCTGCAGATGGTCATCCTCGACAACCCTTCAGCGGGGAATTACGAAGACCTGGCCGAGCTTTACTGGGACAACAAGGAGTACGCCAAAGCGCGCGAGGCCTACGACCACGCCATCTCCGCCCGCAGCGACTCCGTCCATTCGTTCTATCATCGCGCCCTGTGCGCTTTGGAATTGAAAGATTTTGCGGGCGCGCTCCCCGACCTCGAATATGTCGTCGCTCAGGACCCGAAACATGACTATCACCGCGCCGCCGCCCTCCTGGCCCATGCTTGCGCCATGACCGGCCAGAACGAGCGCGCTGCCGCGCTCTTCGCTGAGGCGCTTCAATACTCGACGCTCACCGAAACCCTCTACAACTATGCCTTCTTCCTTAAACTCCAGGGGCGCCGCGACGAAGCCCGCGAGTGGACGCAGAAAGTCCTGAACAAGAAACGATCCATGCCCCGCTATATGCAGCGCCGGGAACAATCTTGGTTTCGCAAGGCCCGGAGCCTGATGAAGGAGCTCGGCGGGTCTTAACAGGCTGCTGAAAAACTCATCCAGTTTGCATCCCGTAGACGCGGCCCGTGGCCCCCGCCTACAATCGTGGCCCTGCACTCCGCGGCGCGATCGCCGCCGGACGTGAAAAGGAGATCGGGATGGCCGAGCAGTCGTCTTTGATTCCTAACGGCATGGACTGGCAGTCGCAGATTTATTTGCGCGGATTGATGGGTGGCGCCACAGCGGTGCCCATCGCCCATGCGTTCCTGGAACAGAAAGCCAAGGACGCGCTGAGCCCGGAAGCGTGGGACTACCTGGCCGGCGGCGCCGGCGGCGAAGACACCATCCGCGCCAACCTCGCAGCCTTCCGTCGCTGGCGCATCGTGCCGCGGATGCTCCGCAATGTCTCCCAGCGCGATCTCAGCGTGGAGTTGCTGGGCCAGCGGTTGCCGGCCCCCGTGCTGTTGGGGCCGGTTGGCGTGCAGGAAATCATGCACCCCGAGGCCGATCTGCCCGCCGCGCGCGCCGCGGCTTCGCTGGGAATACCGTTTGTCCTGAGCACAGCGGGCTCGCGCAGCATCGAACAGGTTGCCCAGGCGATGGGCGGCGCGCCGCGCTGGTATCAGCTTTACTGGAGCAAGGACCCGGAAATCGCGGCGAGCATGCTCGCTCGCGCGGAACGCGCCGGATTCGGGGCCATCGTGGTGACGCTGGACACGAATATCCTGGGCTGGCGCGAACGCGATTTGCAGCGCGCCTACCTGCCGTTTCTGCGCGCCAAAGGCGTGGCCAATTATTTCAGCGATCCCGTATTCCGCTCCCGCCTTTCCGCGCCTCCCGAGGAGGATCCCGCCGCAGCGGTGCGTCTGTGGTCCGAAATTTTTTCCAATACCTCGCTCACCTGGGATGACCTTTCGTTTTTGCGGCAGCACACGCGCCTCCCGATCCTGCTCAAGGGGATCCTTCACGCCGAAGACGCGGCCAAGGCTGTCGCCGCCGGAGTGGATGGAATCATCATTTCCAATCATGGCGGGCGGCAGGTGGATGGCGCGATAGCCTCCCTTGATGCCTTGCCCGCGGTGGTGAATGCGGTCCGCGGACAAATCCCGGTGCTCCTCGACAGCGGCGTGCGCCGGGGATCGGATGCCTTCAAGGCCTTGGCGCTCGGCGCGCGTGCGGTGTTGCTTGGCCGGTTGTACATCTGGGGGCTGGCCGCGGGCGGGGAGGACGGCGTTCGCGAAGTGGTTCAAAACTTCGTTGCCGATTTGGATCTGACTATGGCGCTCAGCGGCTGCACATCGTGGCGCGAGCTGGATGCGTCAGCTCTCGAGCCCGAGAAAGACTGAAGGCGAGCAGCGTCACCTTCGCGCCGCGGCGGAGCAGGTGCAGGGCGGTCCAGCCGCCGAATGCCCCTGCGCCAATGACGATCGCGCTAAGCGTCAAACTTAGGGGTGTCCGCTTGGCCGCGCAGCGGCGGATTCACAGGTGAAAAGCTCTCGAAGTGGAATTTCAGATTGCAGCCTGCGTCTTTTTCCAACACTTGCTCGATGGCAATGTCAACCAGGCGCTGGGCGCCGGGGAAGTCCCGAATGCGATCCGCGTCCCAATCCACAGACGCCTTGCCGGTAATCTGCAGAGTGTGGCCACTCTCAAAATCCACAAACAGCAGGCCGGCGCGGGGGTTTATAGCCAGGTTCCCCAGCGTGTTAAACATGTTGTTGCCCGCGTAATCGGGGAAGAGCAGAGCCCCCGGACTGATCACCTGCACAAAACCCGGATTGCCGCCGCGGTGCGAGGCGTCCACCCCGTACTCCGGGTGTGCGCTGGCGATAAAGAAGGTGTCTGCCCGGCGAATCATCCGCGCCTGTTCCTCGCCGAGATTCGATCGGACGTGTGTGGTGCCTGGAGATCTCGCCTCCGTTTCACCGTCCTCGACGCCGCGCGCCTGGATGTATTGCGGGCAATTTGAATAGACCTGCAGAGCGCGGATGGCGATGGATCCGTCGCGCTGAACGCGCGCTTCACCGTTCAGGCGCATGCGGCGCCGGCGGGAAAACTCGATGGCCAGCAGCCCTACGTCGCTGTTTGCCGCGAGGTTTGACAGCAGGAGCTCATCCGCCGGCGGCGAGGGCCTGATTTCGAGGGTAGATGGGTCGATGACGCGAAGAAACCCCGCCGGGCCAGTGAGCAGGGAAGCCCACACGCGGCGTTCGCGGTCGAGGCTGCCCACGACCGCGAAGCGCTGCGCTTGCAGGAACTGCCCGGCACGCTCCGGAATTTCCGAGCGAATTCCGGCCTGCGCCCGGGACATCGCCTCACGTTGACCGGCGCGTTCCTGGATGGCCAGTTCGCCTTCATGCCAAACCGACCCGTCGGCTTGTCTGCCTCTCATATCAACATCTTCGCGGCAAGGGGAGGAGTACGCGGCGGAATTAGGAGCTGGAGGATTATGGAGTCTTGCGCACGGCGCGGCGGCGAGCCGCCGCACTCCAGGAAATCCTAGTCGGCGCCGCCGAGGTCTTGCCGCGCGGGGGCTAGCCAGCCTTCCGGTCGCACAATTGCTTTCAGCCCGTAGGCAAACAGGCCGCTGGAAATCAGCAGAAGGCCAAAGGTCAGCGCGCTCATCCCCAGGATCTCTTCCTTCTCTCCGTGCACCACGGAAAAGCCTAGGAGGAGCAGCGGACAAACGCCCGCCATCCACGCGCCGATCATGCCGCCTGGGACGCGGAAGGGGCGAGGCAGCTCCGGCTCGCGGATGCGCAAGACCACCAGCGCGGCGAATTCGAGCATCAGGCTGGCGCCATACAGCAGGATGTCGATGGTGATCAGGCGCTCGAAACCCAGCCGCAGGCACATGGCCCATCCCGCTGCGCACACCAGGATGGTCACCCGTGGGGCGCGAGTCCTCGGTTGCAGCCGGCCGAAAATGCCGGGCAGCATGCCGTCCCGGGCCATGGCCAGCGGCAAGCGCGAGTAGCTCATCACCAGGGCGTTGAACATTCCAAAGGCGCTCATCATGCCGCCCAGGACGACGGCAACGCGCAGCCACGGCCCGCCCACCAGCGCAGCCAGGTCGGCCCACGATCCGGTCTCCCACGCGCTGTGGGCCACACCCGTCAAAGCCATGGCGGCGACGGGAAGCACATAGGTCAGGGAAACCACAACCACGGAAACCAGCATGGCGCGCGGATAGGTCTTCTGCGGGCGCTCCACCTCGGTAGCGATGGTCGAAGCATTGTCCCAACCCATGTAGTTCCACATGGCGATCAGAATGCCGCCCACGATGTCCACCGTGGATGTGGTGGGCGTGGTGACCGCGTGGGCCAGCGCACCGTACTTGAATGGGGCCAGAATCACAATCAGGGCGAAGGGCGCCGAGAGCAGGAAGAACAGCCACAACGAAGTTGTGGCCACCACACGAATTCCGGCGATGTTCATCAGGGCGCATACCGCCACCACTGCCACGCCAACCACCAAACCCCTGTAATTGACCGCAAACCACGGGAACAGCCGCGTCAAGTAAGCCACGAACAGCGTCGGGTAGATGGCCATGTCGAAAATGCTGGCCAGCAGCGATAGCCAGGCTTCCTGGAAACCCCAGAAGTTGCCCATAGCGCGCCGCACCCACGCGTAATAGCCGCCCTCCGCGGGCAGCGCGCTGGAAAGCTCTCCGATCATGAAGGCAGTGGGCAGGCTCCATATCAGCGGAGTGATCAGCAGGACCAGGATGGCTTTGGCGTATCCCGCGCCGTGGACGATATCTTCCGTGCCGTAGGTTCCGCCAGAGACCATGAAGAATGTGGCAGCAACGAGCGGCCAGAGAGTCAGCTTGCAGAATTTTTTTCTGTCAGTTGGACTTGTTTTTGGCGGGACTTGCGGAGGGAAAGTGAGCTCGATCAATTTCTGCGGTGGCCTCCTAAGGGCAACCCTCGCTCTCCATCGAACACGCTAGGAGCAAGTTTGCAAGAAGAGAATAGCGCGGATTGCTCCCCGCGCAAGAATAAATTGAAAAAATGGCGGGGTGGACGCCGCTGTCCGCTCTCCCCGCGGAGGGAGCGCACCGCGCTTTGGTGGCCGCGGAGTAAGCGAGGAATTGCCAGATTGGACACTTACATTGCAACCTCGGGGTTTCCGGTGTACCTTCCTTTCACCCTTCCATGTCTGCGCCGCATGAGTGGCGCAGGATCCCAAAGACGTCTATGCAGACCAGCCTTCACCGGGTAGCACTCCGGTGGGCAGCAGAGTCATGCGCCGACGCCCGAGGCTTTGGGCGCTGAGAGCCTGGCGGGCAAGCGGCGTCTTGGGAAGCATGACGGAGGAGAACCCAGATGTCTGAGAGCGACCCCGTTGTAGTCCGGGCGGCGATTTCCCAGGGATATCCATCGGGTTCGCATGCCAAGGTAGGAGCCTCGGCCGGGAAGCCCCGGCTGCAAGCCCTCGCCGACTATCCGCAACTCCGCTACCTCCAGCCGCTGCTCGACGCCCTGGCGGGGTCAGTGTGTATCCTGAACGAATCCGGGATGATCATCGCCATCAATGCGGCCTGGCAG
>JBGPJC010000086.1:0-17059 GCA_041485165.1 Terriglobia bacterium | reverse complement strand
TCGAGGTTGAGCATCAGCAAGCGCGGCTCGGTCATTTCCTCGATGGCGTAGCGCGGGCCTTCGCGGCCGATGCCGGACTGCTTCACGCCGCCGTACGGCATGGTGTCCACGCGAAATGTCGGCACCTCGTTGACCATCAGCCCGCCGACCTGGATGTTTTCGTAGGCGCGGAAGATGTTGCCGATATCTCGGGTGAAAATTCCGGCCTGCAAGCCATAGGGGGAATCGTTCACCGAGGTGAAGGCTTCGTCTATGGAGTCGTAGGGCGCAACAGTGACCACCGGCCCGAAGACCTCTTCACAATTTACATTCATGTCCGGCCGCGTGCCGGTGAGGACGGTCGGCTGATAAACCGAACCTTGGCGCTTGCCTCCGGTCAACGCTTTGGCGCCGCCTGCAACGGCGTCGCTCACCCACTTTTCGATCCTCGCTGCCGCCGCGGGAGAAATCAGCGGACCGACATCGGTCTTGGGGTCTAGCGGATCGCCCACCGCCAGGGCGCGCACACGGTCGGCCAGCAGACTGGTGAATTTTTCCGCAACCGGCCGGTGGACGAGAATGCGTTGCACGGAGATGCAGGTCTGTCCGGCATAACCGAAGCCGCCCTGCGCGCAGCGCTCAGCGGCAAGGTTGAGGTCGGCATCGCTGTGCACCACAACTGCGGCATTGCCGCCCAGCTCCAGGGTGACCCGCTTGGTTCCGGCGATGGCCTTGAGCCGCCAGCCCACGGCGTTGCTCCCGGTGAAGGTCAGCATGCGAAAGCGTTCATCGCGGACCATGGCCTCGGCTTCGGTGATTGCGCAGGGAAGCACGCTCAGCGCGCCCGCGGTGAGCCCCGCCTGGTGAGCGACTTCGGCCAGCAGCAGCGAACAGAACGGCGTCTGCGGGGCCGGCTTCACGACGATGGTGTTGCCCGCGGCGAGGGCCGGAGCAACTTTGTGGGCCACCAGATTGAGCGGGAAGTTGAACGGCGTGATGGCCAGGATGGGACCGATGGGGAAGCGCCGCACGATCCCCCAGCGCCCGCGCGTCGAGGGCAGGACATCGAGCGGCAGCATCTGGCCTTCGATACGCTGGGCTTCCTCCGCCGTCGCGCGGAAATTGAAGATGGCGCGATCCACCTCAACGGCGCAGGCCTTCCACGGCTTTCCGGCCTCCAGCGCCATGGTGCGGATGAATTCCTCGCGGCGCGCGGCAATCCCGTCGGCGATGCCGCGCAGGATTTCAGCGCGGCGGAAGGAAGGCAGCTTGGAGGTGACGGCAAACGCCGCGACCGCCTGTTTGATGGCTTGCTCGACGTCGGCGGCGGTGGCCTCATAGGTCACCCCGACCAGTGACTGGTCGAACGGCGAACGCACCTCCACGGCTTTCGGTGAGGTGCGAAATTCGCCGGCGAGGAAGAAGCCGGTCTCACGCGCGGCGACGGCATGGTTGGTTTGCGGCATGGATGTATCCCCCTGCGAGGCGCGATGCCTACAGCGGGTATTTTACCCGTTCCGGCCCCTCCGCGCCTCAGACTACCTGCAATTGCCTCGGGCTCAAATTCGTGCAGCCCGAAAGCCTTAAGGTGCGGCAGGGCGGTTAAGGGATTTCGGTTTCTCGCCGGCCGCGAATGCAGTAAACTCGTCGTTTCGCGAAGGGGGGCCGGGGGCTTCTGTAGGGCTCGCTGCTGCAACTTTCTTGCCTGCTCGAGCGTCTTTACAATGACGGTGGGAACTCTAACCAACCAAGAAGCCTAAGGAGTGGTGCGATGCTGAAGCGTTTTCTGACTGTTGTCGCCGCCGCAGCTGCTCTCGCTGTGCCTGTCTCCGCGCAGACCGCGGACGAGATTATTGCCAAGCACCTGCAGGCGCGCGGCGGCCTGGAGAAGATCCGCGCAGTCCAATCTCTTCGTTTTACCGGCCGCATTGAGTTGGGCCCGGGCCTCGAAGCGCCCTTTGTGCAGGAAGTGAAGCGCCCCGACAAGACTCGCCTTGAGTTCACCGTGCAGGGCATGACCGGAATCCAGGCCTACGACGGCAAGTCCGGCTGGCAAGTGATGCCGTTCAACGGTAAGACAGATGCCGAGCCCATGTCCCCGGATGACTTGAAAGACGCCGAGGAGCAGGCCGACATTGATGGTCCGCTGGTGGACTACAAGACCAAGGGCCACGCCGTGGAGCTGCTGGGCAAAGAAAAGGTCGAAGGCTCGGACGCTTACAAGCTCAAGATAACCCTCAAGAATGGGAACATCCACACCCTGTACATTGACGCCGACTCCTACTTGGAAGTTAAGGACATCAGCAAACGCACCATCCGCGGAACCGAGACGGAGATCGAATCCCTGAGCGGCGAGTACAAAGAAGTGAACGGACTTTTTTTCCCCTTCGCCGTAGAACAGGGTGAAAAGGGCAGCCCGCAAAAGCGGCACATCGTCCTGGAAAAAGTGGAAGTCAATCCCAGCCTGGACGACGCGCGCTACAAGATGCCTGCGCCCAAGCCGGTCGAGACCAAACCGGCGGAGACCAAGCCGTAGGCGTTTTGCGATACATCGGTCAAGCGGACTTCCTGCAATTGCCAAACGCATACCACCAGAGCGCCCCGTGGTTGAGCCCATCCACAAGTTTTGCCCCGGCGGGCAATCCCGCCGGACCGCGATACCCCCGGACGCGCCTGATGACGTCCCAGTTTTTTCGAGGAGGAGCTTCTTATGCTCGGTAACTTGCAAGGTCGCGCGAAGCGGTTCAGTGGATGCAGCACTTTGCTCTTGACCGCTGCGCTGGCCACAGCGCCGCAAATCTCTGCGGCCGACACCAAAGCCGATTCGGAGACGTTCGCCGGTCTCAAGGCGCGGGCCATTGGCCCGGCAACCATGGGCGGGCGTATCGCGGCGATTGATGCCGTGCAGACCGACCGTCTGACGATTTATGTGGGCACGGCCAGTGGCGGGGTGTGGAAGTCCGCCGACGGCGGGCTGACATTCAAGCCGGTTTTCGAGCAGCAGCCGCAATCTATCGGCGCCGTGACCATTGACCAGGCCAGCCCCAACACTGTCTGGGTGGGGACGGGCGAGTCCTGGGTGCGCAACAGTGTCTCGGTGGGCGCGGGGATCTACAAGACCACCGACGGCGGCGAGAACTGGCAGCTCATGGGACTTGCCGATACCGAGCATATCAGCCGCATCGTGGTCAACCCGAAGAAAGCCGACACTGTCTACGTCTGCGCGCTGGGACACCTGTGGAACGCGAATGCCGAGCGCGGTGTATTCCGCACCACCGACGGCGGAAAGACCTGGAAGAAGGTGCTCTACGTCAACGAAGACACTGGATGCTCGGACATTTCCGCCGACCCGCAGGATCCGCAGATTCTTTACGCGGGGATGTGGCAGGCGCGGCGGTATCCGTGGAAATTTATATCCGGGGGCCCGGGAAGCGGCTTGTACAAATCCATTGACGGCGGGGATACCTGGAAACCGGCGCGCAAGGGACTTCCCACAGGCGACCTGGGCAGAATTGCCGTGGTCCCGTCTCCGGCCCGCCCCAGCGTGGTCTACGCCGTGGTCGAGGCCAAGAAGACCGCGTTGTATCGTTCCGATGATCTCGGCGAAACCTGGACCGAGATGAATTCCTCTTTCAACATTCAGGGACGCCCATTTTATTTTGCTTATCTTGTCGCGGACCCCAAAGAGTACCAGCGCATTTACAAACCGGGTTACGGGCTTTCGGTGAGCGATGATGGCGGCAAGACATTCAGCGGCTTGGGCGGCGGGGATGGCGGCGGTGGTTATCACGGTGACCTGCACGCGCTGTGGATTCATCCCAGGGACACCAACCATCTCCTGCTGGGGACAGATGGCGGCGTATACGCCTCGAGCGATCGCGGGGCCCACTGGCGGATGCTGGCCGCGTTGCCGGTGTCGCAGTTCTATCACGTCACCTACGACATGGAGCAGCCTTACAACGTCTATGGCGGCTTGCAGGATAACGGCACCTGGACCGGGCCTTCCCGGCACAGCCAGGGCATTGCCAACCGGCACTGGAAAAACATTGGCGGCGGCGACGGTTTCTCCGCGCAGGTGGATGCCAGCGACGCGGACTACGTCTACGTGGAATACCAGGGCGGCCACCTGATGCGCGTGCGCAGGTCCACGGGAGAGAGCAAGCAGATCGCTCCGTTCCCTCGCGAAGGAGAAGTGGATCTGCGTTTCAACTGGAACACACCCCTGCTGACGCGGCCCAGCCGCGGAGGCACTCTCTACGTCGGAGCGCAGTACCTGTTCCGTTCCACCGACCGCGGCGATTCCTGGAGCCGCGTCTCTCCCGACCTCACCACCAACGATTCCGCCAAGCAGAAGCAGGATGAGTCCGGCGGATTGACCACGGACAACACCGACGCCGAGAGGCATTGCACCATCTTCACCATCAGTGAATCACCGAAAAATCCGGAAGTGGTCTGGGTGGGTACCGACGACGGCAATGTGCAGGTGACTCGCGACGGCGGCAAGACCTGGAGCAACGTCACCAAGAATCTGCCGGGTGTGCCGGCCAGCACGTGGGTCTCCGGCATTGAGACCAGTCACTTCGAGGAAGGCACGGCCTACGCCACCCTGGACGGCCACCAGACCGGGGACATGAAGACCTACGTCTTCCGCACCAAAGATTTTGGCAAGACCTGGCAGGCGCTTTCGACCGCGGACCTGCACGGCTTTGCTCATGTGGTTCGCGAGGACCTGGTGAAACCGAACCTGCTGTTCCTGGGCACCGAATCGGGCGCGTTTATTTCCATTGATGCCGGAGCGAGCTGGGCGCAGTTAACCGGTGGCATGCCCAGCGTCGCGGTACAGGACATGGCCATTCATCCGCGCGACGGTGACCTGATCATGGCCACGCACGGCCGCGGGATCTACATCCTCGACGATTTGACGCCGGTGCGCAGCCTGACCCCGGAAATCCTCGACTCCGACGCGAAGGTTCTGCCCTCTCGCACCGCGGTTCTCTCCGTGGCAGAGCGCGAGCAGCGCTTTGACGGCGACGCCGAGTTTGTCGGCGCTTCGTCCGGCGACAACGCCTACATCGCTTACTACCTGAAGAAGCGCCAATTGGTGGGCGAGCTGCGCGTGGAAGTCTACGACGCCAAGGGGATAGTGATTACTTCACTCCCTGCCGGAAAGCGCCGCGGGATCAACCGTGTGGAGTGGGGAATGCGGTTGAAGGGGCCAAAAATTCCACCGGCGATCTCATTGGTGCCGGATTTCTTCACCTTCCTCGGTCCCATGCTCCCCGAAGGCGCTTACACCGTCAAATTGGTTAAAGGCAGCGAGACTTACACCGGCGAGTTGCGCCTGGCGCCTGATTCGCGCACCAGGCATTCCGCCGCCGACCGCGCCCTGCAATATAAAACCGCCACGGAAATGTTCCGCATGGTCGAGCGGCTCACCTATGCCGCCGATGCCACTTCCGGTCTGCGCGACCAGGCCGCCGACCGCGCCGGCAAGCTCGCCGAGAGTGATGCCATTCGGAAAAAGCTCGAAGCGCTGCGCGCTTCCCTGGAAGAACTGCGTACCAAGCTGGTCACCTCAAAGGAAGGCGGCTACACCGGCGAGATCAAGCTGCGGGAAAAGATCCTGGCTCTCTATGGCGCCGTGAACGGCTACGCGGGACGCCCCACGGAAACGCAGATTCAACAGTCTGCCGTGCTCGGCCGGGAGCTTTCGCAGCGCCTCTCCGATTTCGAGAGCATCGCCGGCAAAGAACTTCCCGCGCTCAACCCGGAGCTTGAGGAAAATAAACTGGCGCCCTTGAAGCCGCTCAGCCTGGAAGAGTGGCAGAAAAAGGATGAAAAGAAGAAGTAGCTTGCAGGCAAGTTCCTGTCTTTTTGCCTGCGCCGCTGCGGACGCCGCGAAATCCTCAGATCAGCCATCGTCCCGACGGCTAAGGTCGGGGCGCGGGCTGACCTCATCTACAACTACCGGAAGATTGCAGATCCCCCAGCATCTCTCTCCGGCCTTGTAAGTCCCCGCGCTTCTGGTAGTGAACTCTGGCATGTTTTCCGATGGCAGGCGCTGGTGTATATGCGAAGATGTGCCGATAGAATGCAAAAAACTTTTGCCTGTCTACACCCTGGCTCCGCCGGAGATTTCCCGAAGCATGTCTTGAACTCCGATCAAGTGATTGTTGAAGAGCTTTCGAGCGACATCCAGGAGCCGGAAGAGCGTGGGGTCAGAGACGGAATAGAAAACATTGTTCCCGACCTTGCGACCCAGAACAATATTGCGGACACGCAGTATGGCGAGCTGCTGAGAGACATTAGCTGGTTCTATCTGCAAGAGGTCGCTGAGTTCGTTCACACCCTTTTCCCCGTCTCGCAGCGAATCGAGAATGCGAATCCGGACCGGGTGGGCCAAGGCCTTGAAGAACTCAGCCTTGAAAACCGGCAACTGGTGTGGCATAGTGGTCACGGTATCTGCGCATATTCGAATCTAGATACATGCGAATGTCAAGTACAATCTTGGACCGATCTTTTCTAAGGAAGAATACACTCCCACTTGGCGTCTCCTCCGTGAGTCGAGGGGATCAGTGATAAATACCGCGTTTTACATCTTTTTCGCGCTCCTGAGTGTGATCCCGCTGGTCGCCTGGCTCCTTCACCGCCGAAGCCGCTGGCTGTGGTTGCCGGCGATGCTTCTGGTGGTTGGCCTAGTTGCCGGGGCCGCCGCAGCCGGTCATGGTGTTTGGGGAAGCAATCAGCCGGTGCCGAGCTTTTCGTGGAATTTCCCATTCCCGTTCGCGCTGTCCATTGACCGGCTGAGCGCGTTTTTTCTGTTCCTGATCTGTGCGATTTCAATTCCCATCGCCATCTTTTCGCTTTCCTACGTGAATGGCCATTACCAGGGACCTCGGCGGGCCTGGATTTGGACTCTGCTTCCGCTGTTCATCCTGTCCATGAGCGTGGTGGTGACCGCCTCAACTGCACTCGCGTTTCTTTTCGGTTGGGAGCTCATGACCCTTCTTTCCGCCGGTTTAATCCTCGTGGAGGGCACTTCTGAGGAGCGGCTGCACAACGTGTTCATCTATCTCTTGATGATGCATGCCAGCGCGGCAGCCGTAGCGGCCGCGTTCTTTCTTTTCTGGCCGCATTCGCCCGGCCTTGAATTCGCGTCGATTCGAAGCAGCGCTCCGGCTCTGGGGCCGGCCATTCGAACGGTGGTTTTTCTGCTGGCATTCGTCGGTTTCGGCACCAAGGCGGGCATCATCCCTTTCCATCTCTGGTTGCCGAGGGCACATCCGATCGCACCCAGCCCCGTTTCCGCTTTGATGTCCGGGGTGATGTTGAAAACTGCGATCTACGGCTTGGTGCGTTTCGCCTTCGACTTCCTGGGTGGAGGCCCGCCGTGGTCTGGCTATCTGGTGCTTGCCGCTGGCGCGGTGTCCGGTCTGTTGGGTGTCCTCTACGCAATCGCCGAACATGACCTCAAGCGCCTGCTGGCTTATCACAGCGTGGAAAACATCGGCATCATCTATCTGGGGCTGGGCAGTTCGTTGCTTTTTCTGGCCAACGGCGCCCCGCAATGGGCCAGTTTGGCCTTGATCGCGGCTCTTCTGCACACGCTCAATCATGCCCTTTTCAAAAGCCTATTGTTTCTCGGGGCTGGTGCAATCTCCCACAGCACTCACACGCTCGATTTAGAAGAGCACGGCGGATTGCTGAAACGAATGCCCGTAACAGGCACGGCATTTCTCATTGGTTGTTGTTCTATCGTGGGTTTGCCTTTGTTCAATGGCTTCATCAGTGAGTGGCTGACGTTTCGAAGCTTTTTGGGTGGTTCCTTACTCGCGAACGCGACGGCACAGGTAGTGTTGCCGCTGATGATTGGCGTTCTGGCGCTGATCGGCGGACTAGCGGCGGCATGTTTCGCAAAGGTCTACGGTGTGGCCTTTTTAGGCCGTCCGCGCAGCGCGGAAGCGGAGCACGCTGAGGAAACACCGCTGGCCATGCGGACCGGACTGGTCCTGCTTGCGCTGCCGTGCGTTGTGCTCGGTGTTTTGCCTTCCCTGGCTCTTTCTCCTCTAGCACGTCTTGCACAGGTCCTGGTTCCTGGCTCATCGGTACCGGAAGAGATTAGTTCCATCTCCCGGGTGATTCCGTGGGTCGCAGCCACGCTCTTGGGAACAATAGTAGTGACGTTTGCGATCCGGCGGGCGCAGCGGTTCACGGCCACGTGGGCGTGCGGGCTTCCCCCGTTGACCAGTCGCATGCAGTACACATCCACAGCCTTTTCGAAGCCGATTCGTTCCGTCTTTGCAGCGGTCTACAGGCCTGATCGCAAGGTCGAGGTGCTGCCAGCAGACCAACCATACTTCCCGGCTTCAATCTCCTATCGCTCGGAACGGACGACCTCCTACGAGAAGTTCCTATATCGTCCCGCGGTCGATGCAATCGTCGCAGCGGCTCACCAGTTACGCCGGCTCCAGACGGGCAATATTCAGATTTATCTGTTGTATATCTTCCTGACCCTGGTTTCCCTGCTGGTCTATTTGAGGTTCCTGAGATGACCATGGCCATTGACGTGTTTCAGGCGTTGCTGCTCATCCTGGCAGCTCCTCTTGTGCGCGGGATCGTTGCGCGCATCAAGGCTGGTATTCAGGGGCGCCGGGGGGCAAGCATTTGGAGGCCGTACGCGGATGTGTTGAAGATGTTCCGCAAGGAAGATCTGGCGCCACCGAGCGCTTCGGCGGTGTTCCGGTTTGCTCCGCGGCTGCTGTTTGCCGTAGCGGTGGCGGTGGCAGCCTTCGTGCCCGTATTGCAGCCTTCCGCGCTGTTGGGGTCCCTGGGGGACTTCATTGTCATGGTGTACTTGATGGCTCTGGGCCGCTTCTTCCTCGCTCTGGGTGGGATGGACGGCGGCAGTGCATTTGGCGGGATGGGTGCAAGCCGCGAGGCGCTGGTTTCCACGCTGGCAGAGGCGCCTTTCTTGCTCAGCATGGCTGCGCTTTCCATCTCGGCACATAGTCCCCGCATCGCGGACATCGTCGGTTGGACGCTCGGGCAAGACTTCTTCGACATCTCCGCGGTGCACATCCTGGCGTTCGCGTCCATGGGCATGGTGGCCCTTGCCGAGAGCGGGCGGATGCCGGTGGACAATCCCACCACCCACCTCGAGCTGACCATGATTCACGAGGCCATGGTTCTGGAGTACTCGGGTCCCAGCCTGGCCCTGATTGAATGGGCCAGCGCGATCAAGCTGAATGTCATGCTGGCGCTCCTGATCGCACTTTTCGGGCCCTGGGGCATGGCCACTCATCTGGCGCCGGTGGCGCTGGGAAGCGCCTTCGGAGTTTATCTCCTAAAAATGCTGCTGCTGATGACCGCCCTGGCGGTTATCGAGAGCAGCGTGGCGAAGTTGCGCATGTACCTTGTGCCTGACTTTCTCGGCGTGGCCACCGCGACCAGCGTACTGGCGATCATCTTCACCGTGCTTTCGAGGAGGTAGTAAATGGGGATTGTTGGTATCGCGGCAGGGAAGGTCCTGAGCTCCTCGTCGGTCTTTCTCTTTTTGACCGTGCTTCTGCTGGTTGCGGCCAGGAGGATTTCGACCAGCGTGTTGCTCTTCAGCTTGCAGTCTGCTGCAATCACTGCTCAAGTCGCTGTTACCGCTTATTATGAGCAGTCGGTAGAAGCTTATGCCATCGCGGCACTGGTGCTCTCAATCAAGGTGATCGGGATTCCCTACGTTTTTTTTCGGCTCATCGATGGCCTGAAAACGCCGCGCGACGTGAAGGCTTCGACCACGCCGGCGCAGTCGGTATTCATTGCTGTGGCCATGATCTTCATTTCGTACGCTGCGGTGCGTTCCTATGCGCAAGATGTCAGCGTTCCCGGCGACACGCTAGCCGCATCGGTGTCGCTGATTTTGACCGGAGCTTTCCTCATGGTCAGCCGGAAGAAGGCGCTCATGCAGATGATCGGGCTGCTGGTGATGGAGAATGGAATCTTCCTGGCCGCTTTAGCCACAACCTTTGGCATGCCCCTGGTGATTGAAATTGGGATTTTTTTTGACGTTGTGATGGGCGTGCTGCTCATGGGCATTTTCACGTTTCGCATCCGAGATACGTTTGAACACCTGGACGTGTCGAAACTTCGGCGGCTGAGGGGATGAAATGACCAGCCTCCTTCTGCCGCTCGCAGTGCCGTTGGTTGGGGCAGCGATTATTCTATGGTTTCGGAACCCCGATATCGCAACTCGCCTGGCCCTGGCCTTCGGCGTCCTGGAATTTATTGCCTTGGGCAACGTGGTGTGGCGAGTCCATCGGCTGGGCTCCATCGCCGCAGGGCGATATCTGCGCGCGGATGGGCTGACATCTTTTTTCCTGGTGAACCTTGCCTTCGTCTCCCTGCTGGCCATAGTGTACGCAACCGGCTATATGCGCCATCCGGGCGAGGGGCGCTTTGGGTCGCAACGCTGGTTCTACGCCATGCTCTTCCTTTTCATATTCACCATGGCCGGGGTGTGCCTCTCGTCCAATCTAGGATTACTTTGGATCATGATGGAGGCGACGACTCTGGCCTCGGCGCTGCTGGTAGGCTTTTACAACACGGAAGGCGCCGTGGAGGCCGGCTGGAAGTACTTGATTGTCTGCACGGTAGGTATTGCATTCGCCCTCTTTGGCACCATTGTCCTCTACCTTGCCGCGGTGAAAGCAGGCCTGAATCCGCAGACGGCTCTGGATTGGGCGGTGCTGATGGAGGCGGGGCCGCGTCTGCAGATGGACCCAAACCTTCTCAAGCTCGCGCTGGTATTTGTGATGGTTGGTTACGGCACCAAGATCGGCTTTGTGCCCATGCATAGCTGGCTGCCGGACGCGCACGCCGAAGCTCCTTCCCCGATCAGCGCCTTGCTCTCGGGGGTGTTGCTGAACTGCGCGATGTATGCGGTGATGCGCTACGACGCGATTGTCTCCCGAGCGGCAGGAACGGCATTCTCTCATTCTCTGCTGCTCCTGTTTGGCTCGCTGTCCATGGTCGTCGCCGGGCTGCTCATCCTGGTGCAGCGCGATTTGAAACGCCTTCTGGCCTACAGCAGCATCGAGCATATGGGAATCATATCCATTGGCGTGGGGCTGGGAGGACCGCTGGGATTGTATGGCGCATTGCTGCATTCCTTTAATCATTCTATGGCGAAATCCCTGCTCTTCTTCAGCGCCGGTAATGTGCGCCAGAGTTTTGGGACTTCGCGGATGGATCGCATCGGGGGGATGTCGAGGTCACTGCCGCACACCTCCGCCGCGCTGGTGGTGGGCAGTCTGGCGATCGTGGGGCTGCCGCCGTTCAGCTTGTTCGTCAGTGAGTTTGCGATTGTAAGTGAAGCGTTTGCGCAGTCGCGCTATGTGATTGCCACGCTCTTTCTGGTGATGCTGTCCGTGGTGTTCGGTGGATTCGCCTACCATCTCCTCCGTCTCCTGTATGGCGAGGCCAAAGCTGCGCCGAACAGGACCAGCCTGATCCTTTCCGAATCCATTACCTTGGGCATTACCGCGGCTTGTTTGCTGCTCTTTGGAGCCCGAATCCCGCACGTCTTCGACACTCTGGTGCATGAAGCCATGGCGGCCCTGCGATGAAGAACAGCAGCACACCTGGCGATTCCGAACGCGAACGCGCGCCGGCTGCTGCGGACTCTTCCGTTCCGTGGGCGCAGAGCGGGCCTTCCGGGCGGCTGGTGACTCTCTTCGGCAGCCTGAACGAGCGGCGCGATGTGGTGGTGCGTTATGTTTTCGACATGGGGGATCCCGAATACCGCATCGATGACCGACAGGTCAAGGAAACATTGGCTTCGATTACACCGCAGGTGCCCGCGGCGGCATGGTACGAGCGCGAACTCCACGATCAGTACGGTGTGGTGATCAGCGGGCACCCCGATCTTCGTCCTCTGCTCTTTCATGGCAACTGGCCGGAAGGGGTTCACCCGATGTTGGAACTTCCGGCCAACATCTCCTGGGCCAATCGGGAATATCGCTTCCTGGAAGTTCAAGGCCAGGGGGTTTGCGAAGTGCCGGTCGGGCCGGTGCACGCCGGCATCATCGAGCCGGGGCATTTTCGTTTTAGCGTTGTAGGGGACACGGTCCTGCATCTCGAGCTCCGGCATTTCTACACCCACAAAGGCACCGAGAAACTCTTTGAGGGCAGCGCGGTGGAATCCGGAGCGATGATTGCGGAATCAGTCTCGGGCGACAACTGCTTTGCACACGCCGTGGCCTACTGCCAGGCGGTCGAAAAGGCGTGCGGAGTCAGTGCTCCAGCGCGCGCCTCGGCAATCCGGCTGCTCGGGCTTGAACTCGAGCGTCTCGCCGCCCATATCGGAGATGTCGGATTCCTGGGCAACGATGTGGGCTTTGTCGTGGCCAACGCGCTTGCCAGCAGCATCAAAGAGTCTCTCCTCCAGGCATCTGCGCGGTGTTTCGGAACCCGCTACTGGCGCGGGGTCGCCTGCCTGGGCGGCGTGCGGGTGGACCTCGATGCGGGGAAGGGCAGCGAGCTTCGTCTGGTTATCGCCGCAGCCGCTCGGAAATTCGCAAAGCTGGCTCACATCATCGTCGAGACGCCCTCGGTGCAGAACCGGTTCGACTCAGCCGGCGTCTTGAAGGAAAAAGTCGCGCGCGATCTCGCCGTCGTAGGACCAGCGGCAAGAGCGAGCGGTGTGGATGTGGATGTCCGGCGGGACCACCCCTACGGCCACTACAACGGGCTCCGGTTGGAAGTGCCGGTGACACACTATGGGGATGTGCTGGCACGAGCGCGCATCCGCATTGCCGAAGCTGCCGTCTCCGCGCGGCTCCTCGAGGAAACCTTGAGCGCGCTGCCGGGCGGAGAAATCATCGCACCCGTTCCGCTCGCAGGGCATGCTCAAGGATGCTCGGCCGTGGAATCTCCGCGCGGAGAACTCTTCTATTGGGTGGAAATCGAGGACCGCAGGCTGAAGCGCTGTCACATCAAGTCTCCGTCGTTTCAGAACTGGCCGGCAATCCCCTTTGCGGTCACCGGGGAAATCATTGCCGACTTCCCCTTGATCAATAAGAGCTTCAATCTTTCCTATTCCGGATGTGACCGATGATTGTGGACATAGTCGAGCGCAGCCTGCGGGAGGGCAGCCCTCTGATCCCGGTGGAAGCGCTGCTGAACAACTGCCAGGGCAGCCGCATGCCGGATGTCCAACCGGCCCTGCTCACGCCCGACATCGCGCGTGGGGTGAAAGAAATCTGCCCCACTGCCGCGTTCACCACCAACGAGGAGAATCATCAGCTCGAGCTGAGGTTGTCATACGGAAAATGTATTGGATGTGGCCGGTGTATTGAGGTTGGTGAGGGAGCTGTGGTGCCGGCGCAGGGATTCAAATGGACCGGCGTGAGCAAGGAGGGACTTGTCCGGCGCTGGGATGTGAACCAGAAAGTTGAGATTGCCGCGGTTGGAGCCTCGCCGGAAGAGGCGCGCAAACAAATCTACTCCATGCTTGGCAGGGCGCTGAATATCCGCCAACTGGACCCGGGTTCCTGCAACGGCTGTGAAGCAGAAATCACTGCTCTCACAAACCCTTGTTACGACCTGGAGAGATTCGGCATGCACTTCGTTGCTTCTCCGAAACATGCCGACCTGTTGCTTGTGACCGGTCCGGTCACGCGGAACATGGCGGACGCGGTCAAAGCAACCTACCAGGCGATGCCCGCTCCCAGGCTGGTGGTCGCGGTGGGTGCGTGCGGATGCAGCGGTGGCATCTTTGCGAACAGCTATGCCGTCGCCGGCGCGGTAGACGCCATGCTACCCGTTGACGGCTACATCCCCGGGTGTCCCCCAACGCCGGCCATGCTGGTAACCGGACTCCTGAACGTTTTGCAACGATGCCTGGGGATTTTTCTGAGTCTTGCCGGAAAGCGATAGCACGTTTATCTTCAGGTCAGCCCTCGTTCCGGCAAAAATCGTCGGGACGCGGGCGGTTCACCCTGAGCAGGTTCACCATGAACGGGGACCTGAGTTACGACGGATGTTCCAGCTTCTCTGATAGATTATCGTCAGGAATGAAAACACGCCTCGATCCAGAGTTGGAGAGTGAGATCGTGCCTTCCCTCGTTGGCTAAATTGGGACGGAACTCTTTCTCATAACGCTTCTTGAGCACCTTTTCTTCGAGCTTACCCGTTCTGGCGAGAAACTTGGCGTCTTCGAAATCCACCGGGCTGTTCCGCACAAGCTTGGCCAGGATAAGGTCATGGACTTCAAGGGCACGAAGATGCAGCCGGGAGAATTGGCCGGGGAGGAGGTCGGACAAGCGTTCCTCGTAATCTTCGGGAACATCGGCAACAGCGACGTATTGGAAGTAAAGCCCGCGTCTCCTCGCCAATGGGGAATCCTTTCCGGCAATGGATTCGAAACCGGCCGCATTCTCTGAGGGTTTTGCCGCGATATAATCGAGATCCGCGGTTGGCCGGGGCAAGCCGTATCCCGCCGCGAGAACGAATCCGCCGAGACAGTGGAGCTCAACAGGAGCTGCAAGAAGGTGGTCCACTTCCTTCAGGAAGGCTGCCCAACCAGGTGGCAACGCGGCGGCTGCTTCAGGCGACATAGCGGAGGGTCTCCGGTCGCCAGTCGGTGAGCAGATTCCACTCCCTGGCATCTTCGGAGCGATGCTCCTGGAGCCACGCGCGTTCCACATCGCTCAATGTTGACTGTCCCAGGGGCTCTTCCCGGGCCAACAAGCTGGGCCTCAGCGCGGCCTCAAGGCTTTCCAGAGCCGCCTGGCGAGCAGAGTTGGCGGGGCTCGCCCTATGTCCTGCCTCACGCGCCAGGGTTATGACAAAGCCCAAACGGTTCTGCAAATCATGAAGCCTGGATTGCTGGGCGAGCCAGACCCGGTCCAAGCCCCAATACTTGAGAAGCAGCCACGGGAGCGCCTCAAAAAGGCGCGCTTCCAGATTGTCTTGTGCCAGTGCGGTCAGCAGGAGCTCCGCAGGGTTTCTCCCCGGCTTTCGCCGGCGCAGATAGGCAAAGCCTGGATACCCCAGCGCGGCCAATTCCTCGGCAAGCGATTGAGGATCGACTGCTCTTGGCGTCCAGTGCCGGCGAGTGACGGGGAAGAGAGTAGGCGGCAGCTTGTAAGTGCGAACCATCTTCCTGCGGAGGTTTGCAGGAAGGGGCCGGTCGCCCGTCTCCAGCATGGAGAGGTAGCTCTGAGAGACACCCAGCTCCGCCGCGGCTTTCTGCTGACTCCATCCGAGCCGCTCCCGTGCTTCTCTCATGTTCCGAGGGTGCATATCAGTCCGCCCACTCTTCCAGAATAACTCCCAACAATATATCACATAGTTGTGATAATAGAGAGGAGTTTCACTCAGTGCTACAAGGCGATTCTTCAGCCCGGAAAGCGCAGACGGGCGGCGCAGCCTTTGCCGCCCGGGCGGTTCTCGAGAACCAGCGAGCCGCCATGGGCCTCGGCGATTTGCCGGCAGAGCACCAGTCCGATGCCCGAGCCGCCGGGCTTGGTAGTGAAAAACGGGACGAACAAGTTAGCGGTGTTTGACAGGCCGGGGCCCTCGTCCTCCACGCTCAGCTCGATAAACGCGCCGTCTTTTTTCCAGCCCACCTGCACCCCACCGGCATTCTCGAGCGAAGCATCCACGGCATTGCGCAGAAGATTGATCAGCAATTGATCGAGCTGGTCCGGGTCGGCAGAGAGCGTGAACTCGCCGCCGGAGAATACCTTGACCGCGATGCGTGTCTCCAGGCCGGCCACGCGCCTGACCCACGAGCTTACCTCGACCGGAGCGAGCCGCGGGGGAGGCAACCGCGCCAGCCGCGCATAGGCGCTGGTGAAGCGTCCCAGGGCTTCAGCCCGCGCGCCGATCACTTCCAGACCTCGCTGCGTATCCTCCAGCCAATCGTGCGGCAGGTTTTCTCGGCTGAGCAGCGTGCCCAGGCTGTCGGCCACGGATTTGATGGGCGCCAGCGAATTATTCAGCTCGTGTCCCAATACGCGAATCAACCGTTGCCAGGCTTGGCGTTCTTCCTCGCGCAGGGCGCGGCTCAAATCGGCGAGAACGAGCAACTGGTGTGGCTTGCCGCCCTCGCGCACCGTGCTGCGGCGGATCTGCCAGCGGCCGCCGCCGCCGGGGAAACTGATCTCCGCGTTGCGCGGGCTTTCGCCGGTCAGACAGTTTTCCAGGTTCAGCTCCTGGGCGGATTGGCCCATCAGGCGCTCGCCCGGCTGGCCGAGGAGGCGTTCGCCGGCGCGGTTGACCAGACGCAGGTGATGCTCGGGGTCGAAAGCGAATACCGCCACGTCAATCTCTTCCATCACCTTGCCGAGAAGCGCGGTGGCCTCGACCGCGCCCAGCCGCTGTTTGCGCAGCGTCTCCGCCAGAGCGTTCACTTCCGTGGTGATTTCGCCCAGCGCGTCGTCGCGGCCTTCTCCGCGCGCGCGGATGGAAAAGTCGCCTTCGCGCAGCGCGGCCAGCAGATTGGAGAGCGTGCGCAGCGGGAAGACCACGCGCGAATGGACCGCGAACGCCACGCCGATCCAAATCCACACGATGATTACGCCCAGCGTCCACTGCAGCTTGGTGGAGAGGTCCAGGCGCCACAGGAGCACCAGCGCCACTACCGACCCGGGCAGGCCGGTCAGAAAGGCAAGCAGCAGAACCTGGCGCTCGTGGGTGAGCGGCTTCACAGCCCGTATTTTTGCAGGCGGCGGTAGAGCCCGCTGCGGCTCAGCCCCAGGGCCAGCGCGGCCTGGCTGACGTTGCCGCCGTAGCGCGAGAGCGCCTTCTGGATCAGCACGCGCTCGACCTCTTCCAGGCTCAGCTCTTCGAGCTTGGGCCCGGCCTCGCGCGCCGGGCGCAGGCCCAGGTGGCTCGAGCGGACGGGGTCTTCCTGCGCCAGCAGCACGGCGCGCTCGACGGTGTGGTCGAGCTCACGCACGTTGCCCGGCCAGGGATGTTCGAGCAGCGCCTGGCGCGCGGCCTCATCGAAGCCGCGAACGTCTTTGCGGTAACGCTGCGCGTAGCGGTGGAGAAAGTGCATGGCCAGAAGCAGGATGTCTTCGCG
>JBGPJC010000085.1:0-17144 GCA_041485165.1 Terriglobia bacterium | reverse complement strand
GTATTGCTGCAGGCGCTCGGTCAGGCCCTCACCGCTCTCCTCGCCCTTGATGTCAGCGGGTGACGGTCTGTAGGAGGTGACGATCGCGCACTTACCCCTGAGGTCGGTCTTGTCGAAGAACAACTCGTAGAACTTGCACGCTTGGTAGATGCTCCCGGAGACGAGCATGGCATTGCCGCGGCCGCTCTTCAGCCGGTCGCGGGTCTCCATGTCCATCAGGATGTCGGCTACGATCTGCTCAAGCCGTGACTGGCTGGAGAGCACCTCCTGCATCGTGCCCCAGCGCCGCTTGAGCTGCGCCTTGGCCAGGTCGGTCAGGTTTCGGGTCTTGGCCTCGAACCACTGGTCGATCTTCTCCTGCGACGTAATGCGTTGGTCGATGTCCCGCGCCTCGTAGCGCAGGTCGAGCACCACCTTGTCCTTCACCGCCTCGTTGAACTTGTAGGTGTGGATGTAGCCGCCGAAGACCTCGATGCTTCTCTGCTTGTCGGCCTTCAGGAGCGGCGTACCAGTGAAACCGATGAACACAGCGCTCGGAAGAATGGCCTTCATCGCCTTGTGCAGCTCACCGGATTGCGTGCGGTGGCACTCGTCCACAAACACAAAGAGGTTTCCCTTGGCGGCGAAGCCGGGCGGCAGCGCCTTCCTCAACTCTTCGATGTAGCCGGGGATGTCGCCGACCTCTTCACCTTCCTCCCTCCCGCCGAACTTGTGGATAAGGGAGCACACCAGCCAGGGTTTGGTGGCGTTGAGCGTCGTGATCAGGTCTGCGCCGCTGTTGGTACGGTAGATGTCCTCGTCAACGCCCTTGAAGACTCCCTCGATCTGCTCGTCCAACTCATCGCGGTCGGTGATGATCAGCACCCGTGCGTCCTTGACGTTCTCGCGGATCCATTTGGCCAGCCACACCATGACCAGGCTCTTGCCGCTGCCCTGCGTGTGCCAGATGATGCCGCCCTCGTGCCGCCTCACGTGGCTGTGCGCAGCTCGCACGGCGAAGTACTGATGGGCCCGACAGAGCTTCTTGGTTCCGGCATCGAAGACGATGAAGTCGTGAATCAGCTCCAGCAGGCGAGTCTTAGCGCAAAGATGGAGAAGCGCGCGGTCTAGCGGGTTGGCTTCGGGTCCATCCTCCTTCCAGGTAAGGTAGTACTTCTCTGGCGTCTGGATGGTGCCGTAACGCAGTCCCTCGGTGTCGTTGCCCGCCATGACCCACTGCATGGTGGAGAAGAAGTGCTCGAGGAAGATCTTTTTCTGGTTGTCGAGGTTCTGGCGGATGCCCTCGGCCACGGAAATGGTGGAACGCTTCAGCTCCAGCACCCCGAGCGCGATGCCGTTGACATAGAGCACTACGTCCGGGCGCTTGGTGTGAGCCTTTACGTCGCCGCCCGTAATGGTCACTTCCTCGGCGATGGCGAACTGGTTTCGCTCCGGGTGCTTCCAGTCGATGAGCCAAACGGTCTGCGTGTTGTCGCCAACCTCTGCCTTCACCTTCACGCCGTAGCGCAGCAGGTCATAGATGGCGCGGTTACGGTCGTAGAGGCTCTTGCTGGTGTCGCCCCCCGCCTTATCGAGGAGGTGCAGTGCGCGCGTGATGAGCGCCTCGTCGCAGCCCTGCTTGTCGCGCAGGAAGGCCCGCAGCAGGTCCTCTTCGATGTTGCGATTGCCCTCCCGCTCGGTCCAGTCGCCGAGGTAGTCGTAGCGCAGCGTGTCGCGGAACAGCTTTACCACGCGTTGCTGGGTCTTCTTCTCGACTTGGCCGACGGTGCTCATGCGTGTCTGAGCCGACTGAATACCGCTCCCGAATTCGCAGCGCCGCTCATACGAGGCGCGTCCTCCCGGTGAGCAATTCCTGCATCATGCCCTGCTTGAGGGCGCGGGACTTTTCGCGCCGCTGTTCGAGCGCGGCGATCTCCGCGTCCATTTCGGAGAGGACGGCGGCGATAGCGATTTGCTCGGGCAGGGGTGGCAGTCTGAAAGAGATCCCTGAAAGCTGCCTTCCACTCAGCGAGGGAAGCGCCGTGGTCGCAACTAACGCCCCGAGTTTGGTTCTCAACATCAAGTAGTGGATGTACCGGCAGTCAGCGCGGGCGGCATCCAGCACGAAGGCTGACACGTTGTTGTCGATGCAGCTCGGCCGAGCGAGAATTTTCTTTCGCTCCAGAAAGATTGCAGCCCCGACCTTTGCGAAGACGATGCTGTCCGCCGGGAACAAGGTCGCACCGATCGTTTTCCGGACGGCTTCGGACACCCAGTTGTTTGGCGTAAACATGAAGGTATCGTTGCCCTCGTTGTTCATGTCCGAAACCTTGAAAAAAGGATAGGCACCAGTGGTTGCGCCCTGACATCTGAGCGGAAAGCCATTGCCTCCTCGAAATCGGCCAATCTCGCCGGCAGTGACAGTTTCCCACTCCTCGCTGAACCCCGGCAGGCGGGTCTGGCCAGTGAGAAGTTGCTGCATAGCGGCTTGTTTGAGGTCGCGCTTCTTTGCGATGAGCTGCTCCAGGGATTCGATGAGGGCATCCGCATCGCTCAACGCCTCGGCGATGGCTTCTTGTTCGGCTTTGGTCGGCGGGATTGCTAATTTTAGAGACAGGAGCTTAGAGACTGATAACCCAGGCTGGGCCGAAGACTCCGAGTAGCGATTAAGCCGCATCTCTCCCAAAATGAAGGTAAGCCAGCGAACATCTGTTCCCGCAGAAGCGGTTACTACGACTGCGTGTTCTGAAGCAAAGAACTGTCCTTCAACGGCCAAAACATTCCCGCATAACGCTCCCTGCCGCCCTATCAAGGCAAACCTTCCGTCATGCGTGAAGCGCGAGGTAAAGCCCCGAAGGCCGTTACCGCCATAACAGGGGTAATGGGAGAATTGATTGATGTTCGCGCTAGTTATCCCCATACCACTCTTCATCGCGCAGACTTCGGACATCTTTGCTACCTCCCAATCCTGCGGGACCACGCCCACCTCGGTCTGCTTGTAGCCGGGCTTCAGTTCCATACCGCCCCCATCTTCCTGAGGTGCTCGTCCACGCGGGCAGCGAGGGCGTTGACCTTTTCAATGAGCTTGGGCAGCGGAACGGCGTAGCGTTCGGCCAGTTGGCGGATGCGGCCGGTGAGTGCCTGCGACACCCGATCCAGTTCGCTCTGTACATCCGCGCCGATTTGCGCCAGCCATTTGCCGTCCACGACGAGGGTCTTGATCTCGGCCTCGGTGAGCTTGCCGTACTTCCTTGCGACCTTGGCCTCCAGTGCTTCTAGAGCGGCTTTCAACCGGCTCTTTGCGTCGACCTGCTTGTCGAGTAGGGCGGCGTACTCCTCCAGTGCCTTCCTTTCCTCAGCATCTTCGGCGTCGCGACCGATCTCGTTCAGGCGTGCCGCCACCGCTTTCTTCGATATCTTGCCCTTCTCGTCCACGACCTCTTCCAGCGGGCCACCCTCGCCACCGTGTTCTTCCTTGAGCTCGTCGAGTTGCTGTTCCGACGCGCCGAGTTCGCTTTCGAGCGCTTCTATTGCCAACTGCTCTGACGCGAAGTATCGGGCGATCAGGAGCGCGGCCGGGATCAGATCTGACTTGAACTTCTTCTTGACAACCGTGAAGTCTGGCTCCTCCTTGTTCTTTTGCTCCTTGGTCTCGACGATGAGCCGCGGCTTAGCGGCGTCCAACCAGCCCGCCTAGGCGATCAGATACGCATCGTCCTGCATCGTTCCCGCCCAGTAGTCCATCAGGTGCTGATAAACATCGTAGGGGTCGATGAGCGGGGCCTTGCCGAACGTGGCAAGCAAATCTTCTGAGAGCGCTTCGATAAGCGCCTTGGGGTGATCGCCGGGGTTGATGGCGTTGAGGCGCGGCGCGTTGGCTTTCTTCCACTTCGCAAACAGCTCGGTGACGGAAACATTGAACGCTGCAAACTCGGCGTGGCCAAAGATGGCGGCCTTGACCTCACCGGCTGGCAGCTTGAGGCGGCAGTAACCAGGCCGGCCCGCCGACTCGAACAGGAGCGGGCGCACGCTGGGAAAGACCACCCAATAGCTGTCGAGCGCATCGATATCACGATCCGGGATGCCGCCACGCAGGTGGCCGTCGATGTCCTGCTGGTCCTCGGGCTCAGTGCTGTCGATGTAGCGCGGGAGGTTGAGGTTGAAATCGTTCTTCGGATCGCTGATCTCCGAGAGGGGCACCATGCGGGAATAGCGCGGGATTTCGAGCTGGCGGGTGAATGTGTCCACAATGCGGTGAATGTCCTGGGCACGGAGGCGGTTTTTGTTGCCGTCCTTGATGAAGCCTTTCGACGCGTCCACCATGAAGATGCCCTTCCGGGCGTGGGCGTTCTCCTTGTCGAGAACGAGGATGCAGGCGGGGATGCTAGTGCCATAGAACAAGTTTGCCGGCAGGCCAATGATGCCTTTGATGTAACCGCGCCGAACGATCTCGCGGCGGATGGTGGCTTCAGCACCGCTACGGAAGAGCACGCCGTGCGGGAGGTTCACCGCCGCTTTGCCGGTGCTCTTGAGACAGGTAAGAATGTGGAGCAGGAAGGCATAATCGCCATTCTTTTGGGGCGGAACACCGAACGCGAAGCGCTTGAACTCATCTGCCTCTGGATGGAAGCCGGTGGTCCATGCTTTGAACGAGAACGGTGGATTGGCAACCACGAAGTCGAAGGTCTTGAGTCGACCATCCCCGGAGGTGAAGCGTGGCCTCGCGAGCACGTTGTCTTTGCAGATTTCCGCCGACGGGCAGTCGTGGAGAATCGTGTTCATCCGCGCAAGAGCGGCCGTGGCCTGGTCCATTTCCTGGCCGTAGAGCGCGAGGTCCAGGCCGGCCGTTCCCTTGGCCTCGTCGTGTGCCTTGAGCAAGAGGGAACCAGATCCGCAAGTTGGATCGTGAATGGACTGGCTATTGCTCTTGGCGCTGCCAACGCCGACGACCTTTGCCATGACACGAGAGACCTCGGCTGGCGTGTAAAACTGCCCCTTGCTCTTGCCTGACTCAGTGGCGAAATGCCGCATCAGGTATTCGTAAGCATCCCCCAACAGGTCATCACCCTCGGCGCGGTTGCTGCGGAAATCGAGTGCTGGGGTATCAAAGATGGCTACTAGGTTGGAGAGGCGGTCCACCATCTCCTGGCCCTTGCCGAGCTTGTCCGGCTCGTTGAAGTCGGCCACGTCGATCACGCCCCTGAGCTCGTTTGCTTGGGCGAGCTTGGCGATAATCTTGTTCATCTTGTCGCCGATTTCTTTGTCGCCCTTGAGCTTCACCATGTCGGCAAAGCTGCCGCCCTTCGGCACGTCGAGCAAGTATCCCTTCTGGCCGGCTGCCTTGTCGGAGACGTATTTGACGAAAAGAAGGACCAGGACGTAATCCTTGTACTGCGAGGCATCCATGCCGCCGCGAAGCTCGTCGCAGCTCTGCCAGAGTGAGCTATATAGCTGACTTTTCTTAATCGCCATCAAACACCGACCCGTAATCGGGACAAGAATTCTTGGCCGCTGCCTGCCAGAGCGTTTGCTCGAAGCCCAGGTTTGCGCCGTTGTTGGGCTTATTCGCTTCTTTCGTGGTTTCTCGCGCCATGGCCGACTGGGCTCCTAAGAGTTCGTGGAGAATATATCCGGTGATTGGCAGGAAAGGAAATAGAAAGGGAGTCGCGGCGCCCGCCGGGCAGGCCCGCCCAGCAAAATGGCGGGTAAACTTGGCAGGCCCGCGGAAAAAATGAAGGAGCGAGGAGAGATTCCTCGCCGCCAATTCAGGGAGTCGCGGGAGTCGGAGTTTTGCCGGGAGTGCCTACCGGAGGATGGCCGGGCGGAAGAGTCTTGGGCGGGGAGTTTGTCCCGTCTTTAAATTTTCTCAGGGCTTCGAAGGGAGGAGCGTTGGCACCGTCGGGCCCACCGGTTGGCGGGACCTGGCCCGGTTCCAACCCCGGGTGGGTGAAGTCGCTTCCCACCGGCAAGGATTGGGCCACGGTCCAACTTCCATTGCGCTTTTCCATCTGATAGGTCAACTGCATGCTTCCCGGGCCATTCTTTACGCGGAATTCCACCTGCGCCTCGGCCTTATCACCCTGAATGGTGACGTGCTTCACGTCGGTATCGAAGGCCTCGAGATTTAGTGTGCCGCTGTGCGTCAGGTGGGCGCGGATGGCGGCGCGGATTTCGTCTTCCGGCGCCGCTGTCTTCTTACATCCGGCGGCTGCCGCCAGCAGGACAACGGCAAGCAGAGTGGCGATTTTTTGCTTCATGAGTTCCTCGGGGAAGTTTCCCACATCTTAACTGCTTTCAGGCCGGCGTCTTACCATGCAGTCGCCGCGGCCAGCTCCTTTTCGACGATCTCGACGCCGGTTTTGCGCAGAAACTCTTCCGGAGACTCTCCGCCGATGAGGATGAAGAGGAACTGGTTGGGGATTTCTTTGCGCGAGCCGGCATGATCGAGGAGCACGGAGCCGGGACGAACTTCGGCAACTTGCGAACTGCGCAGGACCACGACTCTGCCTTCCTTTTCCGCCAATTCGAATTGCTGGCGATTGCGGTCGCGCAGACGGCTGAAGGAGTCGCCGCGATACGACAGGGTGACGCGGTTTCTCCCTCCGCGGCCGAGTGCCAGCGCGGCCTCAATGGCCGCATCCCCGCCGCCCACGACCATGAGGTCGCTGTCATTGTAGCTGTCGGCCTCGATGAGTTTGTAGGTTACTTTTCCGAGCTCCTCGCCGGGAACGCCCAGACGCCGCGGCGTTCCGCGGCGGCCCATGGCCAGGACAACATAGGTGGCGTGGAATTTTTCCTTGGCGGTCTCGACCCAGAACCCCTGTCCGTTGCGGACCACGCGCTCGACGCGATGGTTGGTCTGGATGCGCACGCCGGTATTCTGGATGATCGTCTCCCACACGGACAAGAGCGTTTCCTTGGTGCCGTCGCCCACGTACAAGTGTCCATAGAGCGGAATTTCCAGCGGCTCAGCCATCAGGAACTTGTGGCGCGGATATTGGCGGATGGAGGCGGCAATCTCACCCTGTTCCAGCACCACGTACTGCAAGCCATATTGGTGAGCGGTGAGAGCGGCGCTCAGGCCGGCGGGTCCGGAGCCGACAATCAGCACATCTGTTGTTGCGTCCGTGGGCTGAGACGCAGGCGCGGCGGGCTCGTGGCATCGCTCATTCAAGACCGCGGCGGCAGCCTTCTGGGCGGCGGCGGGATGATCGCGCTCCATTCGCCTTTTGAGGTGGTCGATCACCATCTTGCCTTCGTTCACGGCGGATTTGATCAATGCCATCCCGGCCAGTTCGCCGACGATGAAAAGGCCGGGAACATTGGTCTCGAAGTCCTCTTTGACCAGCGGTACGCGCAGCGTCTGCAGGACACCGCCAAAGGAGAGCGCAATGGCCTGGGTGGGGCAGACCTCGACGCACTTGGCGTGGCCGGTACAACGCTCGGCGTGCGCAAGGATGGCTTTGCCGTTCAACATTTCCAGCGTCCCGGTCTCCGGGCAGATGTCGACGCAACTGCTGCAACCGATGCAGAGCGAGGCGTTGATCACCGGCTTGGGCTTACCTTTGGGTGCGCCCGCGGACGCCGCTCTGATATCGGCGCGATGCACGGTCCACATAGCCAGCGCCGCGCCGCAGTGGTTGCAGAAGGCGCTGCCCCGGCTGATGGCTTTCGCGCAGCGCGGGCAGGGCTGCGTTCCCACAGACGCGGCGGCGGCCGCTACGCCCTGAGCCGCGCCGTCGTTGGCCGCGCGCTGCCCGGCGGTCAGTTGCCGCAAATAACGCCGCACGAAGAAAAAAGTAACCAGAGCGGCGATGAGGAATGCGACCAGCGTGTCCATTTTTCTTTTTTACGACGCGTATCGGAAAAGCACAACCACCAGAATGTGAATGCATGCCAGGACCGCAAAAGCATAACTGAACGGGCGGTGAACCACATGCCAGAGATGGAAGACTTGCTGGGAGCGCGAAAGAAACACAATGCGCTTGGAAAGAGTGACTTGCTGGCGCAGCGTGCGCACTACCGCTTCCAATTCTTCATTCCCGCTGCTCAAGAATCCACCCAGGGTAAGCAGCGCCTGCCCGCGCCCGCCGGCGCGCCTACGCAATTTCGCCGCCAGAAATGTGAGCTCAAAATCGATGGCCAGCATGACCGCAATGGCTTTCAGCAAAGGCATCTGGCGGGCTTCCGGCACGCTGGGTAAGCGGACAAAAGAGTCGCGCAAAGCGTTTGAGAACAGTTTTTGGGAGGCCAGGTTAGCTTTGAGCTGTTCCTGCTGGGACTGCAGTTCCTTCAAGGAAATCTCCGCGGCGTTCAGGCTGCGCGGGATCTGCGCGTACAGGTAACGCCCAACGATGCCGCTGAGCGCCACCGCCACCATAATCCAGAAGGCCATCCCGGCAATGCCGCGGTACTTGAATGCGGCGTGAAAGGCGATGACCAGAGGCGCGGCCACGCCCAGAATGATGTGGTAGTCCAACCAGTGTCTCGAAGACCCCTGCCGGCCCAGCCAGGCCCAGCGCTTGCGCAGGGCGTAGCAGTAAATTACCAGGAACAAGAGCACGCCCAGGATGCCCAGACGGAGACCGATGGTGCCGCTGGGCTTGAGCAGCGGGTGTTTGGGGGAGAGCGGGCGATTCAGCGCGTCCAGGAGGTAGTAATCGAAACCATAGAGAGTGATCACGGCGAGGAACGCGAAGGCCACTAGCCATCCAGCCAGGATGCGCAGGCGGTGGCCCGCTTCGCGGTCAACGGCGGGCCGGCTCAGGGTTCCTGCGGTGACCTGGGTGCTCATTTCGGTGGCGCCTCATTTGCCGGACCAAGACGAATGGCCACGGAGAAGCGGCGGTAATCGGCAAAGTGGTGCACATTGCGCCAGTGCTGCCGCGGCGATTCCACATCCACCTTGGCGGATGCGGGGAGCCAGTAGGGTTCAGTGGTGCCGGGGAAGGCCACCGGCGCGTATTCTACCTCGCTATTGAATTTTTTCAGGCCCAGGTCCTCCATGCTGGTCTGCAGCCAGGCGGTGATCTTCACGATGGCTCCGGAATCCCGCCGGATCCAGGCGGTGCCGGACAGCTCCACGGGATATTCGTGGCCGCGCATTTGCAGCGCCATAGGAGAGCGCGTGCCCTTGACATGGTCGAAGCGCAACTTGGCGAGCTGTTTGTCGCCGGTCTCCTCGTCCTCAGCGCGCGTAAACTCGAAGCTGGATTGGAAGTAGGGGTGAAAGATAAGCGCCAGGGTGGAAAAGCCGTTGGTAGTCAGCAAGGGCAAATTCTTGGCATCGCCGCTCTGGAATTGTTTCTCGCGCGATTCTTCCACGGTGAGCTCGTCACCCTCCAGGCGAATGAGCATCAAGGTGTCATAGACCGACTTGGCCTGGTACTGCACCTTGCCATTGGCGCCGATCCTGGCCTGCATCACTTCCTCGGTGCAGCGCACGCGGGTGAATTCCTCGGCAAAGCTTTCTATCCTTCTGCCGGTGCGCTCCAGTAGAGCGGGAAGATCATCGAGTCCCGCGCTCCACACGGGGAGAGCAAAGCAAAGGATAACCAGCAAGAAGGCGAGCAGGAGGGTGATCCGCCCGAGCATGCCGAACCGAGTGTGATTATGGCTTCTCATCCGCAATCAGAAGCGACTGCCCATGACGATGATCCACTGGTTGTAATCTTGGGAATTGCCGCGCTGCAAAGTGAAGCCGCCTTCGAGAAATACGTAGCGGCCGATGAACCAGTCCAGGTTGGTGTTCACGAATCGGCCGTTGCTCTGTTGCGTGAGCGCCGAGGTGAAATTCTGCATGCCGGTCTGGACCTCCCAGCGCAGGCCCTCGCCAAACTGCCGCGAAAGGGAGAGGGCTTTGTAGTGGCCGCGGCCAAACGAGCTGTCAAATGTCGAATAGCGCAGATCGGCGCGGATGCCGGTCTTCCACACTTGCCCCAAGGTGACGCCGTACAACTGGTTCCAGGAGGGCTTGGCATCGCTGTTCCGCGAACTGCGGCCGAGGCTGCTGTACACGCCCAGGTGCCAGGGCAAGTCAACGCGCATGCCGCCGCTGAAGCCCTGGAACAGGTATTTGTCGAGCAGACCGGTGCCCACCAGCCTGGGGTCGAAGGTCGGCAGGTCGCGGAAGTAGTTGTGGCTGAGGTCGAAACTCACCCGCCGATGGGGCTGCATGCGGATGGTCAAGAAACTCCGGCTGACGGCCGCGCCGGTGGGACCACTCTGCGGCAGCGTACGTGGGGCGTCGGCTTCCAGAGAATGGTAGACCGAAACTCCGCGCTTGTAGGAGAGCACATTCTCAAAGAAGAGGAACTGTCTTTCCGCCTTCCAGGCGATGGTGCTCAAGGCTACGCCCATAGTGCTGGTGTAGCGGAAGGCATCAAAGCTTCCGCCTTCGAAGTTGGCAAAAACACCGCCGATGTGCCGGTCGGGATTGTAATCCCATGATGTCGGGTCCGGCGTGGAGCCGGCGAAAATGCCCAGCGTCGCGCCCTTGCCAAAACGTCGCGCAACGTAGCCGCCATCCACGGTGCTCAGGCTGGTGGCCCAGGGGACGTACAGGCGGCCCAGGCCTGCCGTCCAATGGGATTGCGGGTTCACATAGATCAGCCCAATCTGATAGGTGCGGTTGATCAGGTCGTTGAGTGTCTGCTGCGAACTGGAGGAGCGGGAGTCCAGCCGCCCGTGCCAGTAGCCGTTGAAATTCCAGTAACTGCCGCCAATGCGCGTGACATCGGCGCGGAGCACCAGCCCAACCTGATCGCTGCGAAACGTGGAGCCGCCGGTCCCGCGGGTGCCGCTGTATTCGACGCCCACGCGCCCGCGCGCGCGATTGATTTCCGGCAACGGCGGATGCGGGACGGCATCGCGCGCTTCTTCATCCAGGGGCTCGCCGACGGTAAAAGCGATAACTTGGGGATATTTGCGGCCCGGGCTGGCGCGAAGTTCCTTCAGACGCGCCTCCAGAGATTCCTTGTCCAGCGCGGCAATATCACCCACCCGGATCGGCGCGTTCGAGGCGCGAATCTCGCAAACCGCCGAACCGTCGGCAAGGGAAATGACCGCCAGCTCGGCAACAATCCGCGTGGCCTGGACGAGGCCGTCGCCGGAAGGCATATCGCTGAGCACGCGGCGCCGGATCACCAGTTTTTCGCCTTCGGTCAAGCCGCTGTTGCGCCCGCCATCGATGTAAACCACACCTTCGGCGATGTATTTTACGCGGAAGGATGTGCGGCCTGCGGGGTTCTGCGCCGAGGCCGGGCAAACGCAGACCAGCAGGGTCAGCAGGAGGACCCGGCAGCATACGGAGATGCGAAGTTCAGTTTTGTGTTCCATTGGGATGGCAGGAATAGCAGTTCGCGCTGTTGTATACGTATCCCGAAACGCCGCGGTGATTACTGTCCATATCCGTTTTGTTGTGGGCGTGGCAGGTCAGGCAGGAGAACACCTGATAGTTGGACGCATTGATGTGGCAGTCGGCGCACGTAGTCCACACCCCTTTCTGGTGCTTGCCCGAATAGATGGGGAAGCGGGAGTGAGTGAAAGTCGCTCCGGTCCAGGTGGTGGTGTTGTGGCACGTCTGGCAAGTGGTGGGGAAGCTGGCGGCGATGTGATTGGGATTTGTGGTGGTCTGATACTGCAGCTTGTGGCAGGAGTAGCAGTCCACGGGCGTGCCTTGGTACACCCCATTGATGTGGCAATTGGCGCAGGCCACGGTGACATGCGCCCCGGTCAGCGGAAACTTCGTCTTGTTGTGGTCGAAGCTGGCCGGGATCCAGGCCACCGTGTTATGGCAAATGGAGCAGTCGGTGGGGAACCCGGCGGCCTTGTGATTTGGTTTGGTGGTGGCATTGTACTGCGGGAGGTGGCAGCCATCGCAGTTGGTCGGTGTGCCGACGAACTTGTTGTTGATGTGGCAGGAGGCGCAAGGCACGCTGACGTGGAAGCCGGTCAGCGGGAAATGCGTCTTGGAGTGGTCAAACGTCGCTCCGAGCCACGATACCGTGGAATGGCAGATCGAGCAGTCAGTGGGGAACCCGGCAGCCTTGTGGTTGGGTTTGGTGGTGCCATTGTACTGCTGGATGTGGCAGGCATCGCAGGTGGTAGGCGTGCCGGCGAACTTGCCATTGATGTGGCAGGAGGAGCAGGCCACGGTTACGTGTGCCCCAGTCAGCGGGAACTTTGTGGCCCGGTTGTGGTCGAAACTCGCCGGCTTCCACGCCACGGTGGTATGGCAGATGGTGCAAACGGTGGGGAATCCGGCGGCCTTGTGATTCGGGTTGGTCGCGCTGTTGTATTGCTGGATGTGGCAGGAGGCGCAGTCGGTCGGGGTGCCGGCGAACTTGCCGTTGATGTGGCAAGAAGAGCAGGCCACGTTTACGTGCGCGCCGGTCAGCGGGAATTTCGTGAAGCGGTTGTGATCAAACTTGGCCCCCAGCCAAGTGGCGGTGGTGTGGCAATTGGAGCAGTCCTGCGGGAAGCCGGCCTGAATATGGTTAGGATTCTTGGTCGCATTATAATCCTTGGCATGGCAGGCGTAACAATTGCTCGGCGTTCCTTTGAAGCGGCCATTCACGTGGCAGGCGGAACACTCCAGCTTGGCGTGAACGCCGGTAAGATCAAAGCCGGTGAACCGCAGGTGGTCAAACTTTGCGGGCTGCCAGGCGTCAAAGGAATGGCAGGCCTCACAGGTTGTCGGAAAGCCCAGCGCCTGGTGATCGGGCACTTTGGCCTTTTGAAACGAATCCACGTGGCAGGTGATGCACTGTGTCGACAGACCCGTGAACTGGCCGACCGCGGCGTTTTTATGACAGGCGATGCACTCGACGGCCGCATGCGCTCCCAGGAGCGGAAAGCGATTCTGGTGCTGCTGAATGGCCTTCACCGAGACATTCCAGCCTTTTACCGTGTGGCACTGTTCGCATTTTGCGCCGAACTGCCCGCGGTGGATGTCGGCATGGCAGTCCGCGCACTTTGTGCCGGCATCGGTGAACACCATCTTGGTATGGCACAACTTGCACTCCACCTTCTCGTGGAGGCCGCGCAGCGGGAATGCCGTGCTGTTGTGATTGAACTCCGGGACGGCCCGGATGGGCTTCCAGCTCGTAAAGGTGTGGCAGTTCTCGCAGGGAATCTTGATGGGGCCATGGGGATTCCGCGTTTGGCCACGGACGCTTTTCTGGGGTGGGGCTTGGGCGTTTGCGGGAGTCGAAACAGTCGGAAACAGGACGAGCGGAGCCCCTAAGACCAGCGCGACCCCGAGCACTGTCGTGAACGTCGTCCGCAAGTGAGACACCTGACCGTCAGATTTTGACGTTCTACTTCAGCTTCAATTCCCAGGCTGGCGCCTTCGAGGGTACATACGGATAATCGAGAAAAATACTGTCCTGAGGTACAGTTGTAGGACAGTGTCCAAATCCGCCCGAAGCGTGCCACTCCGAAGAAACCATCGCAACCAACCTTCCACTACACCGACAATTTATTTGCAATCGCCCCGGAACGTTTAACATCTTCAAGGCATTAGCCTTCTAAGATGAATTGAAGAAGCTTGGGCTGGCGGGAGCCACTGGCAAGATGGCGCACATTTTTCATGCCTGAGTAGATTTTACCGCCGCAAATTTCGCGCAATGCATTTGAGTGGAGGGAAACTCGGCCCGATTCAAGTGGACCCGTGGCACGCCGCGCACTTGGTCGGGGTGGGCTTGTAGAAGAGCACCTTCACTCCATTCACTTCCTGCTTGAGTTTGTGACAGAGATCACACGCGACGTCTTTGTGCGCGCCCTGCAGCGAGAAGGCCGCCTCCTTGTCGTGATCGAACAGCGAGGGCTTCCAGCGGATGACCGTGTGGCAGTGGGCACAATCCGGGGGCGTCCCGTATCGCACGAACTGTCCGGCATGCCTGTCTTCGTGGCAGTTCTCACACTTGGTGGGGGCCTCTTTGAAATTTACGTTTTTGAGAGTGGTCTCGAGCTTGTCCGAAGTGTGACATCCCATGCAAGGAACGTCGCGGTGCTTGCCCAGAAGCGGGAAGGCGGTGGTGGAGTGGTCAAAGCGCGACACGTTGCTCCAGGATTTGGTCACATGGCAGGCTTCGCAGCCCGGCACACTGCCGTCCTTCCGGCGTTTCTTCATGCGCTCCTGGAACTCGCCACGATGCGGATCGAGGTGACAAATCTGGCAGGCGCGGTCCTCAAAGCGGTAGGGCACGAATCCAGCGGTGTCCGCCTTGTGGCACTCGATGCAAGGAACGGCCATGTGTGCCCCGGTCAGGGGGAAGCGGGTCTCCTCGTGCTTACCCAGGGGATAGGTAGAAGGGTGAAAGCCATCCACGGTGTGACAACTCTCACATTTGTTGGCATACGGGGGCTTAGCGAACTGTTTCTTATGCGCGTCGGTGTGGCAGTCCAGGCAGCGGGCAAATGTGATCTTGTAACGCGTTGCGGTCCCCACGGGGAGGTGACATTTCGCGCAGGCCACCTCGATGTGGCGTCCCAGCAAGGGGTACTTGCTCTGAGCGTGCTCACGCACGCCGAACCTGGCCGGCTTCCAGCCCTCCACCACGTGGCAGGTTTCGCAAGCGCCTTTATCGGCGCGCTGGGCAAACTGCCCGCTGTGGGGATCGGGGTGGTGGCAGTCCGCGCATTTCTCGTGCTGCAGGGGCTTCTTGAAATCCGCGCCGCCGTGGCAGGTTTCGCAACCGACCTGCGCGTGCTTGCCGAGCAGGAGGAATTTGGTGGTGGAGTGATCGAATTTTGACGCCACGCGCGGGGTCTTCCACGCCGCGGTGTTGTGGCAGGTCTGGCAGGAATCCTTGAAAGCGCCCTTGTGCGGGTCGGTGTGGCAATCAGCGCAGTTGCCGAAGGCCAGGCCCGTGTATTTCACCGGACCTGTGGGTCCGGCGGCGACGTGGCATTTGCCGCACAAAACGTTGGCATGGGCGCCGGTCAACGGGTACTTGGTCTTGGCGTGGTCGAACTTGGAAATATCTTTCCAATCGCTGAAATTGTGACACGGCAAGCAGTCGGAGCCCAGTTGCCCCTTGTGTTGATCGATGTGGCAGTTCAAACACCCCGGCGCCAGTCCCAGGTAGGTCCGCTTGATATCTTTTATTTTGATGGACGGACGCTCCGAGGGAAGGATGCGGTCGGGTAGATGACACTGCGCGCAGGCCAGCGGAGCGTGCTTGCCCTCCAGGACGTATCCAGTCAGCGCGTGGTCGAAATTCGGTAGCGGCGGATTCCAGCGAATCAGTCCGAAACTTTCGCCGTTGTGTTCGGAGTGGCATCGCGCGCAGTCTTTGTCCCCGGCGCCCTTCTTCACCACTTGCGGGTGGTAGCCACGCTGTCCAGCGAGCCGGCTGGATATTTCCGTATGGCATTCCAGGCACTTCAAGTTGCCGGAGCCCAGTCCCAGCTTGTGGCAGGCGGTACATTTGGTCGGCCCGCTTAGCGATTGATGCGCCTTGGAAAGCGGACCGGGGGAAAGCTGCGCCCTGGCCGCGGCGGGAAGGAAAACCAGGACGAAAACAGGCCAGAGGAGAGCGGACCCAAAAGCAGACGGCAAACCTCGCAGAAGAGGTTTTAGTTTCCTGCGAAGGCGGAAGGAAGTGCGGGGTGAAAACTGCAGGCATTGTCCTACCGCAATATCACCTGGCATGCTCTTCGCCTCGGCTGAAAACTTTCGCGGGATACCTAGTATGCAGTATCTCTCGCTGATCGCGGTTGGGCGAAATAATCCTAGCATGCGCTGCATTTTTTTCTTGGCGGGAATCGCTTGGTGTTTCCACTGAGATTCTTCGCCATCGTGATCCTTCTCCAGCAAGAGGGATCAGGACAAGTCGGATGGGCTGTGAATGACGGCGGCGGGCCGGGCGCTAGCAGGCCAATTGTTCGCGGGTAAGTTCGAAGCCTTCGAGGTTGCCGAGGACGGTGACGGCAATACGGTCGGGTATAAAGAGGTGGCGTGCGAGCTGCTGCAAGTCGCCGGATGTCACCCGCTCGACCGCCTCGCCGATCTCATCGAGGGTGATGAAGCGTCCGAAGTAGAGTTCCTGCCGCGCGAGGTTGGACATCCGCGCGCCGGTGGATTCCAGAGACAGCAGCATCGAGCCCTTCAGATAATCCTTGGCCCGGCGCAGCTCTTCCTCGCTGACCATTTCTTCCTTCATGCGGCGGAACTCCGCCATGACCATCTCCACCACCTGCCGTGCGTTCTCGCGCGAAGTGCCGGCATAAACCGAAAACATTCCGGCATCGCGGTAGGGGCTGAGGTCGCTGAAGACGGTATAGGCCAGGCCCTGCTTCTCGCGGATATTCTGGAACAGGCGCGAAGACATGCCGCCGCCCAGCAGGTTGTTGAGGATGGCCAGCGCGTAGCGCCGATCATCGGCGGCGGGGAGCGCCGGGACGCCCAGACAGATGTGCACCTGCCCGAGCTCGCGCTTGTCGCGCGTGGTCAGCTTCGCGTACGAGCGCGGCGGAATCAGCGACGCGCCATTACCGGATGGTCGAAGCGTCGAGAATTCTGCGGTCACCAGATCCACCACCTTGCGGTGGTCGAGGTGGCCAGCGGCGGTGATCAACATATTGTCCGGGGCGTACCAGGAGCGGAAGCAGCCCAGCAGCGCTTCGCGTTCGAAGCGGTTGACGGAATCAGACGTCCCCAGGATGGGTTTGCCCAGAGGGTGTTCGCGCCAGAAATTCTGGGTAAAGATTTCGTAGACCAGATACTCGGGGTTGTCCTGCTCCATCTTGATCTCTTCCAGCACCACCGATTTTTCCTTGGTGATGTCCTGCTGGTCAAAGCGCGGGCGGAGGACCAGGTCGGAGATCACCTCGATGGCCACGGGCAGGTGCTCGTCGAGTACTTTGGCGTTGAAGCAGATCATTTCCTTGGTGGTGAAGGCGTCGAGCATGCCGCCCACGCGGTCCATGGATTGCGCGATCTCTTCCGCCGAGCGGCGCTCGGTGCCTTTGAAGAGCATGTGCTCGATGAAGTGGGAAATCCCGTTGAGCTCGGCCGGCTCCTGCCGCGAGCCGGTGCGGATCCACATGCCGATGCTGGCCGAGCGCACGTGTTCCATGGCCTCGGTGATCACCACCAGGCCGTTGGGCAATACCTCCCGCTGAATGTGGCGCGGTTCATTCATCCTGATTCACTTGTT
>JBGPJC010000084.1:0-17452 GCA_041485165.1 Terriglobia bacterium | reverse complement strand
GAGATGGCTTACGAGGTGCTCGAGGGCAAGATCGCCATGCAGCTCCTCAAGCCGCTCTCCGTGCAGTGGGCCTGGCTGGCGCGCGCAGCCGGGGAATCGGCCTTCCGCCTCACTTTGCTCACGGCTCCCAGTGCCCTGCTGATCGCTTTGGTATTCCCGGTAAAGCCTCCAGCCTCGGCTCTGCACTTCGCTTTATTCCTGGCAGCGGTGCTAGGCAGCTTTCTGCTGATGGGAGCGATTAATTTCATCATCGGGACCTGCGCGATCCATCTCGAATCCATCCTGGCGCTGATCCGCGCCAAGTACTGGCTGATGGAGCTGCTCTCCGGCGTGCTGGTCCCGATGACGTTTTTCCCCGCTCCGCTCCGCGCCGTGCTGCGCTGGCTGCCGTTCGAGCACATCGCCTTCAGCCCGCTGGAGATCTATCTCGGCAAGCAGGGGCCCGCCGGAGCCCTGGTTGTGCTGCTCAAGCAGTGGCTGTGGGTCGGCGCGCTGGCCTGGCTGGGCGCGGTGTGGTGGCGCTTTTCCATCCGCAAGATCACCATCCACGGAGGCTGATGTGCGCCGGCATCTCGGATTGCTGGGAGCTTATTTCGCGCAGTACGTCAAAGTGCGCATCAGCTATCGCGCCGACTTCCTGATCGGCCTCGCCGCCAGCATTGCCGCCACTCTGTGCGCCTTCGGTTTCCTGCTGATCCTCTTCAGTAGAATCCCGCGGCTGGCCGGCTGGCGGTTCGAGGAAGCGCTTTTCCTCTACGGCTTTGCGTTGATTCCCTTCGGCCTCTTCAACGTCTTCAGCATGAACATCTACGAATTCGGAAACAATTACATCATCGAAGGCAAATTCGACCGCGTCCTGCTGCGGCCGGTGGCTTCGCTGTTCCAGGTGCTGTTCGAAACTTTTCGCATCGAATCGTTTCATGAGGTGATCACCGGCCTGCTCGCGGTGTGGTGGGCGTCGCGCCGGCTGGGCCTGGTGTGGACTCCAGGCGCCTTGGCGTTGCTGGTAGTCTTCAGCCTGTGTGGCTGGGTGATCTATATTTCGATCTTCCTGCTGCTCAGCTGCGTCTCCTTCTGGTACGAAGACCGTCTCGGCGTGCACCCGCCGATTTACAACCTGATCGCCTTTGGCCGCTACCCGCTGACCATTTACAGCCAGCTGGTGCAGTTCCTGCTGAGCTGGATCATCCCCTTCGCCTTCGCCTCGTTCTATCCCAGCGTGCTCCTGCTGGGCCGCGGCGAAATGCACAACGTGGCGCTGCTCGCTCCGGTGGTGGCTGCTGCCTGCTTCTCCGTGATGATGTTTACCTGGAACCGCGGCCTCCGCCAGTACTCCTCCACCGGCTCGTAGCGGCGGCGCGCCTGCGAGAGACGAAACCATTATGGCTCATCATTCTGAGGCTGCGAGGCCGTGTAAGCCGGGAAACAATTCCTGCCTGCGGGTCGTAACTTAGGTATTGGGGAACTTGATGCGACGTGCTGCGATAATCGTTGCCGTATGCCTGCTTCTGCTGCCGCTGGGTGCGGCGCTGGCCGGCTCTGCTATCGGCGGTGGCTTTCTGCACCCCATGCGGCTTCCGCTGACTGCCGATCGGGTAGCCAATATAGACCAGATGCTCTCTCGCACCGGCGCCAAGCGCGAAGATTTTGATGTTGGCGCACCGGACGGAATCCTCTTGCGCGGATGGAAGGTTCGTCCGCAGAATCCCAACGGCGATTGGGTGCTCCTCTTCCACGGCGTGTCCGACAATCGCAGCGGGATGCTTGGTCACGCCGAATTCCTGCTGCGGCACGGCTACAGCCTGGTGATGATGGACGCGCGCGCCCACGGCCAGAGCGAAGGCTCCACGGCCACTTACGGCTGGCTGGAGCGCCGCGATACCGCGGCCATCGTCACCGCCCTCTACGAGAAAGAAAACGTTCACTGCCTCTTCGCCCTGGGCGAATCCATGGGCGCATCGATCGCCTTGCAGTCCGCCGCGGTCGAGCCCCGGCTCGCCGGGGTGGTGGCGGAGAGCGCATTCCGCAATCTGCGCGAGGCCGGCTACGACTACGCCGGGCTGCGCATCTCCCCTCTGCTGGGCAAGACACTATTCCGCCTGGCGGTGATCGAAGCGCTGCGCGCGGCGGAAAAAGTGGGCGGCTTCAAAGCCGACGACATCTCACCGGAAAAAGCCGTCGCCGAGCGCGCATTTCCCGTTCTTCTGATCTGCGGCCTGCGCGACCACAACATCCCCAAACGCCACTCCGAGGCTATCTTTCGCGCTGCCACCGGCCCCAAAGAACTGTGGCTGGTCCCCGGAGCGGACCATACCGCCTCGCTGGGCGCCGCGCCCGCAGAGTTCGAGCGGCGGGTGACGACCCTCTTCGAAAGAATCCACGCGGGACGTCAGGCAGGCCCGGAGAATCCGCACACAGCTCGCACGCAGTAGAGGCGGCTTCATGCCGCCAAGTCCTTCGATTTGTGGCGGCCCGCTGCGACGGGCGCCGCGACAGCTCTCGGGCCATCTGCTAGACGACTTTGAGGACCAGGACGACGCGATCGTCTTCGTGGGTTCCGGCGCGGGAGAACTGGTCGACGTCGGCGATGACTTTATCGAGGATGCCCTGCGCGGATGCCGCGCGGTTCTGCTGGAGGGTGGCCACCAGACGCTCGTTCCCATATTCCTCGCCGGCGGCGTCGGAGGCTTCGGTGATGCCATCGGTGCAGGCCAGCAGGACATCTCCCGGCTCGAGGAGCAGGAAACCGCGCTCGTAGGATTCGCCGGGGAGCACCCCGACCACCATCCCGCCCTGGGTAAGGTATTCCACCTCTCCGCTCGAGCGCACCACCGCCGGGGGCACGTGGCCGGCATTGATGTAATGCAAGCCGCGGTGGCGGCGATCGAGCATGGCCACGAACATACTCATGAACTTGCGCTGGCGCTGGTCGGCGACCATTAAGTTGTTCACCGCCTCGACCAGGCGCTCCAGCGAATGGAGATGGTTGACCAGCGTGTGCAGCATGGCCTGCAAGTTGGACATCATCAGCGCCGAGGCCACGCCTTTTCCTTCCACATCGGCTACCACCATCATCAGCGTGTCCGGGTCGAGGGTCAGGAAGTCGTAATAGTCTCCGCCGACCATCTGCGAGGAGCGGTGGAATACGCCGATCTCGAACTCCGGCAGTCTGGGCGGCTGGTCGGGCAGCAGGCTGGCCTGGATGCCGCGGGCCAGCGCCAGATCGCGTTCCAGGCGCTGCTGCGCCAGCATGGCGCGGTGCATCCGCGCATTTTCCAAGGCCAGCGCGGCATGGATGGAAATGGCCTGGAGGAAACCTTCATCGGCGGCGTTGAACGGCCCGCCTTTCTTGTTGAGGAGCTGAAGCACGCCGGCGATGTGGCCATCCTTGTTGTGTATGGGCAGGCACAGAAGCGAGCGCGTGCGGAAGCCGAGCTTGCGATCGGACTCCGGTGAGAAGCGCGGGTCCTTGTAAGCGTCGGCGAGGTTGACGGTCTCGCCGCTGCTGGCCACGTATCCGGCGATGCCCTGGTCAATGGGCATGCGGATCTCCTGCTGTTCGAGCCCCAGCCCCACCAGCGACCAGATCTGGCTGCTTTCGTGGTCCACCAGGAAGACGGTGCCGCGCTCTGCGCTGGTCTGCCGGCTGGCGAGTTGAAGGATGATGTTCATCAGCTCGGCAAGATCGATGGTCGAGTTGAGGCTCTTGGTGGCTTCGAGGATGCTGGAGAGTTCGGCCAGGGCGTAGCGCCGCTCGTGGTGCGCCAGCGCGAGGCCCACATAACGGCCGAAGAGATCGAGCACGCCGCGGAAGGAGTCGTCAAGCGGCTCGGCAACGGCGACTTCGAAAACGCCCATGGGGCGGCCGTTCGATCCCAGAGTGCAGGCCCAGCGGCGCGCGTCACCGCGCAGGACCGGCTGGCCGGCCAGCGCGCCGCGCGGCACAGCCTGGTCGGCCTGGGGGAGCGCGCCCGATTCCTCCCAGACCTCCGGCGCGGCGGTGTCTACCCGCCAAAGCCGCGCGCCGGCCAGGCCGAGCTGCGCTTGCGCGGTCTCCACCACCTGCCGTGAAAAATCGGCGGTATCCGAGGCATCCGGGTCCAGGACGCGAAGCGCACGGTCGAGGCGTTGCAGCAGGAGCACCACGTCTGCCTGGAGTGGCGGGCGCTCGCTCATGCCGGTACCCCGCAGAACTCGATGGCCAGAATGGTCATATCGTCGTTCTGCGGCGCGCCCTGGGTGAACTCGCGCACGCTGGACTGGATGCTTTTCACCAGGTCTTCCACGCCGCCGCCCGGAAACTGTTTAAACACGTCGCGCAAGCGGTGCTCGCCGTAAAACTCGCCTTCCGCGTTGGAGGCCTCGGTGAAGCCGTCGGTGTAAATCAGCATGATGTCACCCGGGGTCAGGTTGGCGTGCGAGGCGTGGAACTCGGCGAAGTCAAACATGCCCAGCGGAAAGCTTTCTGAGGAGAGCGGGTAGACCTGTCCGGTGGAGGTGCGCACCAGCGGCGGCACGTGGCCGGCGTTGACATACTCGAACGTGCCGCTGGGGTCCAGCGTTCCGTAGAACAGCGTGGCGTAGCGCTCGATGCTGCTGCGCTGGTAGAGATACTTGTTGATGCGCGCGGCCACGATGTGCGGCGCCAGGTCCACGCCCGCGGCGGTGGAAACAATCCCCTGCAGCATCGAAGCCAGCAGCGCCGCGGAGATTCCTTTGCCGGCCACGTCGGCGACCACAAAGCCGTGGCGCCCGGCGGGCAGCTCGATCACGTCGAAGTAGTCGCCGCCCACCGAGAGGCAGGCCAGGTTGTTCCCGGCCACGGTGAAGTGCGAAGCCTGCGGGAACGATTTGGGCAGCAATTGGCGCTGCAGGTCGGAGGCGATCTCCAGCTCGTGCTCCATGCGCTCCATATTCCGCTGGGCGGTGAACAGCCGCGCGTTTTCGATTACCGTGCCAGCTTCCAGCGCCAGCGAACGGAGCACGGCGCGGTCCAGGTCGGAGAACGCTGAGGAGGGCTGATGGCTGTCCAGGTACAGCACGCCGATCAGCTCGGAGGGCTTTCCCGCCACGGTGGTCTCGAGGCTTTCGGTCATCTGCATGCGTTCCAGCGGCAGCGCCACCACGGTGTGGAGCTGCAATCGCACCACGCTGGCCTGGTTCTGCCACTGCGTCTCGTCTCCGGTATCGGTGACGATCAGCTCGCGCCGCGACGTAGCCACCTGCTTGAGCACGCTCGAGGAGATGTCCAGGGCATCGGACTTCAGCGAATTCCTGCGCGAGTCGCGGGCCACGGTGGGCTCCAGGTCGCCGTTCGAGCTGCGCAGCAGCAGCACGCCGCGCTCGGTCTTGGTCAGGCGGATGGCGGAATCTACCACCGTCGCCAGGACGTCCTCCAGCGAGAGGCTGGAATGCAGCGCGCGGGCTACGTCGAGCAGCACACCCAGGTGGTAAAGCTCGCGCGAAGAGCTTTCCGCGGTCACCGCGGTTTCCACGCGCTCGATGATTTCCTCAAGTGAGGATTCTTCGCCGGTGTAAACGATCTGGTAGGACTCGGGGATGCCGAAATCGATGACGTCGCGCGGCTGCAGCTCGTGGCGGTCCACCGGCTTCCCATTCACGTGCGTGCCGTGGCGGCTGCCGTTGTCCACCAGGATGAATTTGCCGTTTTCGATGACGATATGCGCCTGCTGGCGGCTGACGCGGTTGTCACGGAGAATCAGCTCGTTGCCGGTCTGGCGTCCGATGCGGAAGGGCGTGGTGCGCACCACCACCTCCTGGCGGGTGCCGCCAGGTTCGATCAGCGTCAATCGGGGAGTGCGGGGCATCTTACCTTTGTCCCCTGCCGCCCGGCGGGGACACCTGTCACGTTAGCATGGACAGACGAATCAGGCTCATGGTAGGAGAATCCCGCGCAGATGTAAATACAGGAAGCAGAGAAAGGCGTGGGCGCCGCGCCAAGGGCAATGCTGGCGTGTCTGCGGGGATTCAACACAGAGGGCACCCTTCGCATTTGCTGAGGGCAAGCAGGAGCGCAAGGCTCGGCCACCCGCCAAAACGTGGCACGTGGTGACAAGCGACACGCGTACTAGTGATGGCGGTCACGGAACCGCTGACAGATCAGCGAGACCCTTAGGTTGAGGTTTCGGCTTCAAAGCCGCCTCGGTGTGACATCAGTCGAGCCCGGGAAGGAGGTTGTTATGGCCGGAGAAGTGTACCTCCTGGTTGCATTGGTCATCGTGGCCATCGCGTACTTGATGTCCCCCGTTCGTAAAGTGCTGAGATTTCGGGGAAAGATGCTGGTCACCTGCCCTGAAACCAGAAAACCGGAGGCGGTCAAGGTGGCCACCTGGCGCGCAACTGTGGCCGCACTTTTGGGGCGGCGTGACATAGAGTTGAGCAACTGTTCTCGCTGGCCCGAGCGAGGCGATTGCGAACAGGATTGCTGTTTCCAGCTCAAATTGGATCCGGAAAGTCACCGCGTATGGTCAATCGCCTCGCGGTGGTTCGAAGGGAAGAAGTGCGTGTACTGTCAAAAATCGATCGAAAAATTAAGCCACTTCGATCGCCGGCCCGCTCTGCTGAATGCGGAGAGAAAGACCATCGAATGGGACCGCATACCGGCGGAGAAGTTGCCGGAAGCGCTGTGGGGATGCCAACCGGTCTGCTGGAGCTGCCACATCACCGAAACGTTTCTACGAGAGTATCCAGATCGTGCGGTTTTTCGGCCCTGGAAGCGCAGCGGCCCGCTGGGCCAATACGTTCCCGAGGGCCGGGATAAACAGAGGACGACGGATCCACCCGTCGCCTAGTACACCCATTTCCCCGTGCGCATGTGGGCGATGCGTCATCCTTGCCGTGGCACAACCCATCCACCCGACCAAAGACGGAAAAACCGCTAGCGCTGGCGTAGTGCTACTGCCGCTGTTCGGCCAAAAGCATCTGTGAGCCTCGGCTGGTCGATTCCTGTCGAGAACAGCCCTTTTCACCAACAATTCTGGGAACCCCCGGTCAACAACCTTCGCACCGGGGGCGCCCCCATCCCAGCCCTGGAGCCAGGAGCGCAAGGCTGCGCCACCCACCCCTACTTCTTCGGCAGAACAGTTCCATCTTCGAACGCAATGTGAGTAATTCGCGCGGTGTACTTCGCAGTCCCAGCGTCAATTAGCAGAACCATCTTGTGATATGGATCGTCATCTTGAAATTGGTTTTCCTCGAAACTGTAACCGCCACGACCCGAATCGTGGTCCGGTAGAATTTTGTCGTCACCCCGGAAGTTGAATCCGTATACTTCCTTTCCAAATCCGTCGATCACAGACAAGTGCCCCTGCAGGCCGACAATAGTGTGGCTCCCGACATTTCTAAAAACGGGGGATATGACGACGGAATTCCTGTAGCGACTGGCCTCATAATCTTTCGCGAGTCGCCTTGCTGAAATTGAAGTCAACTGTATATAAGGCGAAGAGTCAAAATCCGGCTGAGTCGAATTAGTCGGTGCAGGTGCATCTGCAGAAGTGCCTCTCAGGCTCGTTGGCCCTTCTGAAGACGCGCTTATCGCCGTCTGTCGTACCTGTTTTCCCGGTCGAGAAAATCCGAACGCCAGGCCAACTGTCGCGATGGCGACCACCGCCGCATAACCGACAAACCTCTGCACTTGCTTACTTAACTGGCCAACGCTCGCGATCAGCAGTACGGCCCCACATGCGCCGATCCAGTAGCCGTAATCTAAGCCCGCCTTCACGATTGAATCCACTGAGGTCCCGAAAAAAGTTGCCTGTCTTCCAGATGAGGCGTTGTGAGCATTGAAACCAAACTGCGCGCCGTACCACGCGAAGAACGCAACGAAGACAAAGGGGATCGTTCGCCAGATGACCTCCATATACCTCAGCGATGAGTCGGGCAGTCCCAGCGCATCTTTGTTCAACCTTGCGAATTGCAGCAACAGGTGCAGTATCGCGAATATCAGCAGTATCCAAGCGTAGTCCACATAAAGCCCTCGCAATTCGATCGAACCGAGCGGAGACATGATGCTTGCCCACGGCAAGAAATAGGCGATGCCGATCAAAATCGCGCCAACCGCCTGCACGCGCCGAAGAAGTTTCTCATCCATCTATTTGTGCCTCGCGATGAAATCGTCTAAGTACCAACGCTTGTTAAAGTTCGTGAACTGCTCCATTTCTTCCTTTAGTACCCACAATATCCCGCCATGAGGTTCGGGGAACGGCTTCGCCCCGTCCATTGTGGAAACGTGGTGCGAAAAAGTACGGGTTGTGTAAACAGGATTCTGAGCGTCATACTCCCGCCCCAATTGCTGGAAGTAGTCGCCGGGCACGACGAATTTCTTCTGGCCGTATGCAGCCAAAATGATGCGCTGGTATTGATGATCCTTCTGTTCCTTCGCGTACTGTAGCAGCACGCGAAATATATCCATTTGGCTGGAGTCGCCCCCGACATCGGTCAGGTCGAATACCACCGAATTCGTATCGATCCAGCCGTCGAAGTGCGCCTTCGCCCTCAGTACGTGATTACGCGGGTCGGCGACCAGCACGCGCTGCAATGGTTTTTGGAGCGTCGTTTCGTTGTACATCCATACGCCGCCAACCGCACATCCCGCCAGAAGGATCACCCCCAGTAGCGCCAACAGCAGAAGCTTCGGCTTCTTGGACGATTGCGGCGGGTGGCCCTGGTCTTTTGCTGCTTCTTTTTTCATGGCGACAGGCTTCGATGAGAGGATACCACTTCTGCAATTCATCGCAGCGTGATGAAACGAGCGTGCCCCACACCCCGGGAGTGGGGTGGGGATTTCGGTCTTGTGCTGTGCCTAAGAGACTCAAACGCTACTGCAGCCGGGGCGCGATGGGATTGCTGAAGATCGATCCGGTCAATTAGGGCAGCGCACGGCCCGCCAAAGAGCTGGCGGGCAGGCTCCGGCGACAGCAAAGTCAAAAGCCCCACGCGCAAAACCAGCGCGTGGGGCACCCGGCATCAATGACCAGCCTCGCATGTGATTAACAGACGGCTCGCCTCTAGCGCTCCTTCTCACCCAGCAGTTCGCGAGCCTCTTTCAGGTTTATCTTTGCTTGATGTCCGTGCTTTGCCAACAAATATAGCAGCTCACTTCCGTTGAGCAATGTCAGCGGCTTGCCCTTCGCGAACTCATATGCATCTGGACCATAGTCTGCCGTCGTGACAAGAATCCCCTTGTTCGCGCCTTCGTTAAGTACCGTGCCGAACAGGTCCCTGACCGCGGACACGCTCACGGTGTTCGTATACCGCTTGGCCTGGATCACAATCTTGCCGCCCCGAATCGGATCGGGATCGAAGGCGACCGCATCCACACCTCCATCCCTGCTCGCCTGGGTTATTTTTACTTCGCCTCCATTCCTACTGAATTCTTTTTCAAACACTTCCCGAATCAGATTCTCAAAGTCCTCCCAATCCATTGCAGCCAGATTCGAAGAGTCGTCAAGTGAGTCCGCGACCGCGTAGGATTCCACAAACCGTTTGTCTTCCCGATTGATTTGCAGAATGGGTCTGACCGGAGCCAATTCCGCGAGCCTACTTGCAGAGACACCCTTCAGTTTCTTGAAGCAGACCTTGGAATCCGCCTGGGCAAAATTTATTTCCATGAATTCTGATTTTGAAACCTGGACAGACAGAATGCATGCCGTGAACTCTTTCCCCGTCGCTTTATCGGTAGCCGTGACTAATCCATTCAACACAATAACGTCAACGGCCTTCGCGGAATCCGCTTGAAATAGTTCGTAGATTGTCCTCAGCGCGATCTGATAAAGCAGGTCTTCATAGGTGCGATGGAGCGATACTTCCGATACATGAGTCTCGGAAAAAGTGTCTTTCGCAGCGACGTACTTGACCTGTTTCAGGGTCGGCAGTGACGTAATTGCCGGCAGAGCATATTCCGCAATGAGCGTCTTCGTCTCAGTGGTGTACTCCAAGAGGCAGGAGCGGGGGAAGTAGTCGGGGTAGTCCGAGCTTTCTAAAACTAGGTAAGAGTATTCAATGATGGCCGAAGGTGCCTTGGCTTCGTACTCTTCCTTCTTCTTTTCGATAGCTGCATTCTTCAACGATTGCTGCTCCACGAAGTCGGTTCTCGCTTTCTCCCATTCTCCCAAGGCCGCAACGAACTGCTTGTTCTTAGCCTCATCCTTGGCATGGATTGCTGAGACGTCCTTTTTCCACTGGGCGTCGGCTGTCTCGAACCGCCTTAGTGACTCGGCAACGCGCTTGTTGCGGCGAGACGAAAAGAGCATGTCAAGTAGCTTGATCTCTGGCTGGAACACTGAATCTCCGCGTTGGGGCTGACGCGGAAGTTGGGTTGCGGTTGGTTTTCTGGGTTCTGAAAGTGGGAATGGATTGCTGTCCTTTAGCGCCTCCCAATTAACCCGATGGTCCTTGGGAAGACTATCGACAAGCGTTTTTCCAAGTGCTGATAGATGCTCCTCTGCTTGGCGGGTCCTCGCGTCGGCGATTTGTATCTTCTGGACTTTGACGAAAATGGTGGTTCTTTTTTGCTGTTCCTTCTGCCACTTTTCATCCCAAGCCTTCAGTTGGATTTCAGCTTTCTTGTCGACGTCACTCGAGTTTGTACCCCGTATGACGCGAAAGGCGTTCAGGCCCGGATGGTCAACTCTGCGCTCCCACATCATAGTCAGTTTCAGATTATAATCTTCACCCGTTTTCACTAGAACGGGCGAGTGGTCCGGAGGCGGATTTTCTTTGTTCTTGACCGAGCGGCACGGTAGTAAGGATACCACTACTCTAATTCATCGCAGGGTGATGAAACGAGGGTGCGCCACGGCGACCTTGCCGATTAGCGCACTCCGGGCGACCCGCCAGAACATCGAAAGACTATTGTGGGCGAGCGATGCAGGGTGTATAGCTGACCTGCAGAAATCCTGAACTCGGAGATTGCGGATGAAAGAATCTTTGCAGCCAGGGATCGAATACGATTTTAGATTCCGCGTTCCAGATTCGAAGACAGTACCAAACCTATATCCCGAGTCGCCCGAATTCCAGGCGATGCCCCGGGTTTTCGCGACCGGTTTTCTGGTTGGGTTCATCGAGTGGGCATGCATCAAAGCGATCAATCCGCATCTTGATTGGCCCGATGAACAGACTGTCGGTACTCATGTGAATCTCAGCCATTCTGCCGCGACTCCACCTGGTTTCGAAGTGTGCGCGAAGGTGAAGTTGATCGAAGTTGACGGGCGACGATTGCTCTTCGAAGTGGAAGCAAGCGATGGCGTAGAGACGATCTGCCGGGGCAGACATGAGCGCTTCGTCATCAATGCCGCAAAATTTAACGAGAAGACAAGAATCAAGGCCAAGGCAGCGCAGTCGATGTGACCTGCCCGCCGAAAAGGAGGCGGGTAACCGGGGTGGAATTGGATTCAACGGCTCATCGCGGCCGAAGCAGCTCGTTTCGCTCGCTGCGGGGATGGCCGCTTCTTGGTGCGTAAGGCAGGGCGAGTGGACCGGACCTCGAAGCGCACGCCTTCCGCATGCTGCAAATAGGCAACGATCTCAAACAGATTGCGGGCGGTCGGATTCCCGTGGGGGCCAAACATCTGATGAAGAGTCTTTACGTGGAGCCTGGTATGCCTGGCCAGCTTGGGAAATCCGACGGTGGCATTGATGTAATCGCGCAACAGCTCTTTGCCGAGCGCCACCTCGCCGGAGAGAAGGCTTTCCAGAGCATCGCTCAGAAGCCCTCTTCGAAAGGATGGATCACGTCTCACATCAGCCTGAACCGTTTCTCTGAAATCTCGTGTCAACGCCATTGTTTATACTTCTTCATGATTGAAGGTAACATATATTATACCATTGTCAAGGGCCGGCGGATGGCGCGGAGGCGGACTTTCTTTTTTGTGACGAGTGGCACGGTGGAAGGCCACCACTCCTGCAATTCAGCGCATGGTCCAAGATCTGCGCGATCAGCTTACCGCGGCCAAAGCCATCCAAACATCCCGGCCGTCAGCAGCGCATAGATCAACCCGTCCACGGTGGCCTTGATGGTCGTGCTCCAGGCGCGGTGATACCAGATGGACATCTGCCAGAGCGCAACCGAATACCCGATGAACACCGTGGTTCCGACGAACCGGAAGACGCGAAGATACGCCGCCCCGACGGGCAGAGCGCGCCCGGCGACGTACGCCGCCAAGAGGCCGACCACGACGGAATAGAGAAACCAGAGGACCAGCTTCTGTCCCATGGCCATCGGGCCGCTCGGAATTACCGTGAACACCATGACCGGGCCCTTCTTCATCTTCTCGGCAAACTCGGGCGAGCGCATGTCCTCCCTGCTCGCCGGGCGGGGGATAAAGTAGTCGCCCGGCGGGATCGCCAACGGGCGGAGCGCATCCATGATCTGGTTTTCGTTGGCCAACCTGGGGTAGTCATTCTTGTGCCAGGGCAACACCATGTGAATGACGGAACTCACCACAAAGACCATCACCGACGACAGCAGAATGGGGAGCCATAAGGCTTGCAGTTCTGTCATGACGTCCTCCGGTGTTTAGCGGTCCTGGCAGGTGGCGCGGGGGCGGACTTTCTTTTTTGACCGCGCAACATGGTGGGAGGATACCACCGGCTGGACTCCCTTCACAAAGTTCGCTCAGGTTGCAGCGCCGCGCTTCAGCGCAGCACGTCCCTGAGAGAGCCGAGGCGCTGGCCTGAAAAACCCGGCGTGTTGGCCCCCGCCTGCGGCGGATGGATTCCAGCCGGCGCAACACCGCGTACATCCGGCGCTTGCGGCGATTGCCGCGCGGCGGGAGAATAGAGCTGCCCGCCCTTCGCTAGTACCGCTCAGGTTAAGAAGGAGGCCACCATGCGGGGATTGATCGCGCTATTGATCGTTGCGGTGATCGCGTTCGGCGTCTACCAGTTCTATCTTACGCGGAATGGCAAAAGCGAGAGCCCGGGCAGCATGGTCCAGGCCATCTCCACGACCGGCGTGAAGAACGACCTGATCGCCATCGCCCAGGCCGAGCGCGCCTACATCGCCGAGCACAGCAACTACGCCACCATGGAGGAGCTGACCTCGAGCGGTGCGCTGGCCACCACCAGCCGGAGCCGCCGGGGATACACCTACTCGGTGGAAATCACCACCGGCGGATTTATTGCCACAGCGCGCTACACCGGACCAGCGAATCCGCCGGGGCCGAGTTTCACCGTGGACCGAACTATGCAGATTCGCAACGTGGAGTGAAGCAGGATGCCGGCCTGAACAGCGACGCTTTGCCTTCAAGCCGATGCTGGCCCAAGGGCCAGCGCTACATTTCGTCGCGCACTCAACTCCCGCTGGCGATGCGCTGGTGCGCTTCCCAGCCGTTGCTGATGCGGCGCACGGTTTCGCGCAGGCGCACGGCCAGGTCGGCGATGGTTTCCAAGCGCTGCGCGGCGTCATGAGGCAGCCGCTCGCGATGGGCCAGCAGCAGCTCGGCATTGCCCAGGATTCCGGTGAGCGGGTTATTGACCTCGTGGCGGAGGATGGAACCGAAGTCGAGCGCCTCGCTTCCCTCCAGGCCGCCTTCATAACGTGCGAAGTGCTCCGCCCAGCGCAGGCGGCGGTCGAGCAGCGCCAGGAGCACCGGCAAAAAGTCGCCGCTGCTGCCCAGGCAGTCCACCTCGCCCAGGGCGATCAGCGCCGCCAGCTCGGACTGGCGGCTGGGATGGATCAGCGCGACCAGCGGCGCGTAGCGCGCCAGCTCGCGCGCCACGGCTTCTAGTGGCTCATCGGGCAGCAGCGCGCCATCGAGCACAATCGCGGAAGGCGTCGCCAGGTCAAGACGCCGGCGGGCCTGGGCCAGTGTTGGAGCCACAGCCAGCTCGGTTTCGCCCTGTCCGCGCGCCAGGCCCGCGGCCACGCGCTCGGCCAGCCGGGTGTCCGCGGTGATCAGCAGTATGGATGGCCCCTCGCCGGTCATGCTTTCCTTGAAGCCTCGCGGTTCCCCTCGAGCAACACCCCGCGGCGCGCGGCGATGCGCAGGCCTTTGGTTTCCAGCATGCGCTGCACGGCCTCGGTCAGCTCTTCCACCAGGAACGGCTTGGCCAGAAACATCAGCTTGTTGCGCTCGAGAAATTCCAGAGTGCGCGCGGTCAGGGTGTCTCCGGTGATGAAGAGCATGCGGTGCTGCGCGGGGTTGCCGCTTTCGACCAGCGCGTGGTGCAGGGCCTGGCCGTCGAGGCGCGGCATCTTCAAGTCGCAGACCACCAGGTCAAAGCGCTCGCGGCAAAGCCGGGCCAGGGCCTCGACGCTGTCCAGCATGGCTTCGGCGTGGTGGCCTTCTTCGCGCAGAACGTCCACCACGAGCTGCGCCACGGTGGGCTCGTCTTCAATCACCAGGACGCGCGCCCCGCCAAGCGGGGCCACGGCAGCGCTGGCAATCCTCGGCACCTCGCGCGCGGGCTCGGCGATACTTTCGGCGGTGATGGGCAGCTCGACGACAAATGTGGCCCCATGCCCGGGATGGTTTTCCACCGTCACCTCGCCGCCGTGTTCCTGGACGATTCCGTAGAGAATGGAAAGTCCCAGGCCGGTACCCACGCCGACCGGCTTGGTGGTGAAGAAGGGATCGAAGATGCGCGAAAGGATTTCCGCGGGGATGCCGGGACCGTCGTCGGCCACGTCGATGGCCATGCGGTGCGGGGAAATGCGGCGGGTGCGGACGGTGATGCGCCCGCTGCCGTGCGAGGCCTGAATGGATTGCTCGGCATTGACCAGCAGGTTGAGCACCACCTGCTGGAGCTGGTGGGCATCGGCCAGCGCGGGAGGAAGGTCCGCGTCCAACTCGCGCTCGATGGCGATGTTCTGCAGCTTCAACTCGTAACTGCGCAGCGCCAGGGTGCGTTCGACGATATCGTTCACCTGCACCGGCTTGCGCTCCGGCTTGCTTTCGCGGGCGAAGAGCAGCAGGTTTTTGACGATGTGCCGGGCGCGTTCGGCTTCGGCAAAAATGCGCTCGGCCTCGGCGGAGCGTTGCGGGCCAAGTGAGCGGCTGAGCAGGAGCTGGGCGTAGCCCATGATCCCGGTCAGGGGATTGTTCAACTCGTGGGCGATGCCGGAAACCAACTGGCCGAGCGCAGCCATTTTTTCCGTCTGCACCAGCTTGGACTGGATCAGGCGCTGGCCGGTGATGTCGCGGTAGAGCTCCAGCCAGCCGAGGCGTTCGCCGTCCGCGCTGAGCACCGGGCGGGAGAAGCGCTCGACCACGCGGCGGCAGGGATGGACCAGCTCGAGTTCGTCCCAGGCGGCCTCGTCCCCCTGGCGCATGATTTCGCGCCAGCGCTCCTCGACCACTGCAGCGTCCTGGAAGTGGTTGCGCACGGTGCGCAACAGCGATTCGAAATCGGGGATCTGCGCCAGCCGGGCGGGATCGAGCCCCAGTAGGTGGGCGAAGCGCGCATTTGCCAGCCGTAGCCGGCCACGAGGATCGAACAGCAGGGTGCCGCTCTCCATCGAATCGAGCACCGCGGCAAGCTCGGCATCCACCTCGCGGCCGCGGCGCTCGGCGCTGCGCAGCGCGGTCAGGTCTTCCAGCCCCGCTTGCCAGCGTCCACCGGGCAGCTGCGTAGCATGGACGCGCAGGCGGTAGATGCTGCCCTTTTCCAGGGAGAGCTCCAGTGCGGCGGGGAATTCTCCACGTTGCGCCGCGGAACGCCAGGAGTACACCGCCGGGCGCAGGGCCACCGGAAAAGCCCCTTCCAGATGCAGATGTCCCATGCGCGCGGAGTCCAGACCGAGACGCTCACGCGCCGTGCGGCTGGCGCGTTCAATGCGGCCCTCGCTGTCCAGCAGCAGAAACATTTCCGAACCGGATTCGAGCAGGGTGGAGAGCGTGGCATCGGAGGCCTCGGCTTCCGCCCGGCGGGAATGGTCACGCAATGCTGCCGCGGCGAGCGAGGCCAGCGGCTCCAGCGTGACCCGCGCAGCGGCCGGGGAAGTGGCCGGGCGAAGGCCCACGGCGAGCAGACCCAGCATTTCCCCGCCAGCATCGAGTGGCAGCGCGAGAACCGTGGAGATATCCCATCGGCGCAGCGCCTGGGGCCCGCCCGGCGCGTCGTTCTGGGAAGCCAGGTTTTCTACAGCCGCGCTGCGATCGCGCAGGACGGAGCGCCAGAACTGCGCGAGGGGTTCCTGGGCGAGCAGCGAGAGTATCTCCACCGGGCCGTCGAAGGCTCCGAAGAACAGTCCAGCGGCGGAATCTTTGCGCCGCGCCACGCCCGCGAAAACGGCGCGTACGCCGAGCAGAGCGCCGGCCACCACACGCTGCAGCAGGCCGTCCAGGGATTCTCCAGCGGCCACCGCGCGGTCGATCTCTGCCAGGGCGCGCAGCCATTCCGAGAGCCGCGCGTTGCGCGCGCGCAGCCTGCGCTCGCTGATGGAAATGGCCATGGCTTCGGCGATCACCCGCAGCCGGCCCAGTGTGCCGGGCATCGGCTCACCGGCATACGCCGCCAGCGCCAGACCCTGACTCTCAGCGCCCCGGTGCAAGGGCAACAGAGCGGCGAACTCCATCCCGGTCAGCGGCTGGAATGCCGAGGGCCAGGACAGGTCGCTGGCCGGCAAGAAGATGGGTTGGCCGGTGCGCAAGACCTGCGCGATTGCGGTTTGTGCGCCGTCCAGTCGGCTGCTGGCCTCTGGTAACTCAGGCCGCCTGCGGTCCAGAAAAATCCCGTCGAATACCTCGGGCTCCTCCTCGTTCGGCAGCCAGACACCGGCACGATCGGCGCGGCCTTCGACCAGGAGAAGTCGCGCGGCATGATGAATCCACTGTTCGAGGGGCTCCGCGGTGGCCATGCCGGACAACAGCGAGTCATCCAGCGACGGCTCTTCATCCCTGCGTCGCCAGAACCGGAAGCGTCTGAGGATGGCCACAGTTATATTACATCCTTAATTGAAGGATTAGATAGCTGCTAAGCAGTGCGGTGGCTACGGCGGTGCAGAACTCCACCGCCCTCCTGCTCGTGCGGGACAATTGGATGGGAACTTGGGTGCGCATAGATTCCCCTGTTGCATAGGCAGAGCACAGCAGCGACCAACGCCACGGTGTTTCTAAACGCTTCACAATCAGGGGAATCGCACTCCAACTGTGGAGAATTCCCGGGGATTCGTTCCGAAACGGGCGGGACATTCCCGGAGTGACACCTTTCCCGCGGTTCGGAGAGCGCGGGAAAAGAGGAGTCAGGGGCAGGAAAGGAGATGTTGGCCCCTCCAGCTTGCTGGCGAGCCAGCGCTACACTGCCGAACCGACAAGGATCTCAGCTCGGATCAGTTGGCCGCCGCATGGGAGTGGGTCTCGTATTCCTTGAGTTTGCGATAGAGCGTGGTCTTGCCGATGCCCAGCAGCCGCGCTGCGGCGAGCTTGTCGCCGCTGGTTTCGCGCAGGGCGCGAAAGATGGCGCGGCGTTCGAGCTCATCGAGAGAGACCAG
>JBGPJC010000083.1:0-17549 GCA_041485165.1 Terriglobia bacterium | reverse complement strand
CGGCTCATCGCATCCTGGGGCTGTAGAAGGTCCCAAGGGTTAGGCTGTTCGCCTATTAAAGCGGTACGTGAGCTGGGTTCAGAACGTCGCGAGACAGTTCGGTCCCTATCTGGTGCGGGCGCAGGAGACTTGAGAGGAGCTGTCCCTAGTACGAGAGGACCGGGATGGATGGACCTCTTGTGATGGAGCTGTCCCGCCAGGGGCATCGCTCCGTAGCGAAGTCCAGAAGTGATAACCGCTGAAAGCATCTAAGCGGGAAGCATGCCTCGAGATAAGGTCTCCCAATGCCGCTACGGCGGCATAAGAAGGCCAGTCGAAGACTACGACTTTGATAGGCGGGGGGTGGAAGCGCAGTAATGCGTGAAGCTGACCCGTACTAATCGGCCGTTCGGCTTAGCCATAAAATTTGCCCTGACCGTCGTTCGTCAGGGCAGGTAGCATTTGGCCGGCAGATCAATTCTGCCACGCCGCACATCGCGGCTTGCATTTGCAGCACGCCTTATCCAATTGTCCAAGTCGAAATTCGAATATTGAAAATCGAAATTCGCGCAGCGCGGGAATGTTCTACTCCCGGCGATTTCCGAATTTCATGTTTCGAGTTTCGCTTTTCCAGTTTCCTGGTGGCCATGCCGCGGGGGTCACACCCGTTCCCATCCCGAACACGGTAGTTAAGCCCCGCAGGGCCGATGATACTGCACTGGTAACGGTGTGGGAACGTAGGTCGCTGCCAGGATTAAAATCAAAAGACGGCCCGGTGATCACTCACCGGGCCGTCTTCATTTCTCCCCGTTTTCCGCCATCCACCGCCAGTCCTCGTCATCCTGAGTCCGCCGCGGCGAGGGGCAAGGCGTCGGCAAACAAGCCATGATCTCCGGCCCTTGTCCGTGTTCTTGCGCTGCTGCGGTTGCATCATGGAATCGCTTAAGGTATATCGTGGGCCGTCCAATTTGCTGCTCGGCTAAACGATGCCTGTCTATTCGCATTCTCAGCTCGAAACTTTTGAAAACTGCGCCCTGAAGTACAAGTTCCGTTACATCGACAAAATTGAGAAAAAAGAACAGGGCGTCGAGGCCTTCGTGGGCAGCCGGGTCCACGAGACGCTGCGCAAGCTGCATGACGACCTGCTGGCGCGCAAGAGCTCGACCCTCGAAGAGTTGCTCCAACACTATCGCCAAAAGTGGAAGACAAACTGGAGCCCCAATGTGAAGATTGTTCGCCAGGGTGAAACCGCAAAGAACTATTTCCAGCACGGCGCGGCGTGCATCCGCAATTACTACCGCACCAACCACCCTTTCACCCAGAGCGAAACCCTCTCCACCGAAGAGCACCTGCGCTTCACTCTCGACGCCGAGGGGCGCTACCAGATGCAGGGCTACGTGGACCGCATCGCGCGCCGCGCCGACGGCACCTTCGAGATCCACGACTACAAAACCGGGCGGCGCGTCCCCACGAAAGAGCAGACGGATAAAGACCGGCAACTCGCGCTCTACCAGATCGGGCTAACCGCGCAGCGGCCCGAAGCCACCCGCGTCGAGCTGGTGTGGCACTACCTGGTGCGCGGCGTAACGCTGCGTTCGCGGCGCAAGCCCGCACAACTCGTCCAACTCCGCCAGACCACCGCGCAGCTCATTGACCGCATCGAGCTGCAGCAGGAATTCCCGCCGCACAAGACTCCCCTGTGCGACTGGTGCGAGTACCGCCCCGAATGCCCGGCCTGGCGGCCGCAAGCTGAAGGATAAACTGCAGAAGTATTTGCCATCCCAGTCATCGGAGTGGCACACTCGGCGGTGTTACCAGCTATTTGAGCTGGAGTTTCCCCGCTGGGAAGGGGGACACCTTGCTTCGTAAACTCTTGATTGTTGGCCTGCTGGTGTTCAACGGCACCGGCTCCTGGACTCTCGCTCAAAACGTGCCCAGTCCGAATGTGCCCGGCCAGGGGACGGGCGGCGGGTCGACCGAGGGCAAAGCCTCGCTTGCCAGGGCCCAGCAACTCTACCGCGCCGGCAAGTTCAACGACGCTATCGCCGAGTACCAGAACCTATTGAAGGACAACCCCGGCAGTCCGGAGGCGTACGCCGGCCTCTCCCGCGTGTATCGAAAACAACAGAAGATTGATGAAGCCTTGGTGGCCGCGAGCAAGGCCGTGCAACTCGGGCCGGCCTCCGCGGAAGCTCACGTTTCTCTCGGCGAGGTCTACTTCCGGCAAGCCAGGATGGCCGATGCCCAAAAGGAATTTGTCGGCGTCATACAATCGGGCAACGCGAATGCCCGCGCTTTCCTGGGACTGGCGAGCATCAACCACTCCATCTCGCTCTACCGCCGTTACAAGGCCATGATTGACGAGGCCCACCGGCTCGATCCGTCCGACCCGGAAATCCAGCGCGAGTGGCTGATAACCCTACGCCGGCCGGATCGAATTAAGACCTTGGAAGTCTACCTAGCGGGCGAAAACAACGAAGACGCCGAGGAGCGCGCGGCGGCGGCGCGTTATCTCGAGCTGCAGAAGGCGCTGGAGAAGGAGCCGGACCGGCGCTGCCAGCTCGCCGTGAAGGCAAGTTCCACCGAGACGGATCTGGTATCCCTCGTTTTTGACGCCAAGCACCCTCGAGGGTACGGCCTGAAGGTGGCCATCAATGGAAAGAATTCGACGCTGATGTTGGACACCGGGGCCAGTGGCATCCTGATTGACCGCAAATTGGCCGAGAAAGCTGGCATCGAACCACTGGCCAGAGCCCAACTGCAGGGAATCGGCGACAAAGGCACCAAGAGCGCCTATCGCGGCTATGCCGATTCCGTCAAGGTCGGCAACCTGGAATTTCGCAACTGTCTGGTGGAGGTGATCGAGAGCCGAACCGGTCTTGACGAGGATGGCCTGATCGGCGCGGATGTATTCTCGAGTTTCCTGGTGGACCTCGATTTCCCCAATGCCAAGTTGAGGCTCTCGGAGCTGCCCAAGATTCCGAATGGACCCGCGGAGACCGCTTCCTTACAGATAGGCGGGCGAGCCGACTCCGACTTTCAAGACAGCTATATCGCCCCGGAGATGAAGTCCTACGTACGTGTCTATCGTTTCGGTCACGATTTGCTGATACCGACCATGGTCGGTGAGGTGCCGCAGAAACTCTTCCTGATCGACACCGGAGCCAACACAAACATGATTTCTTCGGCTGCGGCCCGCGAGGTCACCAAGGTCCGCGATGATCCCTACACGAAGTTGAAAGGTCTGAGCGGAAGCGTAAAAAATGTGTTCGAGGCAAACAAAGTGGTACTCCAGTTTGCCAATTTCCGGCAGGAAAATCAGCACCTGCTGGCCTTCGACCTTTCATCTGTCAGCAGGAGTGCCGGCACGGAGGTTTCCGGCATTCTGGGGTTCGTGGTGCTGCGGACCATGGAGATGAAGATCGACTACCGCGACGGCCTGGTCGGCTTTACCTACGATCCGAAACGCTGGCAATGAGAGCCGCCGGGGAGTGGGTTACGCCGCAAGGTTTACCGGGATTCCGCGGTTGGCAGCCAGCGCTTTCTCGTAGACCACCGCGGCCGCGGCCACATCCTGCAGCGCCGTGCCGGTGCTATCGAAGATGATGATCTCATCCGTGGACGTACGCCCCGGCTTGCGCCCGCAGACCACTTCTCCCAGCTCGGCATGCACCGCCGCACGGGTCAGCAAGCCGCCCGCCAGGGCGTGATGCAGCTCGCCGATCGTGGCGCACTGTTCGAGGATATCCACCACGACTTTGCTTCCGGCGATCAGTGCAGGCTCCAGTTCCTGCTTGTCCTCGCTGTCCGCTCCCACCGCGGCGATAAACGTCCCCGGTGCTACAAGGTTGCGCGTCAAAAAATATTTTCGTGAAGGTGTGCAGGTAACGCAGATGCCGCTTTGCCGGACCGCCGCGGCGAAATCCTGCACCGGCAGCACGACGACACCAAGCTCCGCGGAAAGTTCCCGCGCAAACTGTTCCGCGCGGCCGGCGTCCACATCAAAAGCAAAAACGCGCTCGAGCGGGCGCACTCTGGAGAGCGACCGGAGCTGGACGCGCCCCTGGTTGCCGCAGCCGCAGATGGTCACCACCTGCGCGCCGGGCCGCGCCAGATGCTTCGCGGCAACTGCAGTCGCCGCGCCGGTGCGCAGGATGGTGATCTCAATCGAATCCATTACCGCGAGTGGAGACCCATTTGCTCCGTCGCAGAGCACCACCACTCCCTGGATGTTAGGCATCCCCAAGCGCTCGCGGTTGTAAAAGAAATTTCCATTCACCTTGGTGGCGAAGTAGCTGCGGCCCAGTTCGAGCCCAGCGGCTTTGATGTGGAAGCCGCCGTCGTGCCCGTGGACCCCCAACACGCCCGGGCCGAGCGCTTTGCCCTCGGCGTGCGCCGCGAAGGCGTGTTCCACGGCGGTGATGCATTCATCGAGTGTGAGCAGCGCGGCGACGTCTGCGCGCGTGAGCACCAGCGTGCTCGCGGGTTTCATGCCGCGACCTCGGCGCCGAGCAGAGACTCCAGCTCCGCGCCGGGCAGCGTTTCCACCGGCGCATGTCCCCGCCGGAATATCCGCGCCCCACTGCTCCCCTTCAAGCGGACCGAACCGTTCTCGATCCGCAGCATCGCGCCCTCGCGCAGACCGGCTACGGGAGCGTCGTTTTCTTCGAGGAACTGCAGGATTCTCTCTTCCTGGGTCTCGCCCATGTGCTTCGAGTGAGGATCAGGGTCGAGATAGTGCGGGCTGATCTGAAATGGCACCAGGTGCAATGCCGCAAAGGAAGGCGGCTCGACAACCGGCATGTCCTTGGTGGTCTTGAGACTCGGCCCGGCCACGATGGACCCCGCGCTCGAGCCGATAAAAGGCGCGCCCTGAGCGACCCTGCGGCGGATGGCATCCAGCAGGTCGCTGTCATAGAGCGATTTCAGAAGACGGAAAGTGTTTCCCCCGCCGATGAAAATCGCTTCCGCGTCGCCCACCGCTCGCTGCATGTTGGCGACGTCGTGGACCGACTCGAGGGCAAATCCCATGGCGGCCAGACGCTCCCGCGCCTTGGCGGCATAGGCCGAGCGGTCATAGAGGGCAAAGGGGACGAACAGCACACTCCTCACCTCGCCCAGAAAATCGCGAATTTCTTCCGCGCAGTGGTCCAGATAACCGGACCCGTGGAGCGTGGAATTGCTGATCAGAAGAATTCGCCGGGCCCGCTCTTGCATCTCCGTGCTCCTTCGGTCCAAGGGCTCTGCTCCTCTATCGCAACAACCATTCCGGGCGGATGGCCGGATAGGCGATCAGCCCGATAACTCCTCCGGCGGCCACCAGGAGCGGATCGGGCACGCTCTTGCGCAGGAAGAGGAACGCCAGGCTGACCACGGCCACCGCTGCCGTCAGCCAGTCCCCCACCGCCGTCCGCGCCACAAGATAAGTAGTCCCGGCCAGCACGCCGACTACGGTCACGGTAACGCCGCGGACAAAACCCGCCAGCCGCGGGTTGCGGCCATAGCGCAGCAGCAGCGGAGTCGCCAGAACGGTGAAAAGGACCGCGGGAGTGAAGATGCCGACTGTTGCCGCCACTGCTCCCGAGAATCCCCCCACCAGATAACCAACAAACGTGGCGGTGATGACCACCGGCCCGGGCGAAATCATGCCCACGGCCACAGCGTCGAGGAAGGCGCGGTTCCCGAGCCAGTGGTATTGGTCCACCACGTAGGTTTTCAGGAAAGGCACAATCACCAGCCCGCTGCCAAACACCAGCAAACCGGTCTTGAGAAAGAAGAGGAAAAGTTTCAGTGTCACGCCGGCGGACGACGCGAATGCCGGGCCCACCACCAACGCCGCGCCGCCGATCCGCCGCGCGGGAATATTTTCCGCTCTCGCTGTAGGAGCTTCAGGAGGCGTTTCACCGCGGCCGAAAACAAACATCCCCAGCACGCCGGCGACGATGAACAGCGCGGTCAGCTCCTTTTGAACGACTACGGTGATCGCGCAAGCGATCAACGCAAATGACCACGCGGCAGTTTCCCGGCGAAGCGTTTTTCTGCCCAGGTTCCAGCACGCCTTCAGGATCAGGGCCACCACCACCGGCCCGATGCCGTAGAAAAGGCCGCGGAGCTGCCAGTTGTCCGCGAAATGCGTGTAAGCCACTGCAGCCGCCAGGACAATGAGAAACGGCGCCAGACCGAAGGTGAACGCCACCGCCAGTCCTCCGGAAATTCCGTGGCGCACGTAACCGCAATAGACGCCCAACTGGTAGGCCAATGGACCGGGACACGCCGCGGCAATGGCCAGGCCGGAATCGTATTCCGCCTCGCTGAGCCAGGAACGCGCCTCGACCAGGTCGCGGCGCACGTGGTTGGCCAGGGCCACCGGCCCGCCAAACCCCAATGCTCCCAGGCGCAGGAAGTAGCCCGCCATCTGCCGCAAAGACGGGGCGGCCGCCGCTTCGTCTCCCGCTGATGTTTTGCCCGGGTCCATCGCTGTAAAATCCTCCGCGTTACTTCAGCGCCTTGCGCCGGGCGCGCTGCTTCGACGCGCTTTTTCGAGCAGCAACGTCGCCGGAGTAAGACCGGTAAAGCGCCTCGAACAGAGTCATGCCGCGCTCGAGCAGCTCGGCATCATCCGGCACAATCTGGCGCAGCCCGTCCACCAGCCGCCCAACCACCGGCGCATCGGGCAGCGCATAACGCTCATCGCGCAAATCGAGGTCATGGACGATCTTCCCCAGCCATTGCACGGCAGGCTGGGTGACGCGGAAGCGCTTCACCAGCGTTTCGAACGTGCAGGCATTGCCGTGATGACTGAACTCGACGCCATACATGTCAAACGGCACGCCGTCCGAGGCGGCTTCGGGCTTTTCCGCGAAGCGGAATTCGGCCGACGGATCGATGAAACGGCGGATCAGCCACGCCGATCCCATGCGGTCAATCCCTGGGCGCGGCCGCGTGACCCAGGTTCGACCCTGAAAATCCTTACTCATTAATGGACTCCCATCGTCTGTTCTCGTCTCCGCAGCGCGCACTTCAGGCGCCAGCATGCGTTCCAAAGTCTCCAGGGATGCCAGCGCGTCTTCTCCGCCCGGAGCAGCGAAGAAATCGATGGCCGCCGTCTCCGTCCAGCGCTGGCGCAGCGCGCGCGCGGCGCGCTCCAGACGCTGACGCAGTGGCGTTGGCAGCGCCCGGTCGGTCGCACGCCCACGCAGCAACTTGACCGTCTCCCCGCGGATGGCTGCAAAGTCCCGTTGCCGCACGGCGCGGAACGACGCCACCACCTCTTCGTGCGCGTGGCCATCCACGCTGTCGGCGGCGAATACCGCCGCCTCGCCTTTCATGGCCACGATCTCCGCCTTCATCCACTCCAGGTCCTCGCGCGCCTGAGCGGTGTTGGGCAGGATGTAGACGGAGTTCTTGAACGGCATGGCGCCGAGTTTTTGCAGGCGGCGCCAGGTTTTTACGCGGACATTGGAAGGCTGGGTAGGCAGTTGATGCACCAGGAGGAGCCATGCCGGCGCGGGGGTCGCTTGCGGAGTCAGGGTGGGTGCATTCATGCCTTTTTTACTCTCCGTATCATACGTTCCATATGCTTGTAACAGATGTTACATGACTCTGTCAAGGCCTGGAACCGCTCCGGTACTCTGCCAGGCTTGAAATGTAGCGCTGCCCTGCTGGGCAGCACCGTACGCAGCTCGGTGGGGAAGACGAAGGTTAGTGGCAGGTGCCGCTGCCGGAATCCGTGAAGGTCTTGCCAGGTACCGGAATGAACTGCCAGTCGTAGCCCGTGGCGCGCAGCGTGAGCTTCAGCACGCCAAAGGTGTTGCTGTTGCGCACCTCGCTGTTGGGTTGGGTGAAACCGAATATCCCATGATCCCTTCCGCCGCTGCCGGCAACGAATTCGCGGATGCCATGCGGCGCGTCGGCGTTGCCACCGGGGTCCTGCGGGGCAAAGCGCTCGTAGAAGTGCTCGTGGCCGTTGATGATCACTTCGGCATGCGCTTCGTAGAGCGCCTGCCAGATGGGCCGCATGGCCGTAGTCCGGGCATGCGAGGGGATCGCCCCGGAGCTGAACAGGGGGTGGTGCCAATAGGCCAGCGTGCACGCGGAGTGGTGCGCGGCCAGATCCTGGCGGAGCCATTTCTCCTGAGGCGAGCCCGGACCGCAGCCGCCGATGTACTTGCAGTTGCTGTTGATGACCACGATGTGCCACGCCCCTAGTTCGTAGCTGTAGTAACCCTTGCCTTGCTCGCCGGCCGCTGCGCCGAAGTAATTAAAATATGGTGCCGCGTCCGTGGCCGCGTACTCGTGGTTGCCGGGCGTGGGACGCGTGCGCGATTTATGGTGCCCCCAGGTAGTGCCATAGCAGCGCATAAACTCTGCGGCAGTGCCGCTTTCGTAGGCCAGGTCGCCGGCGGCGAAAACCGTTCCGGGGATGCCATTGATCAGCTTGGCTGTGGCCTCGGCGCCGGAAAGGTCCGTGCAACCGGCGATGTCCCCAGCGCCGACCAGAATTTGCGGAGCCAGCGGCATGGTCGCGGCTGCGCCCCCCTCTCGCCGTGCGTGTCCATTTTCTCCCCGGCTCGGCCCCGCGGCCGGAGGAACCAGCAGTGCCAGACCGGCAAGAAAGACGACGGCATTGTGCATTGGATTCTTCAGATGCATGCGTCCCTCTCCGCAGTCATTCTAGCGCAATGGGATGTAGGTTGCCTGAGGGTAGAAAATCGTTCCGCGCCGCGCGGTCACCAACTTCAGTCACCACTACTGAACGGGAACGTCCTGCGCCAGCGTGAAAGTGTGGCGCGCCTGCTTGCTTACGTCAACCACGCCAACATGGGCGACTACCTCGAAGCCGTCCGCGCCTTCCTCGCCGGGGTGGACCCGCTGCCCGGTGCTGGTCCCCGGTGTGCGCCTGCACCTCGAATTTTGACCGCCGGGCGTGCCGCGCGCCGCCTCTTGCCCGCGCTTCGTAATCCTCTCCATTTATTTTCATCCGCTCGCCGCAATTGCCTTGTTTGGTATTAGACTCTCCACGCAGATTCCGGGGAATCGGTGAAGAAGCAGACCAAAGCGCTCCTGGCGTTCTTCGCGTGCGTGGTTTTCGTCTACTGGGGAATGTCTGAGGCGGGAGCGGGCTATCCTGCCTTCGTCTTTTTCACCGGATTTCTCCTGCTGAGCTGGCTGGTGTGGCTCTTCCGGCGGGGCCGGAAGGCGCGCCAGCGGCTGGAGAACATCGAGAAGAGGCTCGATGGCCTGGAAACGAACTTGCGTTCGCGCCTCACGGAAATCGAGGCCGCCATAGGCCGTCTACAGGCTCCTCCCGCCTCGGCGCCAACAGCGCCCGCGGCGACTCTCGCAGCTCCTTCACCAACTCCCACCCCCGCCACAGTTTCTCCTGCTCCGGCTCCACCCGCACCTGCTCCATCCCAAGTCGTGGCACGCGGGGTCGTTGCCGAGCCTCCTCCCGTTCGGGAGGCCGCGCCCAGATCGTCTTACCCGCCGCGATTGGCAAAAACATTTCCTGGCGCTGCGGCGGGACTCTCCCTGGGCGAACGGCTGAAGAAGCTGCTCGAAATCGAAGAGATGCTGGGCACCAACTGGCTGAGCAAGCTCGGCATCAGCGTTCTCGTGTTGGGCATCGCCTTCTTCCTGGTCTGGCAGCTCAAGGAGTTGGGCCCGGCGGGCAAGGTGCTCGTCGGCTATTCGGTGGGCCTGGCGCTGCTGGCTGTCGGCATTTATTTTGAGCGCACCGACCGCTACCACCTGCCCGCGCGCGCGGCCATCGCCGGCGCATGGCCTCTGCTGTTTTTCGTCACCTACGCGATCTACCACATTCCCGCGGCGCGGCTGCAATGGGTTTCCATGGGCGCCGACTTGGTGCTGATGATGCTGGTCGCCGCGGCGATGGTGGCGCACACGCTGCGCTACCGCTCGGAAGTGGTCACTGGCCTGGCGTTTCTTCTGGCGTTTTCAACCATCAGCCTCAACCGCGAGAGCGGCGTCTACAGCCTGAGCGCGGGCCTGATGCTGGCCGCCGGTGTGGCGGTGATTTCCGTGCGCATGCAGTGGTACGAGATAGAAGTGTTCGGCATCCTGGCCACCTACCTGAGCCATTTTTACTGGGTGTCGCACATCATTGAACCCATGGGCGGACATCACCGGCCGTTCCCAGAGTTTCGCGCCAGCATCGCCTTCCTGGTGCTCTACTGGGCGGTATTTCGTGCCTCCTACCTCTTGCGTCAGGCGCCGAAAGACGAAAACGTTTCCACCGTCGCCGCCCTGCTGAACACTTTTCTGCTCCTGGCTTTGGCGCGGTACCAATCCGTGTACCCCGAGTTGGCCTACAGGTTCCTGCTGGTTGTCGGCGGGGTCGAGTTCATATTGGGCCAGTTGCCTTTCACGCGGCGGCGGCAAAAGGCGTTTGTCATCCTGACTTGCCTCGGCACTGTGCTGCTTCTCGCAGCCTTCCCCACGCACTACGCGCCCGAAAACGTATCCATCATTTGGCTGGCCGGACTCGAGGCGCTGTTCATCGCCGGCATGGTCACCCGCGAAGCGGTCTTCCGCCGCCTGGGAATGTTCACTAGCGTGGTCGTGGCCATCCAGCTCGTCTCCATTCAGGCAGCACGGGTGATGGGCGAGCGGTTCGACGGCGCCACCTACCGCCTGCACCTTTCGATGGCCCTGATTTGTGGGATTGCGGCAGTGGTCTTCTACGTCAACGCGCACCTCGTGCCGCGGCGCCGGCCGGAACTCTTTGATACGCAGATTGACCGCTTCGCCGCGACGGTGGTTTCGTGGCTCGCCGCCCTGGTGGGATTCGCAGGGGTGTACGTTGCGCTGCCCTACGTGTGGTGCGCGGTGGTGTGGATGGTGGTCTCCGCGCTGCTGGCTTGGTTGGGGCGCCGCGTGGACCTGCGCGAGCTTACCTTACAGGCTGACGCGCTTGCGGCCCTGGCCTTTCTCCGCGTGCTGTTCGTCAACTTCCACACCACGCAGACCTACCAGGTCGGTCACCACGACTTCGGGCTGCGATTGCTCACCGTCGCGCTGGTGGCCGCGATGCTGTATCTCTCCTCGCGGTGGAGCGAGGCCGCCGGCCTACTGCGCACGCGGCACATGCCCGGAGCGTTCACCTGGACGGCTTCCGGCCTGGTCACGCTGCTGATGTGGTACGAGCTGCGCACTCCCAGTGTGGCGCTGGGCTGGGCGGCGTTTGGCCTGGTGCTGTTCGAGCTGGGATTCCGCCGGCAGGCGCTGCAGCTCCGCCTGCAAGCCTACGTGGCGCTCTGTTTCAGCTTCCTGCGCATTTTCTACGTCAACCTGAACGCCGCCGGCTCGACGGGCGAGCTGAGCCCGCGCGTCTACACCGTCCTGCCGCTGGCGGTGATTCTCTACGCCGTGTACGAAAAGCTGGAAGAAAGCGATGCCGACTTCCTGGGCTTTGACCGCTGGATCCGCGCGCCGCGCATCTTGCCATACCTGGGAACTCTGTCGCTGGCCGCGCTGCTGCGCTTCGAGGCGCAGCTTGACTGGGTCGCCGCGGCGTGGTCGGCGCTCGTGGTGGCGTTGCTGGCATTGGCGTGGAGAACGAAGCGGCGCGTCTTCCTGCGGCAGGGCGTAGTCCTCGCCCTCGGCGTGCTCTTCCGCGGCGCGCTACACAATATCTACGAGCGGAGTTACTTCACCCCGCCGCTGGGCTACAGCCGGTGGATCTGTCTGGGTGCGACGGTGGCGCTGCTCTGTGCGTCACTGCCGTTCGCCTTCCGCCTGCGCGACACCTCGCCTCGTGACGCCAGCCGGGGCCGGATGGTGCGCCTGTTCCGCGCGCTCTTCGCCCGGCCGGAGCAGGCGCTGTTCTTTATCCCGGTGCTGCTCCTTGCGCTTCTGCTCTCCGCAGAGATGCGCCGCGGCATGGTGACCATGGCTTGGGGCCTCGAAGCCGTGGTGGTGTTCCTCTGCGCGCTGAAAGTCGGCGAGCGAAGTTATCGCCTGGCGGGGCTCGCCTTGCTGCTGATCTGCGTGGCCAAGATTGCGTTGGTGGATATCTGGGAGCTCAGCCTGCGCGACCGCTCCATCAGCTTTATCGTGCTCGGAGCGTCGCTGCTTGGCGTCTCGGTTCTTTATTCGCGGCATCGGGAGAAGATTCGCCAGTATTTATGAGCCAACGCATCCTATTCCTCGCCGCGCTTCTGCTGGCCATCGCCGGGCTGGTCCTGAGCGAAGTGCGCAAGGCCGACGCTCCGGTGAGCCCCGCGCCGCTGCTGTACTTCCTGGCCGACACGCAACGCGAGCTGACGCGCTTGCCCGTCTCGTTCAAACGAATCCCGGACAACGAAGAGGTGGTCATCGGGGACCAGATCGCCCGTTATTACTCAACAGCGCAGAACCCGGACCGGCCGGATGCGGAAAGAGAGGCAATTGAAGCGTACGTCCGTAAGGTTGGCGGCCGGCTGGCGCCGCGGGCGAAGCGTCGGCTGCCTTACCGGTTCCATTACATCCCGGATCACGACTTCATCAGCGCGTTTTCCCTGCCGGGAGGTCACGTCTTTGTCGGTGCCGGCCTGATGGCGTTGATGCACAGCGAAGACGAGCTCGCTGGAGTCCTGGGCCACGAGATTGAGCACATTGACCACTACCACTGCGCCGAGCGCCTGCAAGTGGAGGCCGCGCTGCGCAAGCTGCCGCTGGGCGCGCTGGCTGCCATCCCCGTGGAGATCTTCATGGCCGGCTACAGCAAAGACCAGGAGCTGGAAGCCGACCGCGAAGGCGCCAGCCTGGCCGCCGCCGCGGGATATTCGCCGCTGGAGATTATTGCGCTGTTCAGCGAGTTCGGCCGGCTCTGGCAGGAGAACACCGCGCCAGCACGCAACCCTCAGGAAGAGCTTTCCACTATGGCCAACGCAGTCCTGGCCGGATACTTCCGCTCGCACCCCCTGTCCGCCGAGCGCGTCGAGCAGATCCGCAGCCGCTTTTCCCAGCCCGGGCAGACCTGGCCCTCGCGCCGCCCGCTCGAGTTTTCCTACGTCTTCCTTCGCGAGCGCGCGCGGCGGCAGGTGGGGGCGAAGCGCTATTCCCGCGCGGTGTTGCTGGCGGCGCAGGCGCTGGCCCTTCAGCCGGATGACGCCGGAGCGCAACGCGCGTTCGCGGAAGCACGATTCGCGTTGGGAGACTACGATGTCGCGGTCGCAACCTACCGCAAGCTCGTTGGGCCGCATCCGCAGGACGCCGACGGCGTGCGGCAATTCGCCGACGCGCTTGCCCGCAAGGCCTTGGAAGACTTCCACGGCGAAGAGGCCGCCAAGCTGGCGCATCACGCCCTCGAGCTTCAGCCCGATCACCCCGAAACGCTCAACCTCCTGGCGCGGGCGCAGCTCCAGTCCTCCGACTTCACCGGCGCGACAGAGACCACGCGCAAGATCCGCGCCATGTATCCCGCGAATATCGGAGAAGTGAAGACCTACGCGGAAACGCTGGCCAGCCAGGCTTTCAAGTCTTTCAAATATGAGCGCGCGGCGAAACTCTCGGCATTTACGCTGGCGCTCTTCACCGACAAGGAAGATGCCCAGCCGATGATGGTCGTCCTGGCGGAATCTGAGTTCGCGCGGGCGAATTTTTCCGGCGCGGCCGTTGCTTACCGGAAACTTGCGGAGATGAGCCCCGGCTCGGAAGCGTATCTCTTCGACTACGCGGACGCGCTGGGCGCCGCGGGCTCGCCGTTGCGTGGCGCCGCGGAGATCGAGTCGCTGCTCTCCCAGCGGAAGAAAGCTGGCGCAGCGGAGATCATCCGCATGCGCATCGAAGCCACCGGCCTGCGGCTGCTCGCGGGCGACGAAGCGCCTGCGCGGACCCTCCGAGCCCAGGCCGAAGGACCGAACCCGCAGGGATTCGCGCCGGAATTCCTCGGACGCCTGAGCTGGTGGTATTACCGCGCCGGGAAGTCGCCGCAAGCGGCAGCGATTTTGCGCCGTGCGCTGACAGTGCGTCCCGGCGAAGCCGAGCTGCTCATCGATTTCGCCTGGGCGGAACTCGAGAACGGCGCGCTCAGCGATGCCCAATCGCGATTCGCCGCAGTGAACACCGATGCGATCTTGGTCAGCCCACTGGGGAATTCGCCGGTCATGGGCCGCGCCATTGCGCGCTGGCGGATGAATCAGCAGGACGCAGCGCTGCGCGACTTCGACTCAGTAGTTGCGCGCTTCCCGCAATGGACTGACCCCGCTTGGGTCCGGGCGCTGTATCCCGCATCCGTGGCGCAAACTGCCGCCGCGCTCGCAGCCGAGCATGACCGCCGCGCCGCCCTGGCGAAGTCCCGCACCATCCCCTCGCGGTAGCACCGCTTGGCCGCGAGCCACCCCGGGGCCGCGCCGGGAACAAAATTCCTCCGGCGGTGTCAAAACCCAAAGTGATTCGCAGCGATGTGGCTGTCCGAGGAGACGGAGATGAATTACAAACCAAAGTTGAGCACGATCGCCGTCACATTTCTTGCGCTGCTGCTGGCAGCAGCGCTTGCGCCCGCGGCGCAGAAGAGCGAGCCCCAGGGGGATCTGGTCAGCGCCGTCCGCGCCTGGCTGGACGCGGAAGCCAATCACAACATCCCCGCCCTGGATCGCATGATCGACGACAAGTTCATCGGCACCGGGTTTGGCGGCAACATTCTCTACAAGGACGACATCGTTCCTCCCCAGGGCAGCGACGAAGCGCGCATGCCCAAGAGCGTCTTGCAGGACGCCACCGCGCGCATCTATGAAAACACCGGGGTGGTCATGGGGACGTTGGCGATGCAGGTCGCCGGCCAGTCCGCCCCAATCCGCTTCACTATCGTGTTCGTGAAAAAGGCCCAGGGCTGGCAGATGGTCGCCGCGCATCTGGCCCGCTCGCCGCAAAACTAGGAACTCGCGCTCGCGGCTCCTTCGTGCTCACCGCGCTTAGGGAAGCGGCTGAAGCTTCGTGTTGGTCAGGTAGGGATCATCGAAATCGGAGCGCTCACCGGCCATTTTTCCTGCCACCGGCAACAGCCGCGCGGTGAGTGGCTTGTGCCACTTCATCGCCAGTGACGCCACATCGCTCAGAATGCGTTCCAGTTGTTCCACCGTGACGTCTCCCGGCAAAGGGACGGTATCAAGCCCCGTGGCGCAAACCGCCGAATATGCCAGCAGCGCATCTATGCTCACCGCGCCTTCGCTCCATCGTTGCGCGATGCGCGTGTCTTCCAGCACCGGCAGCATCAGGCCGGCGTAGCCAATCTGCTTGACGGGCACCGCCTTCACCGCTTTGGTGATCACCGCGGCGGCGGTCATCGTGCCGCTCGAACCGAACCGCGCGCCGGTGAATTTCTCAATCGCCGCGGCGATGGAAACTTCTTTCATCGGCGCGGGCGTGGGGTCCAGGCCCACGTAGGTCCATCCGGTTTGCTCCGCCACCTTCTTGGCAATGGTCTCGACGGCCCGCGCGGGCACGGCTAGCGCCGCGGTCAGCTTTTCCGTGGCCACAGCTCCGTTGTTGCCGCTCTGCGCGAAGACTTCCTCCACGATGTTGGCCGACTCCATGCCAATGGCAAACCGCCGGCCGTCACCCAGGTGATAGGAACCCGGATAGAACGGCCCGTAGGGCTCCAGCATTGCCGTGGCCGCGAATTTGAAGTTGCCTTGGCTCCGCGGCGTGTGCTCCTCGAGATATTTGATCAGTTTGGCGGCGGCGCGGATGCTCTTGGGATGCAAGCCATCTTCGCCGGCGATAAACAGGCTGGCGTTGATGGCGCGTGTAGTGGACAAGACTTCGCCCAGCAGCTCAGCGGCGGCAGGATCGTCGCTGTCGCCCTGCATCGCCGGGCCGATGTTGGCGATGAAAGACTCCTTATCCGCCAGCTCGCCGTACGCGCGCAGAAAAGCCCGAGCCTCCTCTGGCGAGAGTCCGCGGATGTACTCGGGAAAGGGCTGCGTGGTGATGCGGATGGTTTGCACCTCGTAGCCGCCCTGCTCGATGGCCGCTTTGGCGGCGCGCAGCACCTGCAGTGTTTCCGCGATCTGGGCGCGGTACTGCGCGCGGTCGAGCCGCAAAAATGCAGTGATGGTCCGCACTTTGGGTTTCTGCCGCGAATCCTGTGCCCTCGCGGCGGCGGGAGTCATCAGCGACATCCCCAGGAGGGCAAGACACGACGCAGCCATATTGTAGCCAGCGCCGCGCCGCGACATTTTCAGTCCCAGCCCGGGACCACAACCAAAAATCGCTTGCATGGCCACTCCTGTCCTTCCGGAGACTCTCGCGAAAGGCATTTTGCCCACGCCGGTCAGCTTCTTACACCACCGGGGATGCAGGCACAAGGAAAACAGCGTTGCGCCTGGGAAGAATCCGTCTACGGCAACGGCTGAAGCACAGCGTTGGTAAGGAATGGATCGGAAAATTCGGAGCGCTCGCCCGCTTTTTTTCCCACTACCGGCTGCAGCCGCGCGGTCAGCGGCTTCTTCCACTTCATTGCCAGCGCCGCCACATCGCCGTAGATGCGTTCAAGCTGCTGAACGCTCACATCTCCCGGCAGAGGAATAGTGTCCAGGCCGGTCGCGCACACCGCGGAATAAGCCAGCAGCGCGTCCAGACTCACCGCGCCTTCGCTCCATCGCTGGGCAATGCGCGAGTCTTCGAGCACCGGCAGCATCAGGCCGGAGTAACCCACGCGCTTTACCGGCACCGCCTCGACCGCGGCGGTGATCAGCGCCGCGGCAGCCAGCGTCCCACTGGATCCAAAGCGCACCCCGGTGAATTTCTCAATCGCCGCGCCGATGGAGACATCCAGCAGCGGCGCGGGCGTAGGATCGAAACCCGCGTAGCCCCATCCCGAATCGTTTTCGATGTCGCGGCCGGCGGCTTCCATAGCGCGAGAGTGAAAAGCCAGCGCCTCGGCCAGTTCCTGGCTTGCGCGACGGGCATCGCCGCCGGTGCGCTCGAACACCTCATCCACCACAGACGCCGATTCCAGGCCGATTGAAAAAACGCGCCCAGGCCCGTCATGAAACGACCCGGGGTAGAACGGCGAGAACGGCCGCAGCATTGCGGTGGCTGTAAAGTTGAACGGCCCCTGGCTGCGCGGGCTGTTTTCCGCCGCGTAGCGGACCAAATCGGCCGCGGCGCGGATGGCTCGGGGATGCACTCCATCCACTCCGGCAACGGAGAGATTGGCCTGCAACAGCCGCGCCGTGCACAGCGCTTCGCCCAGCAGTGCCGCCGGCGCGGGATCGTCCGCGTCGCGCATCATTGCCGGGCCGATACACAGCTCGAAGGGCGTGCGCACCGCTAATTCATCCATCTGGTGAAGAAAAGCCAGCGTTTCCCGTTTCGAGAGACCGCGAATGTATTCCGGAAACGGCTGTGTGGTGATGCGCACCGATTCCACCGGGTAGCCGCGGTCCTCGGCAAGTATTTTGGCGCCATGCAGCATCGCCAGAGTTTCCGCGATCTGCTGTTCCCAGCGCGCCCGCTCCAGGCGGATGAACGCGGCGATGGCCCTGATCTTGGGGTTTGGCATGAAGTGGTGGGCGAGCCCTTCTGCTCTCGCTGACGGATTTCTACCGGAACGCGCGGCTCCT
>JBGPJC010000082.1:0-17743 GCA_041485165.1 Terriglobia bacterium | reverse complement strand
CCCGGCGGGCTACTGGAGCAGCGCGGCGAGCTGCCCGGTGGAGCGGAGCAGTTCGATGCGCGCCTGCTGTTGCGCAAAATCGGCGTCCAGAAAGGCCAGCCAGCGATTGCTCTCTTCCAGCCTCATGGTCTCCAGCTCCCGGAGGCTGGCGCGTCCCTCATCGAATCGCGCCTGCAAAACCCGGAGGTCTTCCTGGGCCAATTTGAGCTCGAGGCGGGCAACTTCGCGGCCGGCTTCAAGTTCCCTGTCGCGGCGGGCCTGCTGGCGCAAGTCGTTTTCCACCCTGCTGCGCTTCGAGCGCAGCTCCAACTCCGCCACGGAGAGGTCCTCGCGAGCCAGATCGACAGCAGCCCTGGTCCGGGCGCTGAAGATGGGGATATTGACCTGCACCCCGATGTTGACATTGTTGCGCTGGAACTTGCGGTAGAACTCGTCGTAGTTGTTGAACCTGGCGAGCACGCTGTATTCCCCCACCAGGTCCACCGTGGGGTAATAGCCGCCCCGCTCGCCGCGCAGGCGATGCTGGCGGGCGCGGACTTCGAGTTCGGCTTGTTGCAGGACGATGCTGTTCTGCACCCCCAGCTCGACCAGCTCGCGCAGCGGGCGGTCGGCCAGCCCGGCGAAGCTGGCAAAATCGGTGGCGGCCAGGTCGATGTGGCGGTCGGGCCGCAGTCCGCAGAGGTCGCGAAGCTGCGCCTCGAGAACGTCTTCGCGGCCTTCGAGCTGCAGGCGGCGCTGTTCGACGCGGGCGGCGGTCAGCTCGGCGCGGGTGACTTCGATGGGCAGCTCGAACCCCGCGCCCACGCGCTCACGGGTCACCTCAAGGATGCGCGTCGAGCTGGAGCGCTCCTGGCGCAGCAGGTCGAGCGCGTGGCGCACCTTGCTGAGTTCCAGAAACGTGGAGGCCGTGCGCACCATCACCTCATCGCGCGTGCGGTCGGTTTCCAGCCGCTGGATGCTGGTGCGCTCCTGCGCCGCGCGCAACTCCCCGCGCAGCGGCGGGTTGAACAATGTTTGGATGTAAGCGAGGTTGAACAGAGAAGGCGCGGCGCCGCCCGGCGTTTGCGGGAAGCCGCTGGAATAGCCGGCGCCCGAGCCGGTGAAAAGATTCGGAAGGAATCGGGCGCGAGCGACGCCGGCGTTTCTGTCTGCCACGGTGGCCTGCAAACGCGCCAGGGCCAATTCGCGGCTGCTCTGCAAGGCCTGCATCAATGCGCCCTTCAGCGTGAGCTGCGCCGGCGGGGGCTCTTGAGCGGTATCCGTGGTCTGCGCGGCCAGAGGCAGCACAAGCCACAGGGACGCGGCGCATATGGCTGAAGCGCGCGCCAGCGAAAAACACGTGGTCCCGGGGACCCCTCGAACCGCAGAGCGCAGGGTATTGCACATTAGCGTCGTCATCGAACTCATAAGGCTTTCCAATTCACTGCAATCATTGCGGCGTCTTAGAGGAACGATAGCATATTTGACCACCGCTCGCCGCTAGCTGGCTGAGCCCCGCTGGACTGGGTGGTTTTCTCCGGACACTTCGTCTCCATCTTCTTGCTGCTGTTGGGATGCTGGTTGCTGAGCAGGAGGTGCTTCACCGAAGCGACAGCGCAATGGGCCGGGGTCCCGGGACGCGGCAAACCCGGACGGCGGCGTTGGTGAAGGGACACTCGAGGGACGCTGCCGCCGGCGCGGGCTGTTCGAGCACTACCCAGGTGACACCGAACTGGCGATGGAGTCGTGCGAAGTCCGCGGCCTTAAAATCCTTCCACCCATCCACTGCTTCCACCTGCTCGAGGCAATGCTCGGCGAGCGGCCGATTGGGATTCCAGGTGCTCGCGCCGGCATCTTTCCGCGCATCGGCAAGCCGGCTCCTTTCCGCCAGTGCGCGAAAGCCGTGTTGGTCCTCCCCGGGCAGCTCGATGTAATTCGGGTTCAACGCGAAGATCGCATCTTGCGGTGTATTCATGCGGACCCAATGGAAGGCACGCTGCCAGTCGTTGGAGGGTGCGGCTCCCGGCCACTCGATATGCTGGCTGGCGGGGAATAGCGCACGCTGGACATGCCACATCCCCCCGCAGAGAGAAACGAACACCACCAGCCACGGCCAGACGCGGTCCTTCAAAGCAAATTCCCCCAGCAGACCGCCGGAAAACAGGACCAGGAAAAGGTAGATCAGGTGAAAACTTCGCAGGGGTTGATAATGAACAAGGCCTAGCAGAGAGTCAGACGACGTTAGCGTCAGCTCCACTGAGATGAAAAAAAGGCCAAAAACGGCCAGCGCCCGGCTCAATAGATCCAGCACAGGCAACTCCTTTTTCCGGCCGATGTGGCTGAACCACAGGAGCAAAGGCAACGGCGCGAGGATGCCCAGTACCTCAAACCATTGCCACTGAGAGAGAAAAAAGTAGGGCACGGCAAGAAGCATCCGGCGATAAGCCTCCGAGGGCGGCTTCAGGGCGAAGCCGAAAAGCAGCGGCAGAGCTCCAAGAAAGATGCTGCGCGGAGACGTTTCGAGCACCCACAAGAGGAGCGCAAGAAACAAACCGAAAGCGCCGATCAGGGGGTGAATCGCGGCGGTGAACACCAGCCAGAAGCCGGCGCGAATGTACCGTTTGTCCACAAGATCCAGAATTGCAAACAATATCGAGAATGAGGAGACAGAGCGCGGACCGAAGTACTGGTCAAGGACATACACCGCCGTTCCCGCCACGGGCAGAGTCAATAGTGCGGCCATCAGCGCGGCCCCGAAAACGCACGCACGCGAGCCACGAAAGCATCTCTGATTCAATCGCCAACAGGCCAGAAGAAATAGAAAGATCGAAGCGGTGTGCCCCATGAAAAGCACAAGTTCGAGGGGCAAGTGAGATAGGCGGACAAACCCCGCCATGGAAGCATCAAAAAGCGACATCTGCGAGTGCCACTGAAAGAATTCCATCCCAAATGGATAGAGGCCCGGGTGCAGAAGCTTCTTGATCGCGGGAAGATAGATTTCGGCGTCTTCAATTCCGGGATGATACCCGTGCACCAAGACTGCGCCACCGGTGAGGAGCAGCAGGAAAACAATATCCTTGCGCTTGAGCAAGACGCTGGGAGTTCTGCCGGCCAAGTACACCCCATTGTTTTGGACGCGAAAGTATATACGCCGGATCCCCTGAGGCGCGATTAAGTTTTCTTCTCGACGCGCTTCAAGTCCTCGCGGAATCGCTTGCTGCGAGGATCGAGCTGCAAGGCCGCGCGATACTGTTCAGCGGCTCCGGTGTAGTCCCCGCGTTGCTCGTGAATCTTTCCCCGCCAATGATGAGCGTCGCCGTGACCGGGGAGGTCGCTGCGGTTGGGCGCGGATTCGATGTAAGTCTTCAGCTCTTTCTCGGCTTGATCGAATTGGATTCCGGCGATCACCCGGGCGACGGCGCGGAAATAGAGCAGAGGTGGTGCGGAAGATTCCACCATTTCGGCGGCCTCGATGACCCGGCGCATCTGCGCGGCGTCGCCCTGGCGTTCATAGAAATTCAGCGCCTCGTAATAGGCCTCCATCTTGCGCGGCTTTAGCGCCAGCAGCCGGGCGTACTGCTCGCCAGCCTTTTGTGGTTGCTCCTGCATGCGCAAGAAATCGGCCAGGGCCAAGATGCCTTCGGCCTGGTCCAACTGGGTGATGGCCTCCACCTGCTGGCGCGCCTTATCCTTGCTGCCTCCGACAAACCACGGCGCCTCGATATAGAACTCCGCCAGATCGCGCCGCGCCCGGATATTCGCGGGATCCAGGCGGACGGCGGCCTCAAAAGCCTGGCGGGTCTTGCGCCCCAAGAAGAAGCTGCTTTCGATTTCGGCCTTGCGGCCGTAGGCCCGCCCCAGCCACAACTGGTAGTCGGAGTTCCTGGGATCGAGCTGCGCGGCGCGCTCGGCCGCCCGCACGGCAGCGTCAAAATCGGACAGCTCGTAAGCGCTGCGCGCCAGCCAGAAGTGCAGGTGCGCGTTCTGGGGCGACAGGCTGATCTCCGTTTCCAACTCCCGCCTGGCCTGGGCGTAGCGGCCCGCCTCAAAATTTTGCTGGAAGCCCTGCAGAGGTGGCGGAGAAACGGCTGGTGAGCTTTGCGGCGCCGAGGCCAGCCAAAAGGCCAGGAAAAAAATGCGCAGGCTCATTTCTCCATCACCACTTTCACTCGCATACCGTCGGCGAGGTCGGCGTCACCGAGGAGAGCAACTTTATCTCCCTCCTTCAGCCCCTCCAGGACTTCAAAGCTGGTGGCGCTGAAAATGCCCACCTTGATCTCCTGCTTGAGCAAGGTGCTGGACTGCACACCGAGGGCGCCATCTTGCACCAGGAAAACGAAACGGCGCGTGCCTTCGGAGCGCACCGCGCCCCGCGCAACCACCAAAGCTCCCTGGCGTTCACGCACGCGGATGCGCACATTTACGTTGGTATTGGGGAGCAACTCGACCGGGTCGTTCGCCGCTGAGCACAGCACCTCCCCGACGCTGCGGTTGCCGCGCGTAATCACCGTCTTGGGCACCTGCTCGGTGCGGCCCTTCCACACACGGGTGGCCAGGGCGTCCCAGGAAATCTCCACCGGCTGGCCAGGCTCGAGCATCCCCAGGTCGGGTTCGTCCACAAACGCGCGCACGCGCACTTTGCGCAGATCGGCCACCTCGGCCAGCAGATCGCCGACGTGCACGTAGTCGCCGGCGCGAAGCGGGAGGAGATAGAGCGTGCCGTCCACGGGAGAGGTGAGGTCCGCCTGGCGCGCTTTCTGTTCCAGTGCGGCGATTTCGTTGCGCGCGCGGTCAGCGAGGAGCAGAGCGCGGTCAGCGTCGAGCTTGGATCGACGGGCCAGCTCGCTCTTGCGCTGATCAAGAAGCCGCTGCCCGGCCTCGGCGCGCTCGAGCGCCAGGCGGCTCTTTGCCACCTCTTCGGGTGTGGCCGCTTGCTTGGCCGCCAGCCGCTCGATCGCGGCGAACTCGCTGCGCAGGCGCTCGACTTCCGCCGTGGACTTGCGCAAGTCGCTGTCGAGTTGGGCCAGTTCGTCGGCGCGGCCGCCGGCGCGAGCGGCGCGGAGGTCCTCTTGCGCGGTGAGCAGGGCCTCGCGAGCGCGGGCCAGATCCGCGCGGGTTTGTGCGGCGTCAAGCTGCAGGAGCAACTCACCGCGGCGCACCTGGCGCCCCTCGCTGGCAGCCACACGCACCACCAGGCTGTCGATTTGGGCGCGAAGCACGGAGGGTTCCACGGCTTCGACCTTGCCGTTGGTGGTCACCACGGAGATCAAGTTCTCTCGCACGACATGGGCGGCGGAGATCCGCGGGTCAGCCGGCCACCGGCTGATCCACACCAGCAGGGCCACCAGCGCGACCAGAGCCGCGCCGACAAGCACAAGTATCCGAATCTGGTAGCGTGACAAGCGGAAAAATCTCCCGATCTTCAACCAGCCCAGCGGAGGAAATCCGCAGTCGGAAGTGCGGCCAGTGTAGCAGACCCGGCAAACTCCTGCCTACGGCCTCAACCAGAGAGTAAAGGCCTTGCATAGATAGGGATGCGGGGATGGCACGCAAAGATGCCGGGGTTGCGTGGCGTCGCCGCCCTGCTGTGGAGCAACCAGCGGCGTGCTTGCGCCCGTGCTTCCTGGTTGACGGAGTCTGCCCGCACGAATTAAAGTAGTTTAGTCGGGCGGCCGCCTTACGGGCCGCCCTTTGTTTGCCTCCCGGCTGGGAGGTCGTCCAATCGGCAGGACATCAGATTCTGGATCTGAGAATCATGGTTCGAGTCCATGCCTCCCAGCCAAAATCATTCTCAAGTATTCTGCGTGTTCCGCTGCGGTGAGCGCTTCCTCCATTCCACGAAGATAAGTCCGGCAACAGCGAGCAGCGCCGCGGCGGAAATCGCGCCGCCGATGGTGCGGTCCGCAGTACGCACGAACCGCACGCGCACCACGCTGTGGCCTGCCGGCACCTCCACCTGAATCTGACCGGTGTCGGGCTCGGTCTCCGCCACCACGATCTCTCCGTTGACCTCTACCTGCCAGGCGGGGTAGTTCAGCAAGCGCAGTGCGACCAGCAGCGGCTGGGGCGTCTCGACAGAAACGAGCTTTTCTTCTCCGCGCCAGGCGACCACGGAAATGCGCACGCCCTCTTCCGGCTCCTCTCCCTGGGCCACGGTTGCCGGCGGGAATCCCGGCCCGAGTTGATCGCTGTCGGCGGTGATGGGCAGGAATTCGTTGAGGTTTTCTGTTTCCGAGCCCGATTCGACCCTGACGATGAAATCAGGAATGTCTGTGGCCCCCCAGGGCGGCAGGTAGAGAATCACGCTGCCGAGTAAGAGCCAGAGGCAAATGGCGAGGGCTTTCCAAGCGTGCGGCAAACGCTTCGGCGGCGGGGCGGCGACGACGGCGAACACAACCCCCAAGTTAAATATGGACAGCCAGCGCCAGGGGAACTGCACAAACTTCAGATACGGCACGACGTTCCAAAGCGGGGCGGAGGGGCGCAGCATCAATATGCCGGAAACCAGACAGAGCGCGAGCAGCGGCACGAGGGCTTCCCGCGCCGGTGGTTGCGAGGCGGCGGAGCCAGAGGAGCCCGCAGCGGGAGCGGAATCTGCACCAGCGGGCATCGCGCGGGCCCGCCGAATGGCAAGCACCACAGCGGTAAATACGATGGCGGCGAGCGCCAACTCAGCCGCCGCCACCGAGGAAACCAGCAGGTTGAAGAACCAGTGCTCCTCATCGATGCCGCGCGTGAAGAGGAAATTGTCGGCCGGGCGCAGGCCTTCCTCGATCACAGAAGCAATTTGCACCCACTTCTGCTCGTAAGCGGCGGGAACCAGGTAGAACGCGGCGAGACCCAGGCCCAGGGCGCCTGCGGCGGCGCCGGACAGCAGCGGCGCGAGAGCGCGGCGTTCGAGCGCTGCGACGCCGACGAGCAGCGCCAGCGCGTAGCCGGCCACCACCGCGGCAGGGGCGTCGGCCAGCCAGATCGCCGCAACCACAAACGCCAGGCGGGCGATGTCCAGGAGGCGGCCTGCACCATTGGGCCGAGAGATGCGCAAAGCATAAAGCACCGCAAGCGGCAAGAGTGAGCTGGCCAGCAACTCTGCGAACGCACTGCGGTGGCAAAGAACGATGAGCGAGTAAGGGTTCGAGATGTAGAGTGCCGCGGCCCAAAGCGATTCTTTGCGCGGCAGCCATTCTCGCGTCAGGCGGTAGGTCGAGGCGCCTGCCAGGGTCAGCGACAGCCAGCCGAACGCCCCGGGCACTACTTTCCAGGGAAGCAGCAGACCAAGCCCCGCTCCCAGCATCCAGGATAGAGGCGGATAGAAAATGAAACGCGGCTCACCGAAACCGAAATGCGCGTCCGGCCACCAGCGCGGGTAGAACACTCCCTCGCTCCACTGGCGCGTCACGCCCACCCAGGAAGCGAGGTGATATTCGAAGTCGTGGCCGGAAGGATTGCCGCGGAAAAGAAAGGGAACCACGACGGCAGCGGCAAAGGCCATGGATTCCAGAATGGCCCAGCGGTTGGCGAAGGATGCTGGGGAGTGCTCCGTTTTGTTTAGAGTCGAAACCTTTGCTCCCTGATTCAACGTGTCGCTCCACGTAGGGTAAGTTTAGCTTGGCATCTTAGCAAGGCGGCGGCAAGCCGCTGCACTCCAGGAGGGCGGAGGACGAACGGCGTTTGATGGGCCGAAGCAAGCTTCGGCCCGGCAGAGCGGGAGTTTGATCCGGGTCGAGACACGGCGCGGGGCGCCAATCCTGCACGTGCCTCACACGCGTAGACCAGGCTCTGGCGCGTTGACAAAGTGTTGGCCCGCCGCCAGAGTTGGTTTGGACTTGTTGGTACAAGCCAGGAACCGAACCGTGCTTCCACGCCTCTTCGTGGCTTATGGAATTCTTTTGCTCCTGAGCACCAGTCTGCTCACATTTGAGTTGGCTGATGAATCCATCCCCATTCTTGTGCAGCCTCCGCCGCGGACGACGGTGATCGCTGTGGGTGACATCCTGCTGGGCAGGTCACTGGGCGCGCTGATGGAGGAATCGCGTGACTACACCATTCCTTTCACCGGCATGAAACAGGAGTTGGTTTCCGCCGACATCGCCTTTGGCAATCTGGAGGGCCCCTTCTGTGGCGAGGCGCCTTACCCCACGACGGGGATGGTGTTCCGCGTGCACCCGGAGGCAGTCGCCGGACTGGTGGACGCCGGCTTCGATATCCTTTCGGTGGCCAACAATCATTTCGAAAATGGCGGCGATGCCTGCATGCACTTCAGCCTGGAACACCTGCGGGAAGCAGGCATCGCCACTGCCGGCGCGGGCGTGACCTATGAGCAGGCCCACTCGCCGGCGATCCTGGTGCGCCACAGCGTGCGGTTTGCTTTCCTTGGCTACACCTACGCGCTGCGCAACGACACGCCGGACAGCACGCACCCGGTGATTTCCGGCCGCAATCCGGAAAATGTCCGCCGCGATGTGGCCGCGGCACTCCAGCGCGCCGACGTGGTGATTGTTTCCCTGCACGACGGAGCGGAGTACACCGAGCGCGTGGCTGCGGAGACCATTGAGTTCACCCATGCGGCGATTGACGCCGGGGCCGCAGTCGTCCTCGGCCACCACCCACACGTGCCGCAGCGTGTCGAGCATTACCGCGACGCCTGGATCTTCTATTCGCTGGGTAATTTCGTCTTCCAGCAGTCGACGCCGGCCACGACTCGAACCGCACTGGCTGCCCGCCTGACATTTGCGGGCGCCAGGCTGGCGCGGGTCGAAGCGCTGCCGGTGGTAATCGAATGGCATTCGCACCCACGCCTGGCTACAGCGGAAGAAGCTACAGGCATCCTGAAGATTATCGGGCTCGAATCGCCGCTGCTGTGGCCGCCAGAAGAGGTTGCGCTGGACTTGCGGCCGGTGCGCGAAACACTATTACCGCGGAGCTTCCACTAGCTCAATGAGGACCTTCTTGCCCTGTGGCGTCGCGGCAAGAAAGAAATTGACCCGCGTGCCGTCCGCGCCAGGCCGCGGCTCCGGGTAGATGGGCGGGACACCTTGGCGATCGCGGAGCAGCACCGTGGCGCGGTCCACTCCAGTTACCGGAAATTCCACCTGCTGGATGCCTTCACCGAACTTCTCGAGGAAGCGCGCAAGCGCGCCGGGGGCTCCCCGCGTGGTCAGAATATCCAGCCTGACTTCGTCCACGCGAACTTCGAATTCCTGGGCATCCTGGTCTGCGGGGACATCTGCCAGACGGGGATTCCCTTCCGCGGCCCGAAGAAGGTCAAAAACTTTCGGATGCACGGCGAGACCAACCGTCGGCGGCCCGGAAAGAAGCCGGGCAAAATCCGCATCTTCGCACCAGGGCGAGATGGCGGCGCGGCCCAGCTTCGCTCCCATCTGATAAAGGTCCATGGCGGCAGAGCGCCGCAAGCGTTCTTCCGCGCTGCAGAGCTGCTCGATCAGTTTGGCGACATCATCCATCATGCCCCCATTTTATCGGATGGAGCGCCGGCCGGCCGCTCCCCTTTGTCTTTGCGCCGGGTGACCAGCGAAGCCACCATGCACGTCCCCAGGATCCCGGCCACCACCAGCAGCGACGCCACCGTGGAGATGTGCATCCATTCCTCCGCCAGCATCTTCGCACCGATGAAGATTAAAACCCAGGAGAGACCGCGGCTGAGATAGTGAAAATAGGGCAGCACGGCGGCCAGCAGGAAGTAAAACGCGCGCAAGCCGAGAATGGCGAGGATATTCGAGGTGTAGACAATGAAGGCGTCGCGGGTAATGGAGAAAACCGCCGGCACGGAATCCACAGCGAAGGCCAGATCGGTGACTTCAACCATCAACAGCACCAGCAGGAGCGGCGTGGCGCGCAGCCGGCCCTGCTCCCGCACCAGGAATTTTTCGCCATGCTCGCCGCCGGCCACCGGCAGGTAGCGGCGCGCCAGGCGAAGGAAAAAGTTCTGACTCGGGTCCATTCGCTCGATATCGTGAGTCAGAAGGCGAATGCCGGTGAGCAGAACGAAGGCTCCGAAGATGTACAGGACCCAGGAAAAGCGATGCAGCAGCGCCGCGCCGGCGGCAATCAGCCCTCCCCGCATCACCAACGCGCCAAAAATCCCCCAGAACAGCACGCGGTGCTGGAACTGCGGCGCGACGCCGAAATATCGGAACAGCACAGCGAAGACAAACAGGTTGTCGATGGAGAGCGCACGCTCGATGGTATAGCCGGTGAAGAATTCGAGGCCTTTCTGCGCCCCCATCTGATGCACCACCCAGGCGTTGAACACCAGAGCCAGCACAAGCCAGAAGAGATTGGATAAGATGGCTTCGCGCAGAGTGACTTGGTGCGGGTGGCGATGGAACACCCCCAGGTCCAGAACCAGCAGGAGGAGGATCAGGATGTGGAATCCGATCCACAGTCCGAGGGTGGTCATTGCGCCAGTCTAGGCTGGAGAAAGGAAAAGCCCAAGGTAAAAGCCGCCACCGCGGTTTTTGCAGGGAAGAAAGCAGCCGCCGGCACTGGTGTAGCCGGAGCCGAGCGGCGAGATCCCAACATCGTCAGACGATCATCTTGCGTGGTGCACGGCGTTGACGTTGCTCAACTCGAGGCGGGTGACTTGCCCGGCCTGCACAAGGACCGGCACATCCCAGGTCAGGCGCACTTCTCCGGCCATGGCCTCTCGCTCGAGAGTCGAAATCCAATAGGTTCCCGGCGCGGCGCGAAAAGCGCCTCTCCCTTCCAGATCCGTGTCCGTTTTTGCCACCAGATGGCTGGTCTGCGCCAGCTCGAAGGAGCGCTCGTGGGCGCGCTTTCGCCAGGTCTCCAGTTCGCGATTCCAGAGGGGTGTGGGGTCTATCTCGGCCAAGTGGATTTCTATGCCCTCGGTGGAGTTGGGGTTCTTCTTCAAATAAGCGCGGACCTGATCCAGGTAGGCCTTGCGGTCGCGCTCGTAGCGCTCAGGGTTTGCAGTCTTGTCCTTCTCACGGTACTTGGGACGCGGGAAACCCACATCGACGTTTACGCTGTTGTCCAAAATGTAGGCGTTCATAAACTCAGTCACCTCGATGACGACGTCGGGTTTCAAGAGGCGTCGAAATTCCTCGCCCGACAGTTGCGTGGAATGTGTCCGCTTTATCCAGGCCTTGAGCTCTTTGGAGATGTCCAGGCCGTCAACGAACTTGTCCAGTTGGGGCTTTGGCTCGGTCTCTTCGGCTTCCTTGCGAATGTCGGCAAAACTTTTGCGCAACAGGAAAAAAGTCTGGCGCAAGGCTGGTTCCGAGCGGCCCGAGGCGGGAGTGACGCGGGCCACGAATTCTATGGTGCCAGTCTGCGGGCTGGATTGCGCGCGCGTGGCCGAGGGGAATTGCCACATCGCAGCTAAGAAGCCGGCGAATAGAAAACAGGACGATTGAAACCAGGAAGCCGCACGCCGGCTGGAACTCATGAACGAATGCTACCAGACCCCGGCCGTGGATGCGCGGGAGGCTCGGAGCGATGTTTCCTGAAAGAAAGATTCTTCGGTGAAGGAGCAGGGCAGTGGCGCGACACCGACAAAAAGGTGAGATTCATCTGTTGCACAAAATGAGGAAGGGCTCCTACAGGAGGCGGAAAACCACTTCGATGTCGAGCCAGACGGGCACGGCCTTTCCCCCCGGACCAATCGACGGCTTGAAGCGCCAGTTGCGCACGGCTTCGACGGCCTTCTCATCAAGACCCAGGCCCAGACCTTTCACCACGCTGATCTTGGTGGGGTGACCATCGGCCTGCACGATCAGACGGAGCACAACCGATCCCTGGTGCTTGGCCTTGCGCGCTTCTTCTGAGAATTGCGGAGTGGGGCAATAAACGCAGGCCGGCTCGCCAATCCCATTTCCGATATGGTACGCTCCTCCGCCGATTCCTCCGCCCCAGCCCGGGCCGACGCCCTCATTCGTGCCGCTTCCAACTCCGCCTCCGACGCCCGTCCCGATCCCTCCGCCACTTCCCGGACCGGATGAATTGGTGACGGTGCCAGCCAGCGGGTCGCCCATGTTGGGCAGGTTCGGCTGCGGCACTTTAATATCCGGCGGAACGAAAACGGTCGACTCGACGGCCAGCTTCGGATCGGGGTTTTTGATAACCACCGTGGGCGGTGCGAGCTGTGGCTGGAGAGAAAACTTTGGCAATCTGCCTTTGCTTGCCGGGATCGGATTTCGTTCGCCGCCCCCACCGCCTCCACCCGACTTGTCTTTGCCGCCCGCGGGGATCTTAGTGATGTACGGGGAAATGTCGATTGCGTTCAGATCCACGGGAACAACATTCTTCGCCTGGGTGGGCGTCAACACTTCCTGGACCAGAGGGAGGATAACCAGAAGTCCCGCCAAAACGTGGGCCAGGAAGGAAAGCGATTGCGCCGGGGCAAAGTGTTCGTCCTTGCTCCAGATATCCTTGACCTTCACCGGCGGTCCGCTGATCCTGAGCGGCGGAAGCTTAGGCGGGGAAATCAGGTCGTGCAGGTTTTCCCAGAAAGTCGCCCAGGAGGGCTTCCAGTTTACCGCCATGCGCGAGTTCACTGGTCCGCGAGCTTCCGGCGGCGTAGGCTTGAAGAATTCGCGCAGGTTTTCCATGAACTCCTGGCCGGATTTTCTCTTCTCGAGGGCGGAAAGTCCGTAGGAGGCCGGTAGCTTTACCGGCCGTTCGGTGAGGAACTCCTTGACGCGGCTGAAGAAGCTGGCCAGCCAGGGTTCCTCCTCGCTAAGAAAGCGGGGCAGCCGCGGGACGGCCGCACCTGCGGGCGCGGCGGCCCCTGTGCGGGGCACCGGGGGGATCAACTGGTTGTTAGGAGCCACCATCGTGTTTCGCTCGCCCGTCTCTCACCCACTGCTTGCTAAAGACAGAACTTACCGCTCCCAGGTTAGATTCACGGGCGCTTAAAGGGTTGTCCGGCCGGGCGCCGCTGACACCCGTAAAGAAACATTGTAACATATCGAGTTTCACTGGCCCAAGATCCACCAGGAGGAGGAGTTTCCGTTTGAGCAACGCGACCAGCGGGATACCCGTGCCGAGATGACCGACTTGCCGAAGACCCCCAATACCGTGGATCTGAAGAGCACGCTCAACCTGCCGCGCACGGCTTTCCCAATGAAGGCCAATCTGCCGCAGACCGAGCCGCGGCAGCTTGCGGAATGGGACCACATCGATATTTATCGAAAAATTCTCGAATCCCGCGCGGGCGCGCCGCTTTACATGCTGCACGATGGCCCGCCCTATCCCACCGGGAACATCCATCTTGGGACTGGCCTGAATAAGATCCTGAAAGACATGGTCGTGAAGTCGAAGACCATGGCGGGGTTTCGTGCGCCGTATGTGCCGGGCTGGGACTGCCACGGCTTGCCGATTGAAACGCAGGTGGAAAAAGAACTGGGCCAGAAGGGCAGCGTGAGCCCGGTCGCGTTTCGCCGCCAGTGCCGCGAGTTCGCCAGCCGTTATGTAGATGCCCATCGCCGCGACTTCAAGCGCCTGGGTGTATTCGGCCAGTGGAACGACCCTTACCTGACGATGAGCCCCGATTGCGAGGCAGCCATTGCCGGTGTTTTCGTCACCATGCTCGAGAAGGGCTACGTCTACCGCGGGCTCAAACCGGTCTATTGGTGCATCTACGACCGCACCGCGCTGGCCGAAGCGGAAGTGGAATACGCGGATCACACCAGTCCATCCATCTGGGTGAAATTCGCGGTCATCCCCGAAGGCGCGGCGGCGAAGCTTGGCCCCGGCGTCAATGCGGTCATCTGGACCACCACGCCCTGGACGCTGCCGCACAACCGCGCGCTGGCGTTTCACCCGGATTTCGATTACGCGGTTTTTGAAACTTCCGCAGGCCCGCTGCTTCTGGCGCGCGAAATGGCCAGGACGCTGGCGGCCGAGACCGGCATCCAGGTGGGCGCCGAACGCGGGGGCTGGAAGGGGCGAGAGTTGGAAGGGCTGAAGTTCCAGCACCCTTTTCTCGACCTGCAGGTGCCGGGAGTTCTGGGCGACCATGTCACCCTCGAGCAGGGCTCGGGGATCGTGCACACCGCGCCGGGGCACGGCGCCGAGGACTTTTATACCGGGCAGAAGTACGGCCTCGAAATCTACGCGCCGCTTGATGACGACGGCCGCTTCCTGGAAGGCCTGCCCGAATACAAAGGCAAGACGGTATTCGAGGCCAACGCGCCGGTCACCGCACTGCTGGAGCAGCGCGGCGCCCTGCTGGCCCAGCTCAAGTTGCAGCACAGCTACCCGCACTGCTGGCGATGCCACAAGCCGGTGATCTTCCGCGCCACCGAGCAGTGGTTCATCAACATGGAGCACGACGACCTGCGCAAGCGTACGCTCGAAGAAATCACCAAGACGAAGTGGACACCGGCCTGGGGCGAGGAGCGCTTGCACAACATGATCGCCACGCGGCCGGACTGGTGCATCTCCCGCCAGCGATTCTGGGGCGTGCCGCTGCTGATCTTCTACTGTGAGGCCTGCCACGAGCGCCTGCTCGACATCGCCGCGCTTCGCCACGTGGTGGAGAGGTTCCGCAAGGAAGGCGCGGACGCCTGGTTCGCACATTCCCCCGAAGAGCTGCTGCCGCCAGGAACAAAGTGCAAGTGCGGCGCCACGCGCTGGAAGCAGGAGAACGACATTCTGGACGTGTGGTTCGAGTCCGGCTCGACGTCCTTTGCCGTTCTGGATGAGAAAAAAGGCGAGTGGCCGGCGGACCTTTATCTCGAAGCCTCGGACCAGTATCGCGGATGGTTCCACAGCTCGCTGCTGCTGGGCGTGGCCGTGCGCCGGGCCGCGCCGTATCGCCAGGTCCTGTGTCACGGCTGGACGCTCGACGAGCAGGGGCGGCCCATGTCGAAGTCGCTGGGCAATATCACTCTGCCCAACGACATCTGCAATAAGTGGGGCGCCGATCTGCTGCGGCTCTGGGTGTGCTCGCAGGACTTCACTGCGGACATGCGCATGACCGATCGCGTGATGACGCAGCTCGCCGAGGCCTACCGCAAGATCCGCAACACGTTTCGCTTTGCGATCAGCAACCTCGACGGCTTCGACCCCTCGCGCGACGCCCTGCCTTCCTCCGAAATGTGGGAGATGGACCGCTGGATGCTTCACCGCACGGGGGATCTCGTCCGGCAGTGCCGCGTCTGGTACGACAATTTTGAATTTCACCGCGTCTATCATGCCGTGCACGATTTCTGCGCGGTGGAATTGAGCGCTTTCTATTTCGACGTGCTCAAGGACCGGCTGTACACGTTTGCGCCGCGAAACATTGGCCGCCGGTCGGCCCAGACGGCGGTTTACCGCATCGCCAGCGCGCTGCTGCGTTTGGTCGCGCCCCTGCTCGTTTATACCAGCGAAGAAATCTGGAAATTTCTGCCGCGGCGCGCGGAAGATCCGGAAAGTGTGCATATGGCACTGTTCCCCGCGGACGATGAACTGGAAACGGGACTCGATCCGCAGGCGGTGTTGGCTTGGGAGAAGCTCTTTCTGGTGCGCAACGAAGTGCTCCAGGCGCTCGAGCCGCCCCGCAAGTCCAAATTCATCTCCAGCGCGCTGGAAGCCAAAGTGACGCTCTCTGCGCAGGGAGAGCTGGCCACGCTTCTCGCTCAGCATGCATCTCAATTGCCGGCGCTTTTCATCGTTTCCCAGGTGGCCTTGACGCAGGAGGCGGCGGCAGATGCGTACGTCTCGCAGGCCATCGAGGGGCTCGGCGTGAAAGTGGAGCGCGCCGAAGGCAGCAAGTGCGAACGCTGCTGGAATTATTCGCTCCAGGTGGGCGCCAGCGCCGCTTACCCCACGCTTTGCGAGCGCTGCGTGCCCACGGTTGAGGAAATCTTAAGCGTGAATTCTCGATGAGCCCCCGCGAGCGTTCTCACTGGCTGGGGCTATCGCTGGGCGTGCTGGCGGCGGACCAGACCACCAAGCTGGCCGTGGAACGCGCCACCGAATACGGATGGAGCCGGACGATCATTCCCGGATTTTTCGAGCTGGTGCATACGCGCAACCGGGGTATCGCCTTCGGCCTGCTCTCGGATACCAACGCGCCGTGGTTGCAAGCCATGCTGATTCTGTTTTCGTTTACGGCGGCGGGGATTATGGCCTGGCTGTTGCTCTCCGGCCGCGCCGGGGGGCCACGCACCAGCGCGGGACTCGCCCTGATCCTGGGCGGTGCGGTGGGCAACATGCTGGACCGCGCGGTGCACGGCAGCGTGGTGGATTTCATCCTGCTATACTTCCGCTCGTTCCACTGGCCGGCCTTTAATCTGGCCGACTCGGCCATCGTGACCGGAGCGGGGTTGGTGTTGCTCGACCTGCTCAGAAGTCATCACGAGCTGGAACGGGCCAAGGTTTAGTCATGCATCCGATTTTATTTCGCATTGGCGGGATGACTGTGCACACCTACGGCACGCTGCTGGCCGTGGGGATCCTGCTTGCTTTGTGGCTGTCGCAGCGGCGCGCCCCGGCCGCAGGGCTGGATCCCGACCGGGTATGGAACCTGGGCGTCTACATGGTGCTGGGTGCGCTGGGCGGAGCGAAGGTGTGGCTGGTCCTGGCGGACTGGGAATTCTACCGCGCCAACCCCGGTGAGATCTTCAGCCTGGGAACGCTGCAGGCCGGCGGCGTGTGGTACGGGGGACTGCTCACCGCGCTGGTCATAGCGATTTTTTATACCCGCCACAACAAAATGAAGTTTCTTCCGCTGGGCGATGTTTACGCCGCTCCGCTGATCCTGGGTCATGCCATCGGCCGGCTGGGATGTTTTTCCGCGGGATGCTGCTGGGGCAAACCGACCACGCGCCCGTGGTCCATCGTCTTCCACAGTGAGTATGCGCACCAGTTGGTGGGCACTCCGCTGGGCATTCATCTCCATCCCACCCAGCTCTACGAATCGACGGCGAATGTTGTAATCTTCTTCATCCTGCTGAAGGTTGGAGCGCGGCAAAAGTTTACCGGCCAGGTGTTCGGCACCTACCTGCTGCTTTACGGCATCGCCCGCGGCACTATCGAGTTTTTCCGCGGCGACCCGGGGCGCACCATGCTGTTCGGCGACACTGTCTCCATCATGCAGATCGTCAGCCTGGGGTTGATGGCGGCCGGCACATGGCTGCTGCTTCGCGGCGCTCCGCAGCGTTCTGCGCAGATCGCCGGCGCCCCGGCCTCCCGCGCGGTTTAGACCACCGCGGGAAAGATCCATGCCCACAATCGAAAGCCTGCAAGTGAATGCACGCGAAGCAGGCGAGCGGCTCGACCGTTATCTTGCCGGCCGGCTTCCCGCGCTGAGCCGCACACGGGTGGCGGAGCTGATCGCCGAAGGCCGTGTGCGCGTGGACGGCAAGCCGCAGCGCCGCTCGCATCACATTGCCGCCGGCGAGAAGATCGAGGTCGAGGTCGCGCCGCGACCTGCCCTCGAGGCCACTCCGGAAGCCCTGCCTCTGGAAGTTCTCTACGAAGACGAAGACGTAATTGTAATCAACAAATCGGCAGGGATGGTGGTGCACGCCGGGGCCGGAAACGCCCGCGGCACTTTGGTCAACGCGCTGCTCTTCCGCTTCGGGGCGCTCTCCGGCGCGGGCGGGGCGTTCCGGCCCGGCATTGTCCATCGCCTGGACAAGGACACCTCAGGAGTGTTGCTGGTGGCGCGGAACGATGCCGCTCACGCCGCCCTCGCGGCGCAGTTCGCCGAGCGCCGCGTCCACAAGATTTATGTCGCGCTGGTCCACGGCCGTCTGGAACAGAACTCCGGCAGCGTGGGACTGCCGAT
>JBGPJC010000081.1:0-18351 GCA_041485165.1 Terriglobia bacterium | reverse complement strand
GTCTACAACGGCATCGATCTCTCGTTGTACCCGCTTCAGGAACCCGGCGGTGATGACCTGATTTTCCTCGGTCGGATCCACCCGGATAAAGGTGTTCATCTCGCCATCGAGGTTGCTCGTCTGAGCGGGTTGCGTTTGATCATCGCTGGTATTATCCAGGATGAGGCCTATTTCCGGGAGCAGGTCAAACCCCATCTCGATGATCAAAACATCCTTTATATCGGACCGGTGGGCGTGCCGGGCAAAAACGAATTGTTCGCCCGGGCCCGAGCTCTACTGCACCTGAACACCATCCCGGAGCGATTCGGACTTGTCCTGGTCGAAGCCAATGCCGCCGGCGTGCCCGCTATCGCGATGGACCTCGGTTCTTGCCGTGAGGTGATCAGCGATGGGCAGACCGGTTTTCTGGTGAACAACGTCACTGAAGCAGTTCGCGCCCTTGGACGAATCCCTGAAATCAATCGTCGTGCCTGCCGCGCCCGTGTCCGGCAATACTTTTCGATCGATACCATGGTGGAGGGGTACGAACGGGTTTACTCGACGATTTTTGATCTGGAAGGGAAGAGACGACCATGAAGCCGGACATTGTCAGACGATACCGCCACAACCCCATCCTCACCAAGGCCGAGATCCCCTACCCAGTGGAAACCGTTCACAACGCGGCGGTCGTGAAGCATGAGAACGAATACATCATGCTTTTCCGCTCCCATCTCCGCACCGGACGGTCCATCATTGGTTTGGCACGCAGTCCCGACGGATTCCGCTTCACCGCCGATCCACAGCCCTTTCTGATTCCTGCGCAGGACAGCCCTTTTGCCGCCTATGAAGAGTTCGGCGTGGAGGACCCACGCGTGACCCGGCTGGAGGGGGAGTACATCATCACCTACAGCGCCTACTCGCGAAATGGAGTGCGGATCGCCCTGGCCAAGACGAAGGACTTCAGTCAGGTGGAAAGAGTTTCCCTAATCACGCAGGCGGATTATCGGAATGTGGTGATCTTTCCCGAGAAGTTTGATGGGCTTTATGCCCGGCTTGACCGTCCTCATTCGGAAATCGCCCCCTGGTCAATCTGGATTTCCTATTCTCCGGATCTATGCTATTGGGGCCAATCTCAGCTCATCATGAAGCCTGAACCATATCACTGGGATGCAATGAAGATCGGTCCCGGCGCGCCGCCGATCAAAACGGACCAGGGATGGCTTTCCATCTATCACGGCGTTTTCCAAACTATGGCTGGATCGGTCTATCGTTTGGGGGTTGCTCTTCATGACCTGCAGAACCCGGCAAAGGTCATCGGTGTGGGCGACTCGTGGATTTTGCAACCGGAAGATCCTTGGGAAATAACTGGATATGTCCCCAACGTGGTCTTCACCTGCGGTGCCGTTCCGGAGTCCGATGGAACCGTGAAAATCTATTGGGGAGGCGCAGACACGGTGATGTGCGTGGGCGAAGCGAATGTCTCGGATCTGGTCGCACTATGCCTGCATCACGGCAGACCGGCAAAGTAAGCATGGCATTTCAAGAGTCTCTAGCGGCCTTAGGCAGCTACGGCAACGGCGATCTGGCGGAAGGTGGAGTTGGCAACTTCATAGGTTTCGACCTGAGGAGTTCCTTCAGTTTGTCGTTCTAGGGGCAAGCCAAGTATGCCCCCCCAAACACTCCGCCTTCCTAGGGTTGGGTCGCACAAATAGCTGGAAATTCTTATGGGCTCGCGGGCGGGGCAAGCCCCGCCCCTACAATGCGTAGCATGCCGGGACCTATGGCAGGATGACTACGGGTTGGCGGTCAAAGAAGAACTGGAGGTGGTTATCGCGTTCTGGGCCGCTTTACGTTGCTGGCCAGGCCGACGGCTTCCAGGGCGCAAATCAAGTACCAGCCCATGTCCGTCTGCCACCAGCGGAGTCCCAGGCGGGCCGAGCCGGCGTTGGTGTGGTGGTTGCGGTGCCAGTTTTCTCCCCAGGCTGCCATTTGCAAAGGTCCCAGCCACCAGACGTTCCTGCTGGAGTCTCCCTCTTCGGCGTGTCCGAGGTGCGTGAGACTGTTTACGAAACACTGCATATGCAGCGAATAGACCAGACGGATGGCCCCCACCCAGAAGAAGCCCTGCCAGCCGAGCAGCAGTCCGCAGAACAGGGAAAGGAAGATCACCGGGGCTTCCACAAAGGTCCAAAACTTATACCCTCCCTGACTCAGTTCCGGACACCACTTGCGTTGATCTGCCGGTGCGGACTGGTAGAGCCAGCGGAGGTGCGCCCACCAGAATCCCCCCTGCTGCGGGCTGGAGATATCCTCGGGAGTATCGGCGCGTGAGTGATGATGCCGGTGGTAGGCGACCCAGGTTGCCGGTGCGCCTGAGCCGTTGAACATGGCCCCGAAAACCAGCAGGTGCTCGATGAATTTGTTCAGCTTAAGAGTGCGGTGCGCCAACATCCGGTGGTAGCAGACCGTGGTGCCAAAACCGCCGAGAGCCGAGAAGAGGAGCGCGACGCACAGGACCTTCCAACTGGGCAGTGAATAAAAAGTCAGCCCGACGATAGCCAGTACGTGTATCAAGACCAGATAAAGAAGAATTCCTGCTTTGCCTCGCGTAGGCTTCCAGAAGGGCCGTTCCCAGGGTCGAGGTTCCTGAAGGGCGGTCTCGCTCATGTTGCCTCCTGCGATGTGGTATCCCGCGTTCGACCGGCTCGAACCCGCGGTCAGATTCGTCTCGAAGAGATTACGAAAAAATGCACCTACAAATTAAAGCGCCTGCGCAAGGGGGGTGGCTCAGCTTCTTTCCAGGGAATCGCTTCTATCCTCTGCGTCACAACCCGTCACGCTCGGATAATACCACTGCAATTGGCCACGATGGGGTTTAGCTTTAGGGGAATTTCGTTCATGTCGGGGCAGGCAGATCCGAAGACCCCGCCTTACGTTGACGCTCCGGCGGTCGTTTGCTACAGTGAATTGCCCGCGCGAACACAGTCCATCGCTAGTTTGTGCATGGTATAAATGCCCGCGCAGATTCCGGAGGATATGCCATGGCCACCGCAGTTGCTCCCCGGCTCTACAAGAATTTCATTGACGGCGAGTGGGTTGAATCCAGCAGCACCCGCGCGTTTGAGAACCGCAACCCGGCAAACCAGGATGAGCTGGTGGGGATGTTTCCTTCCTCGACCGAGGAAGACGTCAACAATGCTGTGGACGCCGCGCGCGAGGCCTTCAGGACCTGGCGCCTGGTCCCCGCACCCAAGCGTGCAGAAATTCTTTTCCGCGCCGCTGAGTTGCTGGTGCGACGCAAGGAAGAGCTGGCGCACGATATGACTCGCGAGATGGGCAAAGTCCTGGATGAAACGCGCGGCGACGTACAGGAAGCCATTGACATGACTTATTACATGGCCGGAGAAGGCCGGCGGCAATTCGGCAAGACCACGCCGTCCGAACTGCACAACAAGTTCGCCATGTGTGTGCGCATGCCCATCGGAGTTTGCGGCCTGATTACACCGTGGAATTTTCCCATGGCCATTCCGTCGTGGAAGCTGATGCCCGCGCTCATCCTGGGCAACACTGCGGTGATCAAGCCGGCTACCGACACCCCGCTTTCCACCTACAACCTGTTGCAGGTGCTCAGCGAGGCGGGAGTGCCGCGGGGTGTGGTCAACCTGGTGACCGGCTCGGGCGGCAGCGTAGGTACTCCGCTGATGAAGCATGCCGGCGTGGGCTTGGTCAGTTTCACCGGTTCCACCGATGTGGGCATCAAGGTGAGCGAGGCCTGCGCGCCTAATCTGCGGCCCTGCCATCTCGAGCTGGGCGGCAAGAACATCATCCTGGTGATGGACGATGCCAACCTCGACCTGGCCGTGGACGGCTGCATCTGGGGCGGCTTCGGCACCACCGGCCAGCGCTGCACGGCCACCAGCCGCGTCGGGGTGCACAAAAAGGTTTACCGGGAGTTCGTCGAGAAATATACGGCGCGGGCCAAAGCGCTGCGTGTCGGCGACGGCCTCGATCCTGCGACGCAGATGGGCCCGTGCGTAAACAAAAGCCAGCTCGCTACGGTAATGGAGTATGTCGAGATCGGCAAGAATGAAGGAGCCAAGCTTGCCGCCGGCGGCCATCGCCTCGACCAGGGCAAGCACGCGAAAGGATGGTTCCACGAGCCGACCGTTTTCGTCGACGTGGACGCGAAGATGCGCATCGCCCAGGAAGAAATCTTTGGCCCGGTGGTCTCGGTGATCCCGGTGGACAGCTTCGAGCACGGCATCGAAGTCGCCAACGGCGTGCGTTACGGCCTCTCCTCCTCCATCTACACCAAGAACGTCAATCACGCTTTCCAGGCCATGCAGGAATTGCAGACCGGAATCGTCTACATCAATGCGCCCACCATCGGCGCAGAAACCCATCTGCCGTTTGGCGGCACCAAGCAGACCGGCAACGGCCACCGCGAATCCGGCGACGCCGCGCTGGACTTTTATTCGGAGTGGAAGACGATCTACGTGGATTACTCCGACAAGCTGCAGCGCGCGCAGATTGATACCGGGAGCTTCGGCGCGGCCGAATAGTGTTTGTAGCGCCCGCCTTCAGGCGGGCAGGTTTACAATCCATGCTCGAACTTCTCGATCTCGACAAACAGCTCTCCAAGCCCGACTACTCCGCGCGCATGGAGAAGCTCCAGGAATCTCTCCGCCGCCTGCAGTACGCCGCGCAGCAAGCACAAATTCCCCTCATTCTTTGCCTGGAAGGCTGGAACGGCTGCGGCCGCGGTGAAATCATCAAGAAACTCGCCGAAAAGCTCGACCCGCGCCTCTGCCGCTTCCGCCGCGGCGCCGCCCCAACGCCGCTCGAGCAGCGCTATCACTTTCTTTGGCGCTATCAGATCGCACTTCCCGACGACGGCGAACTCACCGTCTTCGATCACTCCTGGTACGGCCGGGTCCTGGTCGAGCGCTGCGACCGCATGGTGAAGAAAAAAATCTGGCGTCAGGCCTACCAGCAGATCAACGAATTCGAGCGCTGGCTCTCCAGCGACGGGCAGGTGCTGGTCAAGTTCTGGCTGCACATCTCCAAGGCCGAGCAGCGCCGCCGCTTCCGCGCCTACAAGCGCGACCCGCTGCTCCGGGTGAAACTGACAAAGGAATATCGACGCCAGCATGGCCAGTACGGCCGCTGGCTCAAGGCCGTCGAGGAGATGCTCCAGAAAACCAGCACCGCGCACGCGCCGTGGACGATCATCGAGGCTCACGACCTGCGTTGGGCGCGCGTGCGCGTGTTCGAGACGCTCATCAAGAGCGTCGAAGAGGCGCTCGAGCGGCGCCGCGCCCATCCCCAGGCCGTTTCGCGCAGTGCGGCGGCCCTGGACGCCTTCCTGGCAGCGACCCGGACGGCGAAGCCGGACGCCCGTCCTGCTCCGAAGTCTCCCGCGAAACGTGCGAAGAAAGCGGCATCAATGCCTGCCGAAAAATCTGCCGCGCGCAAACGCACGCGCCGCCGCGCATCGCCACAGCGCCCCGCGCCGTCGCCCGCCGGCGCAGCGCCCAGCCGGTCGCAGAATCCACCCGAAGTTCCTCCCGTGGAGGTGACTTCTGTCTGAAGCTGCGCAAGCGCCGCAGGCTTTGCGGCCGGTCAATCTCGACAAGCTCGACCTGTCGAAAAAGCTCTCGCGCCGGCAATATGACGAGCAGATCGCCAAGGAACATCTTCGCATGCGCGATTTCGGCCTGGCCATCTACCGTTGCCGTGTGCCGGTACTCTGCGTGATGGAGGGCTGGGACGCGGCAGGGAAGGGCGGCGCCATCAAGCGCATCACCTACACGCTTGACCCGCGCGGCTTCACCGTGGCCAGCTTTGCGGCGCCGCGCGGCGAGGAGAAAACGCATCATTACCTCTGGCGCTTCTGGCGCAACCTGCCCCGCGCCGGCCACCTCGCGGTTTTCGATCGCAGCTATTACGGCAAAGTGCTGGTCGAACGCGTGGAAAAATTCGCCACCCGCGACGAATGGTCCCGTGCCTATCAGGAAATCAACGAGTTCGAGTCCCAGCAGACGTTGTTTGGCATGGTGATCGCCAAGTTCTGGCTGCAGATCAGCCGCCGGGAGCAGTTGCGCCGCTTCAAGAACCGCGAGACCGATCCCTTCCGCTCCTATAAGCTCACCGAGGAAGACTGGCGCAACCGCGAGCGCTGGGAGGATTATCAGGACGCCGTGGAAGAGATGTTTCTCCGCACCAGCACGCCGGCCGCGCCCTGGACCGTGGTCGAAGCCGATGATAAGTTTTACGCGCGCGTCAAAATCCTTCGCACCCTCGCCGACGCCATCGAAAAGCGCCTCGGATAGCCTGCCCGGCTTTCGCCGTTCAGGCGCTCTTTCCCTTCGCGCACCGCCGTGGTTCACCCGGGTTGACGCTCCACGTTCGCAGCACTTAGAATGAATAGCAGGGATTCAGGTCTGAATTGCCGATGGGCGAAAAACGAAACAAAGAGATCCTCGCCGATATTGTCCGCGCATACATTGAAACGGGCGAGCCCGTCTCCTCTCGTATGATTTCGCGCCGGCACACCGAATCGCTCAGCACGGCGACGATTCGCAACGTCATGGCTGATCTCGAAGATGAGGGCTATCTCTATCAGCCGCATACTTCGGCGGGGCGCGTGCCCACCGAAGCGGCTTACCGGGTATTCGTGCAGGACATCAGCCAGGACGCGCAACTCCCCGAGCCGATGCGCGAGGGCATCCACCGCGAGCTGGCTGCGGCGCAGACTCCCGAGCAGGTGCTGGAGCGCGCCAGCCATGTGCTGGCCTCGGTCTCGAAGGCCCTGGGCATCGTCGTCTCGCCGCCGCTTTCCCGCACGGTCATCGAGCACGTGCGCTTCATGGCTCTTCCGGACAGGCGCATCCTGGTGGTGTTGGTCACAACTGGTGGTTTGACGCGTGACAAAGTTGTCCGCGTGGACCGCGAATTCACCGCCGAGGAACTCGACCGCACCTCGGAGATGCTCAATCAGAAGTACAGCGGCTGGACGCTCGAATCCATCCGCGCGGACATCCGTGCACACTTGGCGCAGGACCGCGCGACTTACGACCGCCTGATGGACAACGCCTTATTGCTCTGCGATCCCAGCGTTCTGGGCGAAGATTCTTCCCGCGAGTTATATTTGGAAGGCGCGGCGCACATCGCCGGGGCCCCGGAGTTTTCCGGGCAGGGCGACCTGCGCGACCTGCTGGGGGCGATTGAAGAGAAGCGCAAGCTGGTCCTGCTGCTGAGCGACTGCATCGAGGCGCCCGAGCCGGTCCATGTGGAGATCGGCATCAAGCAGATAGACGGTGCGGGCGCCAACCTTTCGCTGGTGACCGCGCCCTATGGCGGCCCCGAGCAGGCGCAAGGAAGCGTGGGAATTTTAGGCCCCATGCGCATGCACTACGAGCGCGCCATCACCACTGTCGCCTGCGTGGCGCAGTATCTCAACCGGATTCACAGCGGGAGCTGACCAGACTTGTCGCGCGAGGACTTCACTCCACAAAAACCATTCGAAGATTCTTCTGAAGACGTCCCGGCTCGCGGGGTTCTCTCTCCTGAGGAATCTGCCCAGACGTCTGCGCCGCCATCCACCGAGGATCCGCCCGAGGGTCTGAGAGATCAGCTCGAGCGTTTGCGCAGCGAGAAGAACGATTTGCAGCGCACCCTGGTGCGCCTGCAGGCCGACTTTGACAATCATCGCAAGCGCGTGGACCGCGAGCGCGGCATCGAGAACGCCCGCGCGCTGGGCGGAGCAATTGAGGGATTGCTCCCGGCGCTGGACGGATTTGAGCGCGCGCTGGCGGCGCACAACGATCCGGCCTACGAGGATTTTCGCCAAGGGTTCGACCTGATTTATCGCCAGCTCCGCGAGGCGCTTTCGCGGCTGGGCCTCGAGCGCATCGAGGCCATCGGTCAGACGTTCGATCCCCGCGTGCACCAGGCAGTCGAGCGCGTGGAATCGAGCGAACACGACGACGGAGCGGTGATTGACGAAATGCAGGCCGGTTACCGCTTCCGCGACCGCGTGCTCCGCCCGGCCATGGTGCGGGTGGCCGTGCACCCTGCCGGCAAGCCGGAGTCCAAGCGGTGAATGTCCTGGAGCGCGCCCGCCCAGTGGCGGTTCGAATTTCAGAATGAGCATAACCAACCGCGATTATTACGAGGTGCTGAGCGTCGAGCGCTCCGCGTCTCCCGATGAGATCAAGAGCGCCTACCGCAAGGCCGCTCTGCGCTGGCATCCCGACCGCAACCCGGACAACAAGGAAGAGGCCGAAGGCAAGTTTCGCGAGGCCACCGAGGCCTACGGCGTCCTCTCCGACCCGCAAAAGCGCGAGGTCTATAATCAGTACGGCCACGCCGGGCTCTCCGGGGGCGCGTTCGATGCTGGATTCAATCGCACCATCTTTGAGGACTTCCAGGACATCTTCGGAGATTTCTTTTCGGTCGAAGATGTCTTTGGCGTGGGCGGAGGGCGTCGCGGCCGCGGCGCCCGGCCGCAGCGCGGCGCCGATTTTCGTTACGACATCACGCTTTCCTTCAACGAAGCCGCTACCGGCGTGGCCACGAAAATTAAAGTCCCGCGAGCCGAGCCGTGCGAGAGCTGCCGGGGGACCGGCGCTAAGCAGGGCACGAAGCCCATCGCCTGCCAGCAATGCGGCGGGCGTGGCCAGATTCTCTACCAGCAAGGTTTCTTCAGCGTCAGCCGGACTTGTCCGGCATGTCAGGGCGCGGGCCAGGTGATTCGCGACCGTTGCGTGGCTTGCCGCGGGCAAGGCCGCGTTGATCGGGAGCACGTCATCGAGTTGCCCATTCCCGCCGGAGTGGACAATGGCACGCGGCTGCGTGTGCCGGGCAAAGGCGAGCTGGGGGCCAACGGCGGGCCGCCGGGGGATCTCTACGTGGTCATTGAAGTGAAGGAGCATGCCTTCTTCCAGCGCCGTGGCGCCGACCTGCACTGCGCCATTCCCATTTCCATCGCGCAGGCCGCGCTCGGAGACGAAATCCTGGTGCCCACGTTGAACGGCCAGGAAAAGCTCAAGATTCCCGAAGCCACGCAGACCGGCACGGTCTTCCAGTTCAAAGGCAAGGGCCTGCCCCGGCCGCAGGAAGGCGGGAAGGGGACTCTGTATATCAGCGTGCGAGTGGAAACGCCGCAGAAGCTGTCGCGCGAGCAGAAGCGGCTGATCCGCGAGTTGGGCGAAACGCTTTCCGCTGATAACCGTCCCACCGGGCGCGATGCAAGTTTCTTTGACAAGGTCAAAGACATCTTCCAATAGGGAGCGCGGTGCGGCGGCGATTTTTTGTCGAGCAATTCGGTCCGGGAAGCGCCGCGCTCCGCGGCGAGCAGGCCCATCACCTCGGCCGCGTCCTGCGCGCCGAGCCCGGCCAGGTTTACGAGCTCAGTGACGGCCGCGCGGTGTGGCTGGCGCGCGTCGAGCGCGTCACCCGCGGAGAAATCGGTTTCCAACTCATCGAGAGCATCGCGGCGATCGAGCCGCCTCTCAAGACCACCCTGCTTCTCAGCGTGGTCAAATTCGACCGCTTCGAGTGGGCGCTGGAGAAGGCCACGGAGATGGGCGTGGAGACTGTCGTTCCCCTGGCGGCGAGCCGTTCGGAGCGAGACTTGCTCGCTGCCGCGCCCAAACGTGCGGAGCGCTGGCAGAAGATTTTGCTCGACTCTGCCCAGCAGTCGCGGCGTCTGCGGCCGCCGGCGCTGGCCCCGCTGCAATGGATTCCCCAGGCATTTTCCCGCAGCGCAGCCATGGAAACCGCGCCGGGTGCAGGATCACCGGGCGCGGGCCGGTTCGACTGCTCGGTGATTCTCTCCGAGGCAAAAAACGTTGCCACCCTGAGGCAAGCGCTGAAAGGACACCGCGCCGGAAATGAAACCTTTTCCGCCCGGGTGGCCATCGGCCCGGAGGGCGGCTGGACCGACGCGGAGGTCGCTGCGGCCATCGACGCTGGATTTGTTCCCGCTTCGCTGGGCGCAAACATCCTGCGCACGGAGACGGCCGTAGTCGCCGTCCTCGCAGCCATGAATTACGCTCTTTGCAGTTGAGACTGGTTGGGCTAGGATGATGGCGAATAAATCTCAATGAGCGTGGGCATGCCAAGACGACGCCCGGAAGTGATCCTCTGTCTTATTCTTCTTCTCGTTTCTCCTTGTCTACGCGCCCAGGACCGCCCTTTGCAGACGCCGGAAGCGGAAACTGTTCCCGCCGGGGTGTTGCGCGCCCAGGTGGGTTTTGACTTCCTGCAAGACGTGAGCTATCCGGTCTCCGGCCTCTCCGGTGATCTCACTTCCGTGGGCGTCTTGAACTTGCGCATGGGCGTGGGCCGCATCGTCGAAGTCCAGTTGCAGGGGGCGGTGCAGAACTTCTTGGACGTCAGAAAGCAGGTAGCCTCGCTCACCCCCATCGTTCTCACCGGTCCCAATTCCACCCACGATGTCGGCGGCTTCGCCATGTACACCAAGATTCGGCTGTGGAGTGAGAGCGGTCGTCACCCCGCCGGAGCATTTCGGTTTGGTTATCTGATCCCCAACACCAACCAGGCCCGCGGCATCGGCCTCAACACCACAGACATTTTCGCCAGCTTTATTCTCCAGAAGCATTTCGGGAAGCTGAACACCTTCGGCACTCTTGGTGTGGGAATTTTACAGGCGCCCAACGGCCTGTACGCGCAAAACGACGTTCTCACTTATGGCGGCGCGTTCATCTATCCTCTTCACCGCCGTGTGAACCTCGCCGGAGAAGTCTTTGGCAGATATTCGACGCGAAAAATCAACATGCCGCTGATCGGGACGGAGAGTGCCTCGCAGGTTCGCGTGGGATTTCAGATTTTCGCCGGCGGATTCCAGTGGGATGTTGCCGGGCTGGCCGGCCTGGCGCATCACGATGCCAGTTCCGGCTTCTCCTTCGGCCTCAGCCGTGACATTCGCATTTTCTCCTTTGACCACAAGTAGCATCTCTCTGTACATCCAGGCCGCACTCCATAGAAACCCTTCCGTTGGCGCTGCCGCGGCGCCTGTGTTATAAATGAAGTTAGCGAGTGAGAATGAAAAGACAGAGGGCGGAGTTTTGAAGCTGGAGACACCCGAAAAACCCTTCTCCTTCCGAGAGGAGTTGCGCTCCTGGGCGCGCGACCTGCTGGTTGCTGTGGCTATGGCCGCGGTGATCATTGTTTTCCTCTACCAGCCGGTGAAGGTTGAAGGCACCAGCATGGTCCCCCTGTTGAGCGACCAGGAACGCATCTTCGTCAACAAGTTTGTCTATCGTTTTGAACCCATCAGCCGCGGCGACGTGGTGGTTTTCTGGTATCCGCTGGACCACACCAAGTCGTTCATCAAGCGCGTGGTCGGTTTGCCGGGCGAGACGGTGGAGATCCGCGAAGGGCGCCTCTACGTGGATGGCAATCTGCTCTCCCAGCAGTATGTCCCCGCTGAGTACCTGGACTCCTCTTCTTCCGGCCCGCTGCACGTGCCGCCGGATACTTACTTTGTGATGGGCGACCATCGCTCCAGCTCCAATGATTCGCGGGTATTTGGTCCGGTGCCGCGCGAGGCCATCTATGGCAAAGCTGTATTCGCCTACTGGCCTTTCGATCGTTTCGGGACGATCCCCCTGACCGGCGATGAGATGCCGCAGCAGTGACGCGGAATGCGGATGACACACGCAGGAGACACGACTGACCGTACCGCAAGCAAAAGAAGCCCTTCTCGTTCTCGAGAACGGGCGCGTATTTAAAGGCCGCGCGGCCGGTGCCACCACCCGCCGGGGCGGCGAAGTTGTTTTTAATACCTCCCTCACCGGATACCAGGAAGTTTTCACCGACCCCAGCTACGCCGGGCAGATTGTCTGTCTGACTTACCCCCACATCGGCAACGTGGGCACCAACGGTCTCGACGATGAGTCCTCGCACCCCTTCATCGAAGCGCTGGTGGTGCGCGAGTTTTCCGGAATCGCTTCGAGCTGGCGCTCGCTGGATACGGCGCAGCGCTACCTCGATCAGCACCGCGTTCCGGTCATCTGGGATGTGGATACGCGCGCGCTGGTGCGCCTGCTGCGGCAGGAGGGCGCCCTGCGCGGAGTGGTCTCGACCGATGGCACATCTGCCGAGCAACTTATCGCCGAAGCCCGCGCCCTGCCCACGATGGCCGGGCTCGATCTCGCCAGCCGCGTCACCTGCAAGCAACGCTATCCCTGGCACGACGGCGGCGTCTCCTTGGACGCTGCGCCGATGGGTTCGCCTGTAGGGGCGGGGCTTGCCCCGCCCTCCGGTCTTTCTCCCGTAGGGGCACGGCATGCCGTGCCCCTACCATCGGGTCCTCCCCGTTTCCGAGTAGTGGCCTACGATTACGGGATCAAACGCAATATCCTCCGCCTGCTGGTGGACCACGGCTGCAGCGTAACCGTCGTGCCGGCCAAGACCTCCGCAGCCGACGTGCTGGCGCAGAAACCTGACGGCGTTTTCCTTTCCAACGGTCCGGGTGACCCTGAACCCATCGGCTATGCAATCGAGAATATCCGCGCACTCCTCGGGCGCGTGCCGATTTTCGGCATCTGTCTGGGCCACCAGCTCTGCGGTCTCGCGCTCGGCGGCCGCACCTACAAGCTGAAGTTCGGACATCACGGCTCGAACCATCCGGTGAAAAACCTGCTGACCGGCAAAGTCGAAATCACCGCGCAGAATCACGGATTCGTGGTGGATCCGGACTCGCTCCCCTCGAGCGATGTCGAGATCACCCATTTGAACTTGAATGACCACACCAACGAGGGCCTGCGGCACCGTTCCTTACCTCTGTTCAGCGTCCAGTACCACCCCGAGGCATCGCCCGGGCCTCACGATTCCCGGTACCTGTTCAAGGACTTCATGGATTTGATGTCAAAGCATTGGGTGGCACGATGAAAAGCTTGTGGCGAAACGCAACGATGCAAGCAGAGTCATGGGGCTCGGTCCATTTAGAATAGGAGGCAGTTAAGAAAGTGAAATTTCTCCATGGATGGAATCAACCCGAGAAGGTTGAGTTCTGGTTTTCAGGGCTCATCACTTTGTTGATCGGTGTTGAAGTCTACTTGAGCATCATTTCAATCGGTGGAGCGAACCGCCAAATAGAGCTCATGGCGGGACTGGAACAGCAGAGCGTCTACCAAGCCGAAAAACTAAGGCAATTGGCGTCCAGCCAGGAGAAATCCCTCGCATCTCTGGTCAAGATGAATGAGGCGCTTCAAACTTCCGTTAACGCCACTCGCTCAATGAACGAGGCCATGAAGCGACAATTGGCGATTCTTGAGATAGAGCAAAAGCAGCGGCTCGCGGAGTTGGCTCGAGTTCCCAAGATTGAAGCGACATTAGGGGGGGTACCTATCAAAGCTGGAGCAGGCGTTGCCGTGCCGGGCCGAGAACTGACAGCCACGGATGCCACGTTGGAGATGGTTCTTGTCAACACCGGTTCTGCAACACTAAAGGGAGGGGTGTTGAAAGTCTTGGTTGACGCGGCCGCTGTGGAACTTTTATCTACAAATGCTAATTGGCAAAAAATCAGCTTGCCCGAGCAGATCGCTAAGGCGGCGAGCCTAATTGAGGTGAGGATTGACAAACTTAGCCCGGCCGCCCGGACTGTAATCTTGGTCCACGCCAAGTACCCGGCAGATACGGGGCCGTTTTTGCTGACATTCGGCCTTGAAGCGGAGAATCTTGCCAGGACAGAGTTGGGAAGCGTGATCATTACTCCGCCTCGGAAGTAACCGAAGAATGCCCAAGCGCACGGACATTCACAAAATTCTGATCATCGGCTCGGGGCCGATCATCATCGGGCAGGCGTGCGAGTTCGACTATTCGGGCACGCAGGCCTGCAAGTCGCTGCGCGCCGAGGGCTATCAGACCGTCTTGGTGAACTCGAACCCGGCGACGATCATGACCGATCCGGAGATTTCCGACCGCACCTACGTTGAACCGCTCACCCGCGAGTACCTCGAGCAGATCATCATTGCCGAGCGGCCGGACGCGCTGCTGCCCACCGTCGGAGGACAAACCGGCCTGAACCTGGCCGTGGAGCTGGCCGAAGCAGGGATCCTTGAAAAGTACGGCGTGCAACTGATCGGCGCCTCGCTCCGCGCCATCAAAGTGGCCGAAGACCGCCTGCAATTCAAGGACGCCTGCCGCGAGGTGGGGCTGGACCTGCCGCGCTCGGAGCTGGTGCGCAACGCCCAGGAAGCCCAGCGCGTCGCCGACAACCTCGGATACCCGGTGGTCATCCGCCCCTCGTTCACGCTGGGTGGCACGGGAGGGGGCATCGCCTACAACCGCGAAGAGTTTGCGGAATTCATTGCCATGGCATTAGAGGCCAGTCCCGTTCACGAGGCCCTGGTCGAAGAATCGGTGATCGGCTGGAAGGAATTTGAGCTGGAAGTGATGCGCGATGTGCGCGACAACTTCGTGGTCATCTGCTCGATCGAAAATTTCGATCCCATGGGCATCCACACCGGCGATTCCATCACCGTGGCCCCGACGCAGACGCTCACCGACAAGGAATACCAGCGCATGCGCGATGCCGCCGCGGCGATCATCCGCGTGGTGGGGGTCGAGACCGGCGGCTCGAACATCCAGTTTGCCGTCCATCCGGACACCGGACGCATGGTGGTGATCGAAATGAATCCGCGGGTCTCGCGCAGCTCGGCGCTGGCCAGCAAGGCCACTGGGTTTCCCATCGCCAAGATCGCGGCGAAGCTCGCTGTGGGAATGACCCTCGATGAAATTCCCAACGACATCACCGAGAAGACGCCCTCTTGTTTCGAGCCGTCCATAGACTACGTGGTGGTCAAAATTCCCAAGTGGCAGTTCGAGAAGTTCTCGGGCTCCGACCCTTCGCTGGGTACGCAGATGAAGTCGGTTGGCGAGGTGATGTCCATCGGCAGGACGTTCAAGGAAGCGCTGCAGAAGGGCATCCGCTCGCTCGAGCCGCACGCTCCGTGGCGCGCCCCATTGGAAACGCCGCCGTCGCTGCTGCGCGAAAAGCTTGCCGCGCCACGCCCCGAGCGCATTCACTGGATTTTCACTGCGCTGCGCTGCGGTATGCCGGCTCCCGAAATTTGCGCGCTGACGAAGATCGACCCCTGGTTCATCCACCAACTGCGCGAGATCATCGCCCTCGAGCGGCGTCTCTCCGAGCGCAGCGCCGAGGATTGTCCCGGCGAGATGTTGCGCGAAGCCAAACGCGAAGGTTTCAGCGATGAGCAGCTCGCCCTGCTTTGGCGCACGTCTGCGGACGCCGTGCGGGCGCGCCGGTTGGCGCTGGACATCGTTCCCGTCTTCAAGCGCGTAGACACCTGCGCCGCCGAGTTCGAATCCTACACGCCCTATTTGTACTCGACCTACGAACAGGAGGACGAGGCCGAGCCCACCGCGCGCCCGAAGATCGTGATCCTGGGCAGCGGGCCGAACCGCATCGGCCAGGGCGTGGAGTTCGACTACTGCTGCTGCCACGCTTCCTTCGCCTTGCACGAAGATGGCTTCGAAACGGTAATGATCAACTGCAACCCGGAGACGGTCTCGACTGACTACGACACTTCCGACCGCCTGTACTTTGAACCGCTCACTCTTGAAGACGTCCTTGCGGTTGTTGCGCGGGAAAAACCCGGAGGGGTGATCGTTCAGTTCGGCGGACAAACGCCGCTCAATTTGGCGATGGACCTGAAGCGCAACGGCGTCCCGATTATCGGCACCGATCCCATGTCCATTGACCTGGCCGAAGACCGCAAGCGCTTCGGGCGCCTGCTGGAAGAACTGGGCATCCCGCAACCGCCCAACGGCACGGCGTTTTCTCCCGACGAGGCTGTGAAAGTGGCTCAAGAAATCGGTTTGCCCGTGCTGGTGCGGCCGAGCTACGTGCTGGGGGGCCGCGCCATGGTGGTGGCATACGACCTGGATACCGTGCGGGAGAGCGCGGCACAAGCCGCGTTGATGGGCACGTCCAAACCGGTGCTGATTGACCGTTTCCTCGAAGACGCCACCGAGGTGGACGTGGACGCGCTGGCCGATGGAACGGATTGTGTGATTGCCGGCATCATGGAGCACATCGAAGAGGCCGGCATACACTCCGGCGACTCGTCTTGCGTCCTTCCCCCGGTCTCACTCAAGCCCGAGGTGCTGGCCAGCATCCGCGACTACACGCGGCGTCTGGCGCAGGCGCTGCACGTGGTCGGCCTGATGAACGTGCAATACGCCATCCAGCGCGACACCGTTTACGTGCTGGAGGTTAACCCGCGCGCCTCGCGCACGGTGCCTTATGTCAGCAAGGCCACCGGAGTGCCCGTGGCCAAAGTCGCCGCGCGGTTGATGGCCGGGCGCACGCTGAAAGAGATTGATCTTCCCGTCGCGGTGCACGACGGCGTCTCCGAGCTGGCCGTGGGGCCGTTCTATTCGGTGAAGTCGCCGGTATTCCCGTTCAACAAGTTTCGCGGCGTGGACACCATCCTGGGGCCGGAGATGCGCTCGACCGGCGAAGTGATGGGTATCGCCGACAGCTTCGGGCTGGCGTTTGCGAAAGCACAGCTTGCCGCCGGGCAGCTACTGCCGCGTTCCGGGACCGTCTTTATCAGCGTGAATGACCGCGACAAGCGCGGTGTGGTGCCCCTGGCCCGTGGTTTTGTGCAGTTGGGCTTTCGCGTGATCGCCACGCGCGGCACCGCAGCCATGCTTCAGGCCGCCGGCATCGCCGCTGAACCGGTTTACAAGGTCAACGAGGGCCGCCCGAACATCGTCGACGCCATCAAGACCGGCAAGGTGGACCTGATTATTGACACGCCCCTCGGCCGGGAATCTTTCTACGACGAGAAAGCCATCCGCCGCGCCGCGGTGCGCTACAACATTCCCTGCGTCCACACCATGTCTGCGGCGCTGGCCGCCGCGCAGGGCATCCGCGCCCTGCAGTTGCAGACTTTCCCCGTCGCCGCGCTGCAGGACCTGCATGCGGAAAAGCCCGCCCCGCAGGGCGGGGAGGCGATGCGGCAGATCTGACGGAGGCCGGTTTGATCCGGCGCGCTGCGGCGAGCAGGGATGGGAGACGGTAGATGACCAGAGAGCTTCAGGGCGTATTTTCTCCGCTCACCACACCATTTTCCGCCGGCGGCACGGTAGATTTGGTTTTGCTCCGCGAAAACGTCGCCAAGTATAACATCACTCCCGTGGCCGGCTATGTGGTGATCGGTTCCACCGGTGAGTCGGTTCTTCTAAGCCGCGAGGAAGGCGAACGCATCTGCGCGACGGTGCGCGAAGCAGCGGCGCCGGAAAAGATATTGATTGCCGGGACTGGCGTGGATTCAACCGCGGAGACCATCGCCCGCACGCGCCGTGCCGCCGAGATGGGCTACGACTTTGCCCTGGTCAAGACGCCGTACTACTTCAAGCCGCAGATGACCGGCGCAGCGCTGGCCGAGCATTTTCTTCGCGTCGCCGAAGCTTCCGCCATACCCATCCTCATTTACTCCGTACCCCAGCTTACCGGCATCTCCGCTGAAGCCGACTGGGTGGCTCGCGTCGCCGAACATCCCAACGTCGCCGGCATGAAGGACAGCTCGGGACACGTACAGCGGGTCACAGAGATCATGCGCGCTGTGCCGCGCCGCTTCCGGACGCTGGTAGGTTCCACGCAGACGTTTTACCCCTCCCTGGTGATGGGCGCCGTGGGCGGAGTCCTGGGGGTTGCTGATTTTCTTCCGGAGACTTGTGTCGAGCTCTACGACGCTTTCCGTGAGGGTGATTCCAAGCGTGCCCGCGCGTTGCAGTATTTTCTGATCGAACCGGGAATCAGCATCGTGGGGCGGCTGGGCCCCGCAGCGGTGAAATACGCCATGGATCTGGCCGGCTACCGCGGCGGCCCGCCACGCTCCCCGCTGATGCCGCTCAGCGATGCGCAACGCCGCCAGGTCGAGGCCATCCTGGCCCAAGTTGCTGCCGCGGCGGCGAGTGTGTGAACGCCTGGCGCGGGGGCGGGCGGCGTAAAGCCGCCCCGACGATGCCCGCAAGCCGGCGTTTCGGCGGCGCGAATTGACGCTGAGATTCTTCGCCCATCCTGGCCGGATGGGCTCAGAATGACAGCCAAGAGCAGTTGCGGCGCCGATGCCTAACGCCGGCATCGTGCCGGCGGTTTTGCACTCCAATTTAAATTGAAAAAACCGCCGGCGAGACGCGGGCGTTACAAACCATGGCGAGGTCCGGACTAGCCCGGATATCTCACCAGCATAGAAAAAATGTGCTGATTGAAATAGAAAAAGGCCGCTTTTTCGGGCATAACTGCGTTGTCGAGACGTAGTGAATGTCCGAACAGAGGCGGCCTTTTCATGACAGAGTGTACCCAGT